>CAXBFC010000033.1:0-29404 GCA_963974725.1 uncultured bacterium | reverse complement strand
TTCCAGGGCACGGAACTCGTCGAACTGGCCTAGCTCCCCTTCGTGCGCGCGGCAACGATGCGAATGATCTCGTCCTTGTCCTGTAACGCCGCCGCGAGCGGCGCAAGGCTACCGTCGACGTAGGCGTATCGCCCCAAGCTACTGAGGCTGTGAATACGCACCCTTCGCTCCTGACTAGCCAGACCCGACCTGTAGGTCGCGACAAGATCTTCGACACCAAGCACACTGAGACCCGCCGGGATCTTCAGCTTCTCAACGGGCAACTGCTTGGTGATATGAATCATCAAACGCGGATGCTTGACCATCACGTTCGTGCCCTTCTCCTGCTGCGCGAAGAACAATGCGATGCCGGTTGGCACATAGAGGTGCCAGTCGTAGGGCACAACCTTGCCCTCAAAACTCTTGGTCTCTCCCGTCCCTGCCACGACGACGACTTGATTCTTGTCATCCTTGATCGCGGCAAACAACTTCAGTGCAGCATTCACCGCATCGGCATCACCACGAAACACGAAGTCTTCGCTACCGTTGACCCAGCGCATGTAGACACGGTGCGGATCGTTGGCTGCCGACAGCACTCCGGCAGCCCAACCCGGCTGCTTCGGCACCTTGCCATTGCCGAAAGCCCCTTCACCCATCGGCAAGGCACGATCGACAAGCGGTGCCGGGGCCGTGAGCACCGACAGGAAAGCAGCGGAAACCAGCAACGGCACGAAGTTGATCACGAATGGAGCTCTAATAGTCTTGTGGGCAGGCGGTGAAAACCCCGGAGAACGCCTCAGGCATCTCGGCAACTCCTTGCCCACAGCGCCGACGAATGCATCCAACTTAGGAAAATACAACGAGCACTTCTTGTCGAATCACCGACTTCGCTCGCCAACGTCCCAACGATAACCAACAAACAAATACGGCCGATACAAACGTTTACCCTTTCTATTTTCTTGAGGTTTCGCCACGATCCAAAGCATGGCAACCAAGAAGCGCAGAGGTCGGAAGGCCGACCCAAGTTCCAAGTCAGGTAAGATTCGCTCGCTGTTGAGCACGGGCATGACGGCAGCCGAGATCGCCAAGAAGGTCGGCTGCACGGTGGCGCTGGTCTACAACATCAAGTCGAAGGCCGCCGGCGGCGGACCAGCCAAGAAGGCCAAGGGCAAGCCCGGCCGCAAGGCAGCGGCAACAGCGATTGCCGGTGGCGACCTCGGAGCCATCCTCGCGGCGGTCAAGAACGCCGAGAACGAGCGCGTGCAGATGCGAGCGGCACTCGAAAAGATCAGCGCGATCATCGACAACGCGCTCGCCTAGGTCGGCCCGCGCGGCTGTAGCTTGCCCGCGCAAACACTCGATCGCATCGCCGGGTCCGGCCGTTACGCCGGACCTGCTGCGTTACCGCAACACGGTAAGCCCCAACGCACAACTGGGCCAGGGACTTGAGTTGCGACGCGTTGCGGCGTTCCATGGCCGGAGATGAGTTCGGACTTCTATTGTGACCAAGTACTGAGCGGGCGCACGGAGGTCCAGGTTGTGCAAGAGACGACCACGGTACTCGCCTACCACCACACAAAGCCGTTCTGGCCCGTGCATATCGTCGTGATCCCGAAGAGCCACGTGCCATCGCTAACGAACCTCGGCGAGGCCGACGAATCTCTGCTGCACCAACTACTAGCAGTCGTCCGCGACGTGGCCCGCGACATCGAGCAACAGCACGGCCGCGCCAGGGTGCTAACCAACCTTGGCGCATACCAAGACAGCAAGCACCTGCACTTTCATGTCAATGCCGGCGAGCCACTGCGATGACAAGTCGTAGGCCAACACCAAGAGAACTGCACCACGTTGTGCAGCAATTCGCGATCGCCGGCGGACTCAAGGATGTGCGGCCGTTGCAGCGCGGCCACATCCACGACACGTTCGTTTCGACGTGGTCGCAAGAAGGTGCAGACGTGCGTTTCCTTCACCAGCGCATGAACGACAAGGTGTTTCACGACATCCCAGCGGTCATGCACAACATCGAGACCGTCAGTAGCCATCTGCGCAAGAAGATGGCGGGCAACAGAACGCTCGACGGGTTCCGCATACTCGACCTAGTAAACACCAACGAAGACCGCTCGTACTTGGTCGGTGACGCCGGCCAATGGCGCACCTATTCGTTCATTGAAAACACGACCAGTTTTGACCACTGCAGTGGCACCAAGCAGGCGTTCGAAGCCGCCAAAGGCTTTGGTTGGTTCCAATCACAACTGGCCGACCTCGACGCGAGCAACCTGCGCGAAACGCTACCGAAGTTCTTCAGCACGCCTCATCGACTGCAGCAGTTTCACGACGCACTCGATGAGGACCCGCGCAATCGCGCCAAGGACTGCGCCGACGACATTGAGTTTGCCGAGACACGCAGCGAGATGGCGTTCGTCATTGAGCGCATGTTGCGAAGCGGTGAAATCCCAACGCGCACGGTGCACGGCGACACCAAACTGAACAACGTATTGTTCTGTGATCGCACGGGTCGCGCGCAATGCATCGTTGACCTCGACACCTGCATGCCGGGCTACTCACTGTACGACTTCGGCGACCTGGTGCGCTTCACTGCGGCAACCAGCGACGAGGACGAACGCGACCTAAGCAAAGTAGGCACCGACCTGACACTATATCGCGCACTAGTCGATGGCTACCTCGACGGCACGGGCGGGGCGCTATCCAACGTCGAAGTCGAACTGATGCCGTTCGCCGCACGGGTCGTCACCTACACGATTGGCCTGCGGTTCTTGGCAGACCACCTGGCGGGCGACGTCTACTTCAAGGTCAACCGCGACAACCACAACCTCGATCGCGCCCGGGTGCAGTTCCGCATGGTTGCCCGCATGGAAGAACAGGCCGAGGCAATGGAAGTCACGCCCCGCTGACCCGGGACACGGTGATCGGGGACCCGCTGAACTTGGCGCAAGCTGAGCGCGACAACCACGCGGTCCGACAGGATCGGAGCCTCGGTCCCACGTCGGTAACGCCCAACTGCTTGACCGCCCGAGGTTGCCTTCGGCAAAGCCACGTAAGTCCAGATGGCGCAGCCGTGCGCTCCGGATTCGGACAACGCGATACCGCCGACATCATCGGAATCTCGACTGTGACCAGCTCGAGCCATCGTGCTAGCCCCTGCGTCGTCGCTCATACTCAACGCGGCACATGGTTTGCCGTCCCGACGCTCGCCTGACCTGCCTCGAGCCACCACCCCCGGTGCTTGCGGCGTTCCCCGCTTGCCATGCCTGGAAGCAACTTAGGAGGAGTCCCCGATGCTACGCATTCTCGGTCCGTCGCTCTTGTTGGTCACAACTGCCATCGCGCAGACCAACTTCCCGCCACCGCTAGCACCGCCGAACAACCAACCGAACGCGGACAAGGTCCTGCTCGGAATGGCGTTGTTCTTCGATGAACAGCTGTCTTCCACCAACAAGGTCGCCTGTGCCACGTGCCACAAGCTCAGTAGTGCCGGGATCGACCCGCGTGCCGCCAACAGCTGGAACCCCGGCGCGGACAACACCTATGGCACGGCCGACGACCAGCGCGGTTCGCCCGGCATCGCCCTGATGGGTCCCAATGCACAGCTGATCGCTCATGCCTTGCGCGGCTTCGGGGAGCAGGTCACCCACCGAAGGGCACCGACCGTCATCAACAGCGGCTACGTCACCCCCCTCGGCTACACCGGCAGCAAGGCCAGCCTGGAAGACCTGATCGCCGTGCCGCCACTCAACCCCGTCGAGATGGGGTTCGCCGGCCGCACCTGGCAAGACGTCACCCAGAAGCTGACGTCGGTCGTGCCGCTAACGCTGGCTAGCAACCTGCCGGGCCGACTGCAGAACTTCATCGCCGGCCGCACCTACCCAGACATGTTCCAGCTAGCGTTCGGCACCACGGTGCTGAGCAAGCAAAACGTCACGCAGGCCATCGCGACCTACATTCGCACGCTCAACTCCGATCAGTCAAAGTGGGATCTACACCTGAACAACCAGGCGACCCTGACGGCTGAAGAGCAGTTAGGCCATACGCTGTTCACGACACCGGTTGGCACTGCCGCAGCATGCAGTTCTTGCCACGGGGATTTCAATACGACCGTGCCAACCACCGGCCCAGTCGCTGGACAAATGTCGCAGCCATTCACTAGCGGCTACTTTGGCACGTTTGGCACTCCGGTTCGGTTGGTGTTCCACAACGTCGGACTACGACCACCAACGGAAGACCTTGGTCGGGCACTGGTGACCGGCCAGCCAGAGGATCGCGGTAGCTTCCGGATCGCAAGCTTGCGCAACGTCGAACTCGCGGGCCCATACTTCCACAACGGTGCTGTCAGCACACTTGAAGACGCAATCGAGTTCTACAACCAAGGTGGCAACGGCCACCCCAACCAAGCCTCGGTGCTGACTCCGCGCAACTACACGCCAGCAGAGAAGGCGGCACTCGTCGCCATCCTCAAGACGCTGACGGACCCACGCGTCGCAGGCGGCACGTTTCCGTTCGACGGACCGACGCTAGGGTCTGAGACCGGTGCCCTGCCAAGTTCGGTAGGCGCCGGAGGAATCACCGGATCCGGAGAGATGATTGCCGCAGTGCCGTTCGCTGCGATGCTTGGTGAGTCGAACTTCAAGGTCACGCTGACCGGAGCAACTCAGGGCACGCCGACGTATCTGATGTGGGATACGGCACTGACCAACAGTTCGCTGCCTCTCAACTTGCAATTGGCGATCTCACCATCGTTCCAGATGTTCACCATGGGACCGGCGGCCTACCAGTGGACCTGGTCGATGGCGGGCAGCGGCGTCAAGATTGCGGATGTGCCGATCCCGAACAACTCGGCCCTGAGCGGCCAGACGCTGTTCGCGCAATGGCTGGCACTTGAGCCATCGTCCGTCGGATTTGCCGCGACCTCGAACGCAGTTCGCATTCCACTGCACTAACACGTTCGGGTCACGCCCCCCGCGGTCGAGACCTGATGCGGCCAGTGCAGGGCGCTGGCCGTGCCGCGAACAAGTTACTTCTGTGCCTGGCACAGTACCGGCTAGAGTGAGTGCGTCATGCGCTTGTTCTTCCTGTTGCTGTTGGGCTGTGGCGTTGCGGGTGCGCAGAACCACAACGTGTTGTTGATTGTGGCCGATGATATTGGCGTGGACTATGTCGGCGCCTATCAGGAAGGCTCGAGCCCGCCGCCGACTCCGAACATTGATGCGTTGGCGAGTAGCGGTGTGTTGTTTCGCAACGCCTGGGCCAACCCGAGCTGTTCGCCGACGCGAGCCTGTGTGATGACGGGACGGTACCCGTTCCGCACGTTGGTCGGCCGGTGGATCTCGCACGGTGCCAATCCACCGACGGTCGGGCTGTTGCGACCAGAAGAACGCACGTTGCCGGAAGTGCTCGACGCGGCGCAATCGGGCTACGCACACGCGTTGATCGGTAAGTGGCACCTCAACAACGCAGTCGCGTCCCCCGACTCGCCGCGCATCTTCGGTGGCTATTCCCACCACGCGGGTTCGCTCGAGGGACAGATCCCGAGCTACAGCAACTGGACGCGGGTCGTCAACGGCGTCGCGGCGACAACGACCACCTACTGCACGACCCAAAACACCAATGACGCGCTCGCGTGGATTCAATCGCAAGCGAACCCGTGGGTTTGCGTGTTGACCTACCAGGCGCCGCACATTCCGTATCACGCGCCACCTGCCAGTCTGCACACGCAAAACCTCGCCGGCCTGAATCCGCAGGCCACGACCCATACGCCCGCGAACATCCCGTTCTATCGCGCCATGGTCGAGTCGCTCGACACAGAAATGGGGCGCCTGTTCGCGACGCTAGGCAGCGGCGTCATGAACAACACGAACGTGATCTTCATCGGCGACAACGGCACGGTGCAGCGTCAGTCGGTGGCTCCGTTCGACGGCTTGCGTGCGAAGGGCACGCCTTACGAAGGCGGCGTCAATGTGCCACTGCTGGTATCCGGCCCCGCGGTACAGCAACCGGGTCGCGAAGTCACCGCGCTGGCGTGCGCCGTCGACGTGTTCGCGACGGTCTTGGACCTCACCAACGCAACGACTGGATTGCCGCCGTTCACGGTACACGACAGCGTTAGCCTAGCCCCCTACCTGAGCGACCCCAACCAAACGGCCCTGCGTCAATTTGCCTACACCGAGCAGTTCACCGGTACCAGCTGGCCAGCGCCGAACAGCAATGGCCACGCCACGATTCGCGATGCGCGATACAAGCTGATCCACCGCTACTCCGGTGGCAGCGACGAGTTGTTCGACCTGATCAACGATCCATGGGAAACGAACAACCTCAACAACAGCGGCAACCCCATCGTGCAGCAGGCGCGCACCGCCTTGCTCGGCGAGATCAACCGTTTGCGAGGCACCGGTGGCGGCAGCAACTTCGCCGTGTTTGGCAATGGCACGTGCACCGGCTCGAACGGCATTCCAACGATTTCCGCGACTGGCAACCCGACCCTGGGTGGCAATTACACGATCGCGATCCAAGGCGGCAAGCCGCTGTCGTTCACGCTGTTCGTCTATGGCTATTCCTACACGACATCCGGGGCACTGCCGTTGCCGCTCAACCTGGCGGTAATCGGGGCACACCCAAACTGCATCCTGTCTTCGTCGGCGGACCTCCTACTGCTCGCCATCACCGGTTTCACCGGCGACGTCAACCAACTCGTGCAAGTGCCGAGCAACGCAGCACTCGTCGACCAGCAGTTGTTCACCGCCGGTGTGATCCTTGATGCGACGGCGCCCAATAACCCCGGCGGCTACGTATCGACCAATTCGTTGGCGACGACCATCGGACTGTGAGCACGAACACTTTGCCGGTTGCCCCAACTCCAACGCCAACGACCACCCCACGCGTGCGCACCTCGCCCACCAAACTGATGGTCGTGATCGGCCTGTTGCTCGCCGCTCTAGCCATCGGCTACGTCGTGCTCTGGAGCATCGCGGACAGCCTGTTCTACTACCCCAACCAGAACATCTACGGCACCGGCGAAGAACTCGACTCGCGCCCGAAGGACATCGCCTTCGCGGCCCCAAGCGGACCGCGGTTGCACGGATGGTGGCTCGCACCACATGGCAAGCACCGCGGCACAGTTGTCTACTGTCACGGCAACGCAGCCAACCTGACGCTGCATGCGCGCTATGCCGATTGGCTCTCCAAGAAGGGCTTTGCCGTCCTGCTGTTCGACTACCGCGGCTACGGCAAGAGCGCCGGATCCCCAACACGCGACGGCACCGTCGCCGACGCCATCGCGGCCATCGACTACGCGCTCACTCGCGACCCCAACCGCACTTTGGTATTTGGCCACAGCCTCGGCGGCGCCATCGCCATCGTGGCGAGTGCCCAACGCCCACAGGTGCGTGCGGTCGTCGCCGAGTCGACATTCCCAAGCTATCGAGCCATCGCCGCATCGGCCGCGCCAGCACTCGGAGCCTTGGTCCCGCTGTTCGTCTCCGCAGGCCAAGATCCAGTCGACCACCTGGCTGCGTTGCAGCCGCGCCCGCTGTTCGTGATCCACGGCGAAGACGACCACATCGTGCCCGTCGCTCTCGGCCGACAGCTGTTCGAGGCTGCTGGCGAACCAAAGCAGCTGTGGGTCGTCCCTGGCGCCCGCCACATCACGCCGTGGCTGAAGGTGCCGGACGAGTTTGAGAAGCGAGTCGATGCGTTCTTCAGCAAGGCCCTGCGGAGCAAGCAGGAGAGCGAACTGCGGAGCAAGCTGCCGAGCAAGAAGTAGCAGAGTTTGCCAACAAGTCCTGACCCGGCAGCAGGATCGGATTCGCTCTGGCCACTGCAGGCCAGCACTCGTCGCACCCGTAAATCAACATGCCAGAATCTCCGGCCCCTCTGTTGCGGATCCGCAACCTCGCCAAAAACTTCGGCAACGTGCGCGCGGTTCGCGACGCCTCGATGACGATCCACCCAGGCCAGATCTACGCGCTGCTCGGACGCAATGGCGCGGGCAAAACCACAGCACTGCGCATGCTGCTCGGCTTGGCGCGCGGCCACCACGGTTCGATCGAGCTGTTTGGCAAGCCGCTCAAGCAACATCGCTTCGACGCCCTCAGCCGCATCGGTGCGATGGTCGAAGCGCCATCCGCCTACGGTCACCTGAGCGGCCGCCAGAATCTCGAAGTCACGCGCCGCCTACGTGGACTACCGAAGTCCACCATCGACGAAACACTCGAGCTCGTCGGCCTCAGCGACGCCGCCAACCGCAAGGTCAAAGGCTACTCACTGGGCATGAAGGGTCGACTCGGCCTCGCCAACGCCCTGCTCGGCACGCCCGAATTGGTCATTCTCGACGAACCGCTCAATGGCCTCGACCCCAGTGGCATCCGCGAAGTGCGCGCACTGATCAAGGCCATGCCCGAACGGGGCACCACGGTTTTGCTGTCGAGCCATCAACTCGGAGAAGTCGAACAAGTTGCGACGCACGTTGGCATCCTGCACGACGGCGTCAGTCGCTTCGAAGGTCCGCTCAGTGAACTGCGGGCGGCATCGAAGCCTGCCCTGCGACTGCGGGCCGAACCGGACGAACTCGCGAAGTCGATCCTCAGCGACAAGGGCAGCAAGCTCGAACACACCGAAGACGGACTCTGGGTGCTACAGGAGCCGCGACAATCTGCCGCCGAAATCAATCGCGAGCTAGTGCAAGCCGGCGTCAATGTGCACCACCTCGAACCGCACTCGGCGAGCCTGGAGGATCTGTTCCTCGAGCTGACCGATGCAGCCGATGAGGAGGCAGCCTGATGCAAAGCTACTTGCGCGCACTGTCCGCTGAGCTCCTGAAGTACCGCCGCACGATGGCGGTTTGGCTGGCCCTCGGCATCCCAACGCTGATCGCGGGCCTGGCCTGGATGGTCTTGACGCAAACCGAACTGGCGAATAGCGAGCCAGACCAACGCTGGCAAGTGATGGTGGGATTCACGGTCCAAACCTGGTCGACCACGTGCCTGCATATCGGCGGCGCGATCTTGATCGGCATGCTTTGGGGTCTCGAACATTCGTCCAATCAACTCAAGCATGTCCTGGCCCAACCGGTCTCGCGCCACGCAATGTTCTGGGCCAAGACCACCGGCATCCTCGGGTTGATCGCAGTCGGCACGTTGATGCTCAGCGCGCTCACCTCTGCAGTCGCCTTGATGGTCGGCATCGGCCCAGTGCGCTGGGACATCACCTTCGGCAGTCCGTTCCGCGCCTTCGTCGCGTTCCTACCGTCAATGGCCATCGTCTCGTGGGTCGCGCAGCGATACTCGTCATTCGCCTTGCCGCTGATCCTCGGAGTTGTCGGTCTGATCATCGGCAGTCTCGCGGCTAGCTCGGACGACTACTGGCGCTTCGTGCCGTGGGCGTGGAGCCTGCAGGCGGCCCTCGGTTCGGATGAAGTGCAAGAGCAAGCGCTGTTGCTAGCCCTGGGTGGCGGGGTGCTGGTGTTGCTTGGCTCGTGGCTGCACTTCAGCCGCGCCGACACGCCGAGTTAGAGAACGGCAGAGGCTGTATGCCGAAGCGGTGTGCGGAGACTTGCTAGGGAGCCCATCGCACCAACCAGCTCCCCCTCCCCGCGTCACCGCAGAGTCTGCGCCCGACTTGGTGATTGCGGCGCCTCGTAGTTGCGCGCTTCGTAGCCCCGCACGAATCCGATCAAGTCGCGGAACACATCGTGGTAGCCGAACGCCTGCATCTCGTCGATGGCTTCCTGATTGGTCCAGCATTGGCGTTCGATCCGGAACAAACCAGCCATCATGCCGGTGCGATCCTTGCCGTGTTTGCAATGCATGAACACCGGCTGCTTCTCCGGATCCAACACCGTGTCGAAGAACAACTGCAGCTGCTCATCCGTCGGCGGGTTGGAACCGATGCTCGCGTAGATCGGAATGCGCACGAACTCCAGGCCGGCAGCCTCGACCTCGGCGCGCGAATCGTTGAAGCGACGGAAGCTAATCACGGTCTTGATGCCCATATCCTTGAGCTGCTGGTAGCCCTGTTCGGTCGGCTGGGCACCGCGATAGAGCTTGTCGGTGATGCGGGCGACGTTCTTGAGGCCGCCAGAGTCGTCGAGGCGCATCGCTGGCAAGAACACACGCGAACGCGTGGAACCAGGTGCGACGCCGCAAGCAGTCAACAGCAGCCCGGTCAGGAAGATCATCGGTAGACGCATAGGTACGTTCTCGTTCGTTGCCGCAGGAACCGTAGACGATCGCGCGGTGCATCCGTCACAATGGCGGCAGACATGGCACGCGACAAGAGCTGGGAAGCGGTACTCGACCCGGGCAAAGCGACAGACTTCTTTGCCGCGCCTGGCAACCGGCCGGTGTTGCAAGCGGAACTGACCGAATGGCATCTCGGCAACGCGTGGTGGTGTAGCGAGATCTCGCGCACCATCTACCGTCGCGACGGGCGGGCCGAGTTCTTCCGAGCGGTCGATTTGCGCGAGCTACAGTTCTTCGACGCAGGCAGCACGCAAGCCTCGCTGGTTCATGGCGGCACGTTTGCAGTGCTCGCATTCCGCGGCACCCAGAACTTGCGCGACTGGTGGACCAACGTGCGCGTCGCCACCACCGAATGGCCCCCCGGAGGTTTGGTGCACGAAGGCTTCGCTCGCGCGCTGGGCAAGGTGTGGGATCAAGTAGCGACGGCACTGGACACCTTGCAGGTACCAACTCTCGTCACTGGCCACAGCCTCGGCGGCGCGCTGGCGACATTGGCGAGTTGCCGCCGAGCCTTTGCCGTCTGCTACACGTTTGGCGCGCCACGCGTTGGCGATGCTGCCTTCTATGCCACCTTGCAGTGCCCGGTACATCGCGTCGTCAATGATCGCGACATCGTGCCGACACTGCCGCCGCGCCGCTTTGGCTACACCCATGGAGGTGTGCTCCACCACATCGCTGCCGACGGCACGTTGCTGCGCGATCCAACGGAACAAGACCTTGCCGAAGCGAAGGCATCCTTGGCTGACCGCCGCTGGTTCGAACCACACGAAGCTCTGTCCGACCACGCCCCCATCAACTACTCGGCGCTACTCAATTCGTAGCCGGCGATCCATCACAAGAAGACGCAACTCTCCCGGATCTTGATCGTCTTCCTAGTATTCTCATCCCTCCCCAGGCCGAAACCCGCAAACGTGGCGCTGCGGAAACTTCGTCGGCTACTTGCGCAGCTACATCGCCGTCTACGCCATGAGTCCCACATCACTGCTTTCGCGTCTCGCTGTACTCGCCATTCTGGCGACCAGCAGCCAAGCCCAAGAAGCGGAACCCGAGGCGCCGCGACTGCTAGTCGTGCGAAGCGCCGGCACGTGGGACTTTCCCGGTGGCTCGACGATCGAAGTAACCCGTCGACTATTCCACGGCTCCGACATGATGACCCGGGCCACCATCTACTGGCCGCAAACCAAGACGCGCAAGGCCTGCCACTTCGTCGTGCACGTCGCCGCCGATGCATTCGCCAATCGAGAGCCATGGTTGCTCGCATTCTCGCCCAACGATCCGATCTTGTGGGTCGTGTGCGGACAAATGGGCCGGCTCGTCGACGGCAAGCCACTCGTTGCGCGGGTGCAACGTGTGGATTTGGCGAAACCGGAAGCGATTCGCGCGACATCGGCCATCGGCTCAGGCCCGGTTGGATTCGCACCGCAACGCCTTGTCGACGCAATCGAACCGCACATGGTCATGCCCGCAGCCAACCAACACGCCCTAGACGAGAACGTCTCGGTGGCGACCGAGGACCAGGTCATCGAAGTTCTCTACCGCTTGCGCGTGCTCGCCAAGGATGGCCAGCCGCTCGCCGGTGTGCCGGTACGATTCCCAGTGATGCTTGCCAGCAAGGTGCAGCATAAACGTGCCAAGGCACCACCGCCTCACGCCCTGCATGCACCAAGCAACAGCGGTCTCGACATCGTGCATGCAGTCAGTTCGTCCGACGGCTATGTGACGGTCCTCATTCCAGTCGCAGCTCGCGCACGCGACGCGGGCGCGTTCGTCAGGCCGGCGATCACCAGTTTCGTCGGCGAGACCGCACCGCCCATCGCCCACAGCGCGATCCGTAAGCTCGAGGTCTTACACCTGACCAAGGACGCAATCGAGACACAAAACCAGCCGCGCCAACAACCGAAGCACGAAGGGCAACTCGTTGGCCATGTATTCGACCTCGCCGGACAACCGCTGACCGACTGCACGATCTGCATTGCCGCCGCCGACTGCACCACCCCGACAATCCAGCCGCGCCTCGATCGCACGTCGAAGCACGGCCAGTTCTCGATTCGCAAACTCTCGTGCCAACACCCCATGCGCCTGACCATTCGCCATGGCAAGCAATGCACCACGTTGGCGACGACCGTGACCCCAACCCTCGCGGCCCAAACGAAACAACGATCGCTGCAGCTCGAACTGGGCAAGGCTGTCGACGGCAAGACTTGGACGCTGAAACTGCGGAACCCATAGGTCATAGGCGGAGATCGCGCGCCCGAGTGCTAGTGTGCTTGCTTGTTGTTCGAGGGCGTTTGCCCATGCCGTCGAACTAGCTCGCGAACAGCACCCGGGTTGCAGAGAGCCCACGCGCATGAACCTCGTTGCCGCATCCCTCCGCAACCCTTACCTGGTCGTAGTGGCCGCCCTCGGCCTGGTCGTCTTGGGTGTCACCGCCCTGACCGGCCTGTCCACGGACCTGCTGCCGATCTTCAAGGCCCCAGCCGTGCAGATCGTGACGCTCTACCCCGGCATGCCCCCGGAGGTCGTCGAGAAGGACATCACGTCGCGGCTCGAACGATGGACCGGCCAGTCGGTCGGCATCGAGCATCAAGAAGCGCGTTCGATGCTCGGTGTCTCGATCGTGAAGGACTTCTTTCGCGAGGACATCGACCCGAACAGCGCCATGTCGCAGGTCACCTCGCTGGCAGTGTCCGACATGTTCTACCTGCCGCCGGGAACGCTGCCACCGATGGTGATGCCGTTCGACCCGACGGCTTCGGTACCGCTGTGCCTGCTGTCGGTGTCGTCCCCGACGATGACCGAGAAGGAACTCTACGACGTTGCGTACTACGAGATGCGCAACCGTCTACAGGCGATCCAAGGCGTCATCGCGCCAGCTGTGTATGGCGGCGTGTTGCGTCGCATCCTCGCCTACGTCGACCGCGACAAGCTGCATGCGCGCAACATGTCGCCGATGGATGTCGTGCGCGGCCTGCGCGACCAGAACGTATTCGTGCCGACCGGCAACGCCAAGATCGGCGAGACCGACTACCTGATCTTGAGCAACGCGATGGTGCAAGAGATCGCCGAGCTCAACAACGCGCCGCTGCGCGTCGACGAGGACGGTCCGGTGTTCCTCGGCGATGTCGCCGAGATGAAGGACACCAATCAGATCCAGTCCAACATCGTTCGCATCAACGGCCGCCGCCAGGTCTACATCCCGGTCTACCGCCAACCCGGCGCCAATACGCTCGCGATCGTCGATGAAGTCAAGGCGCGTTCGCAACGCATCCTGCAACGCATCCGCGAACTCGATCCCAAGGCGCACGACCTCAGCATGGACGTCGTCATGGACCAGTCGGTGTTGGTCCGCGACTCGATCGGCGGCATCACCTGGTCGGCGTTGATCGGCGGCGTCCTGGTCGTCTTGATCGTGCTGCTGTTCTTGCGCAGTGTGCGCAGCAGCCTGATCGTGCTGGCCGCGATCCCGATGGCGATCCTTGGCTCGTTGACGGCGCTCTACTTCACCGGCAGCACGCTCAACGCGATGACGCTCGGCGGCCTGGCCTTGGCGATCGGCATCCTGATCGACCAGGCGATCGTCGTGGTCGAGAACGTCACGCGCCACCTCGGCATGGGCAAGACGCCAGGAAAAGCCGCACTCGATGGCACCCTCGAAGTCGCCCTGCCGATCTTCGTCGCGTCGATCACGTTCGTCGTCGTGTTCTACCCGGTCGTCTTCTTGTCGGGCATGGCGGGCTTCCTGTTCCGCCCACTTGCGCTGGCCGTGGTCGCCGCAACGATCACGTCGTACCTGGTTGCAACGACGCTCGTGCCGGTTGCGTGCTCGGTGTTGCTGAAGGCCAAAGCCAACAAGCACGATGGTTCCTTCGATCGCATGGCAAACAGCTATGGCGGTGTCGTCGACAAGATCCAGCGCATGCGTTGGCCGGTGATCGTCGTCACGGTGATCGTCTTCGGCTTGTCCCTGCTGCTGGCGCGCGGTCTCGGTACCGAGCTATTCCCACCGGTGGACTCAGGCCAGTTCACGGTGCTGATGCGCGGCCGGGCCGGCACCCGCATCGAGATCACCGAGAAGATGACCGCCGAAGTCGAGAAGGTCATCCAACAAGAAGTCGGCGCGATCGACCAGGAGGGCAAGAACCCCGAGTCGGACTTGCGCCTGTTGCTCGCCAACATCGGCGTGCTTTACGACTGGCCCGCGGCCTACACCCCCAACACGGGTCCGATGGATTCGTTCTTGCTGGTGCAGCTCAAGGAAGACCGCCAGAAGACCGCGCAACAACACGCCAGCCACTTGCGTCAGGTGTTGCCGGACAAGTTCCCCGGCATCGAGTTCTCGTTCGACACGGGTGCATGCTGACGGCAGCGCTCAATCTCGGTCTGCCTTCGCCGATCAACATCAAGGTGCAAGGCACCAAGCTCGAAGAAGCGCACGCCATCGCCGAAGCCATCGCCGCCGTCGTCAAGGACGTGCCCGGCGCGGTCGACGTGCGGGTCGCGCAACCGCTCGACTACCCCGCGCTGCGTATCGAGGTGGACCGCGTCAAGGCGGGCTTCCTTGGCATCACGCAAGACGAGGTCATCAAGAACATCGTCACCGCACTCAACTCGTCGGTGAACTTCGCGCCCGCGTTCTGGATCAGCCCCAAGAACGGCAACCACTACTTCATGGGTGCGCAGTATCGCGAAGAAGAGATCGAGTCGGTCGAGACCCTGATGGACATCCCGATCTCGATGATGACCAAAAGCGGCGTGCCGCAGACGGCGCTGCTCACATCGAGCGCACCAAGGCCCCTGCCGTCATCGACCACCGCAATATCACCCGCACGATCGACGTCTACGCCAACGTTGCGGGCCGCGCCGTCGGATCCGTGGCCGAGGACATGGAAGCACTGCTAGCGAGCTCGCCACAGTTCTTGCAGCTCAAGGAAGACTTCGAGTCACGCGGTTACCGTTACGAATTCTATGGCGAAGTCGCCAGCATGCGCGATTCGTTCCGGCATTTGCTGTTCGGCTTCCTGACCGCTGCCATCCTGGTCTACCTGGTCATGGTCGCGCAGCTGCGCTCGTTCTTGTTGCCGCTCGTAATCATGGGGACCGTGCCGCTCGGACTGATCGGCGTCGTGCTCGCCCTGTGGCTGACCGGCACGAACTTCGGCATCCCAGCCTTGATGGGATTGATCCTGATGGTCGGCATTGTCGTGCAGTATTCGGTGCTGCTGGTCGACTTCGTCGTGCGCCTACAGCGCGAAGGCGTCGAGATCGGCGAAGCGGTTCGCGAAGCCGCACGCCAACGCATCCGCCCCGTGCTGATGACGGCATCGACGACCGCGCTGGCACTGCTGCCACTCGCACTCGGCGTGATCCCGGGCAGCGAATCCAACGTGCCGCTCGCGCGCGCCATGCTCGGCGCCGTCGCCGGCGGCAGCGTCTTGGCGCTGCTGGTGGTGCCGGCTCTCTACGCCGTGGTCGGCAAGCACCTTCACATTCGTGCTGAGACCGCACCGTCGCTGACGTGAGACCTGCCAGAACCTTTCCCCAGTGAACCCCTCCGCTATGAAGTCCCCTACTCCTGCCCTCGCCGCCACGGTGGCGCTCATGCTGACGGCGGCGATCGCTTCGCAAACAGCTTGCCGGGTCATGCTGCCGGTGCGCACGTCCTCCGACCTGCGCACGAGCCTGCCCGGTCGCTTGGTCGCGGATCAAAGCCTGTCGCTGCGTGCTCGCGTGACGGGCTACATCACCAAACTCACCGTCGACCACGGCAGCAAGGTGGTGCAAGGCGCACTGCTGGCGACGATCGATGCACCGGAACTCGAAGCAGCTCTGGCCACTGCCAAAGCAGCACTCAGCGAAGCCAACGCGTCGGTCAGCAACGCCGAAGCCCAACAGCAGTTGGCGCGCAGCCGGGTCGCCGAAGCCGAGGGCGGCATCATCGTCTGCCGCGCTGAGCAGGAGTTTGCCGAGATCAACCTGCAACGCACCACCACGCTCGTCGAGCAAGGTGGCGCGACCAAGCAAGCACTCGATGAGGTCCAAGCACAGTTGGCGATGGCCGAAGCCCGCGGCGCAGTCGCGCAAGCGAAGCTCAAGACGGCACGCGCCGGAGTCGACGCGGCAGACGCCATGCTCGGCAGTGCCAAAGCGCGGGTCACTAGCCAGAAGGCCGAACTCCAGGCAGCCGAAACCATGGTCGGGTTTGCCAACCTGACCTGCCCGTTCGCCACGGCAATCGTGACCATGCGCCACCTCGATCCCGGCGCGCTCGTCAAGAAGGACGAAACGGTAGTGCTCGAGCTATCAAGTGTCAGCACGCTGCGTGCCCAGTTCCACGTGCCGGAGCGCGACGCCGCGCACATCAAGGTCGGCACCAAGGTCAACCTGAAGATCGACGCGCTATCGAAGGACGTCATCCAGGCAACGATCAGCCGCACCACCGGGGCGCTGAGCAAATCGAACAAGATGATCGCGCAAGTCGACCTCGACAACAGCGAAGGCTTGCTGCTGCCCGGCATGTTCGTCTACTCGTCTATCCTGCTCGAATCCAAAGACGGCGTGCTGACTCTACCAGCCTCGGCGCTGCACACCGATGGACCCGGCGAGCACTACGTGCTGGTTGCGGCGGCCGGCATCGCCAAGAAGGTGCCGCTGGAACTCGCGAGCGACAACGGCATCACCGTGCAGATCGCCTCCGGCCTGCAGGGCGACGAGCAAGTCATCGTTGCGGGCTTGGTCAAGGCCGGGGACTCGGTGCGCATCGACGAGGGCAACAAGTGAAACGCTTGAACCTGACCATGCTGTTGGCACCGTTTGCGTGCGCCAGCTGCACTGCCGATACGTCGTTCCTGACGGAGCCCGTCGACATCACACCGTGGCTGAGTGCCGACAGCGGGCAAGAGCTTGTCGACCCGACCTTGCTGACGCCCGCGCCCACAAGCCCGCAAGCCCAGACACCCGGCGAGTTCGTCAGCGACCCAGAGCAGGTGGCAGAACCCGAAGACGACGACGCCAGTCGCCCGATCGACCTGGCGGCGGTGCTGCAACTCGCTGGTTCCGGCGCCATCGACATCGCGCTCGCTCGCTCCCGCGCCAAAGAAGCAGCACACGTTGCCAAGGCCCAGCAAGCGCAGGCCTTGCCGTTCTTGTCGCCGCGCGCCGCATTCTTCCGTCACGAGGGCTACAACCAGAACAACGCGGGCACGCTGTTCAACGTCGACCGCCAAACGGCAACCGCAGGCGCTGGCGCAGACCTGGTGATCCAGCCATCCGAAGCGATCTACCGTTCGCTGGCGGCCGCGCGCCGCGCCGATGCAGCGGGCGCCACCTACCGAGCGCGCGTCGACGCGACGCTGGTGCGCGCCGCACGGACTTACTTCACGCTGGCGACGAGTTCTGCCCGGCAAGCGATCGCCGGCGACGACCTGCGCGCCGCCCAAAAACTACTGCGCATCGAACGAGCGCGCGAATCCGCTGGCGTGGCTCTCGCCGCGTCGGTGGCCCGCGCCCGGGCACGCCTCGCCGAAGTTGAGGGCCGCCTGGAGGCGGCCATCGGCGAAGTAACCGCCAACTCCGCAGAACTCACTGGCCTGCTCAACCTGCAAACCCAAGCCCAGCTTTCGCCACAGATCGCGGACGCGGTGGTCTTGATCGACTTAGTGGACGCCACCCAAAGCAACGAGGCGCTGATCGCACTCGCCTTGCATCGCAACCCCGAGTTGCGCGCAGCTACCAGCATGATCGCTGCTACAGCATCCGAAGCCGACCTGACTCGCTGGGGATGGTTGTTGCCGGAACTGCGCGCCGGCGTGACCTTCGACCAGTTCGGCAGCACCTTCGGCAACACCAACGACCGCGAACAATACTACGCCGGTGTCGCGTGGCGACTCGATTTCGGCATGGCTGCGCGACACTCGGCGAACGTCGAGCGCCAACGTCAGGCCGAACTGCAGGCGACCGCGGTTCGCAACCAGTTGATCACGACGATCCTTCGCTTGCGAGCCCAAGTCAAAGCCGCCGCCGCTCGCGTCGACGCCGGACGCCGAGAAGTCGATGCTGCCGGCGAATCGTTTCGCCTAGTCACGGCGCAACACGAAGAAGGTGCTGGCTTACTGCTGCAGGTGCTGGACGCGCAGGCCGCTTTGAGCCGAGCCCGCATCAACCTCGTAGCCGCCGTCGGCAGCCACAACGTCGCCCAGTATTCGCTACTGCGCGCGGTCGGCGGCAAGCGCTAGTTACGTCGCCGGGCTCTCGTTGATTATCGACGAGCCGCCGCGCCAACTCGGCTATCGTGCCGGGCGTGACGACTTCCGCTCTGCCTAGCTTCCTCACCGCTGTATCCCTCACTGCCACCGCGGTGCTCGCTGCCCCCACGGTGTCTCGGGCACCTGGAGAGCTGGGTGTGCCCGGGGTGCTGGCTGCACCATATCGGCTGGCGGCGACGGGCTCGCTCGTGGCTACTGGCACACAGCAGCTGGAGCAAGACCCCGAAAGCACAGCACAGGGACGCACGTCCTACCTCGGTCGCGAGGTCGCGCACACCATGCACTGGAAAGGGGCTGGTTGGCTGATGCGCAAGACGCGGGAGGATCAAGAGAACGGCGCGTTGCTACGCAAGTGGCTGGCCGTCGCGCCCGGTCAGAGCGTTTGCGACTTTGGCTGCGGCAATGGCTACCACACGGTGCCGCTTGCAACCGCCGTTGGCGACCAAGGCAAGGTCCTCGCCGTCGACCTGCAACCAGAAATGCTGACGATGCTTCGCAAGCGTTGCGAGCAGCGCAAGCTGACCAACGTCACCTACATCGCAGCCACCATCGATGACCCAAAGCTGCCGGCGGGATCGTGCGACCTGATCCTGTTGGTCGACGTCTACCACGAACTGTCGCACCCGGTACGCGTCATGGCACACTTACGGCGCGCGCTGAAACCTGGCGGTCGCGTCGTGCTCGTCGAGTTCCGCAAAGAAGACGAGAGCGTGCCGATCAAACCAGAACACACCATGAGCAAGGCCCAAGTCGTGCGCGAGATGGCAACGCACGGCTTCGCCTTGGCAGAACAGTTCGATGGCTTGCCTTGGCAACACGCGATGGCCTTCCGCGCCAGCAGCCTTGGCGGCAAGCGCTTCGCGGTGCGGCAAGTGCTCGATGCGTTTCTCACCGAGGCAACCAGCAAACGGCCGATTCATCTTCGCCCGTTCTTGAGCGATGGTTTGTCGCCAGAG
The DNA here is from genome assembly GCA_963974725.1 of uncultured bacterium. Lineage (GTDB taxonomy): Bacteria > Planctomycetota > UBA1135 > UBA1135 > UBA2386. The sequence continues at coordinate 9,958 of CAXBFC010000033.1, read as the reverse complement.
GATCTTCCGACGCTGTCAGCCGGCGTGCGCGGCGAACTTCGCGCCGGAGCCGGCCAACAGTTACTGGCCGAACTGCAGCACCACAATGGCGCGCCGCTGTCGCATGGTCGAGACCAAGTCGTACTGCGGCAAGATGCGTTGGGGCGTTGGCAAGTGCAATCGATTCGCAACCGCACGCCACATGGGTATGCCCATGGCAGCTCACGCCCGTTCGTGCCGCTGCACAATGCGCTCGGTGGCGGCACGATCACGCAACGCATCGCGCGGGCACCACAACACACGTTTGACGGCGTGGCCTGGAGTTTCGAGCAACTGGCCGCAGCCCGCGAGTCTTGCGAAGCACTCGACTGCGATCTGTGGTCAGCCTACACGGTGCTCGACCTCGGCGACGGCGTCGAGCCACGCCTGACAGCCATCCACGACGCGATCGCAACCCTAGCAGGTGGCCCGGGCATGCTTTGGCTCGGTCTGACAAACCGCGCCCACCAACCGCGCGATACGGCCGGTGATGACGCAGCCGTTCGCATCCTGAAGGCACTACTCACGAAGGCAGATGCCGCCGGCGTCGAGATCGCGCTCTACCCACACTACGGCTTCTGGATGGAGACCGCATCCGATGCCACGCGCCTCTGCGAACGCATCCAACATCGGCGACTCGGCGTCTGCTTCAACCTGTGCCACTTCCTGCGCAACCACAGTGGCACGGATCCCGTCCCCGCTCTGCGCGCCTGCGCCCCGCACCTGTTTGCGGTAACGATCAACGGGGCCAAGCGAACGGGTAGCGATTGGCCCGAACTGATCCAACCGCTGGGCAACGGCGACTTCAACCTGAACGCATTCCTGCAAGCCCTGGACGACGTAGCCTTCCGCGGCCCGGTCGGCCTGCAGGCATACGGCATTCGGCAGCCCCCACAAACGCACCTACCGACTTCGATACAGGCCTGGCAGAAGGCCGTGAATCGATAGCCAACCGCGAACAGTGCCAAGCAGCGCCACGTTGTTGGGGATCAAGGCAACCTAGATAGCCGCGCTACAGCGTTCGCTACCCGGTATCAGGTCCGCTGTCAGGTCCACTACCAGGTCCGCTACCAGGTCCACTGCCCACCAACGATCGCGTTGATGCCCGGCTCGTTCAGGCCACTGCCATGCACGCGGTAGTCAATGTCCGTCACGTTGTCCACGGTCACGAACAGCTCGAGTTGCTCCGTCGCCTGGTAGCCGCCGTTGATGGCGACGTGCAAGTAGCCAGGCGTACCGCTCGGTGGAATGCGCGAAGTATCCCCACGATCCGAAGAACTTAGCCTGCCACCGCGAGCCACCGCGGTCACGCGCGTCGCCAGCCACCAAGGGCTGCGCGGCATTTGCCAGCGAAGCGCCAACGAACTGGTAAACGGCATCAAGCGCGACACCGGTTCGCGCACCGGCGTCAGCGAGTTCGACGGAAAAGAATCCACTTCACCATCGACGAACGCCACGAAGCCAGTCGTCGTCAACGATTCACTGAGCTGCCAAGCTCCCTCCACTTCCCCACCCCACAAATAGCCATCCGCACCATTGGTCGGTGCCGTGATCACTTCGCCAGTGCCCGCAACCGTGCCGATTGGGCGGGTAGTGATGGTGCCGTCCATGTCCGTGTAGAACACCGACGTATTGATACTGAGATCTTCACTACGGAACCGAGCTCCCAGTTCGTAGGTGATGAAGTCCTCCGCGTCGACGTTGAGCGAGCCGGCGGCAATCTGATCGCTGCGCGACGACTTCAACGAGCTCAAGTCGGAAACGTTGGGGGCGCGAAACGCCTGCGAAGCACCGCCGTAGAGACTGACGTGTTCCTGCAACTGGTACGTCGCGCGCAACTGAAACGTTGCCTTGTCCCAACTGCGATCGGCGGAAATCGGATTGCCGGCCCCATCATCGAGCACGCCAATATCGGCCGCGGCATAGGTGTAGCGCCCACCGAGGGTCAACTCGAGGTCCTCGCTGACCGGCAGGCGATGCTGCAGATAGAGACCCAGTAGATTGTAGGTAGCATCGTCGCCAACTGGCCCCTGCACGTTGAACGTGTCACTGACTACGTTGCCGCTCGGGTCGGTGCGCAAGTCGCGGCGCGAAGAATCGACGCGATCGCGGTAGTAGTCGACGCCATACACCAGCGTGCCACCGCCCACGGCGCTCTGCATCCCGAGCGCTGCGCCGAACGTATCGACTTCGGTGCGATCCAGCTCCATGCGCGTGTTGATGCCACTGAGTCTGGTGCGGTTGAAGTCTTCGTCGGCCTGCTGGAACAACGAGTAGCCGGAAACCGCGCCGGCACGATCCTGGTCGGCAAGCCGAAGGTAGGTCAACGTGCGCTCTTGATCATAGACGCGAGCGAGGTCGGGCGAACCAAGGGACGTGCCGTGCCAAGGCTCAAAGAACACCGTACGGTGCGAGCGCCAGATGTCGTCTTGCTTGACCGACTGGTGCGCGAGGGTCAGCGTCGCGCGGTTCGACACCGCAACATCCAACCGCAGGTCGTAGTCAAACTCGTCGTAGCCGGTCTTCGGCATACGGCCGACTTCCGAGTCACGAATATCGCCAAAGTCACGATACGTCGCCCCCACATGCAACCCAAACACCCCGCCTTCACCGGCGTTCACATCAAGCCGGCCAGTATGCGACAGGCTGTTGCTTTCGAACCGATAGAGCGCGCTGCCGTGATGAAACGACGAGCCATCCGCTTCGCCGCGAAAGCCCGCCGACTTGGTAAAGACGTTGACGGTGCCACCGATCGCATCCGAGCCATACAGGACCGACCCCTGACTCTTGACCACTTCGAGGTGATCGATCGACAGCGAGTCGATCGTATTCCAGTATTGGATCGGGCCGCTGCGGAAGGTTGAATTGTTCAAGCGGATGCCGTCGATCATCATCAGGTTTCGACGCCCCGTGAAACCGCGAATAAACGGCGAACCATGGCCATGCGCGGTCTTCTGGATCATGACGCCGGGTGTGAACCGCAACGCTTCCGGCAACGTGCGCGAGCCGGCCTGCAACAGATCGACTTGGTCCAGTGACTGGAAGGTGTACGGCGTGCGCAGTTCGTCTTCGCGAAATCCAGATGCCGTTACCACAACCTGCGACGGATTCCGCGGTGATTGGGGTTCTGGTGATTGGGGTTCTGGTGATTGCTGACCAGGCGACTGTTCGCCCACTGACAACCCCGAAGGTAGCTGTGACTCGTCAGGCGGGCGCTGCGCCGCGGATCCGGGAGCCGAAGCGGCGGCTCCGTTGCCTTGCGCACTCAATTCAGGCGCGCAATTGATGACCATGGCAAGAGCAAGCAGGTGTTTCATGAAGGTCTGGCGGTGGTCCCAGGGGTTCTTTTGTCGACTCGATCCAAAGCAACAAACCGGCAACTACGAAGCAATGCAAGTGACGGTTGCGCCGCCGCAATCTGCTTGTGCCAGCCACTGCCAAACAGCCTACGTTGTGACGTCGGAGCAACCGGGTCGACGGGAACGGTCGGCGCCCCTTATCGGGTTCACGAAAACAGCCAATTTTTTGGGGGCCTCGCGTCCGAGCAGATCCGCCGCTACTTCTTCGCTTGCTTGCTCTGCAACTGGCGCGCCGTGCGCGGTTGTGGCTTTGGCTTTCGCTTCGGCTTTGGCAACGCATCCGCCGTTGCCTGAACCAGACTCCGCAATCGTTCACGGTCCTCAAGCAGCCGCTTTCCGACTACCAAGCATGGCTTCGCGCCCGGGTACGGCGGCGCGGACTTCAGCTTACTTTGCCAATGCTCCGAGTTGGCCGATGGCTTGACGAACAACTGCTCGTCACACACGAGCGCGACGACCTTGTCGTCGCAGTAGAGGCACCACCCGCCAAACATGGCGCGGGCCCGCACGTCGAGCGGCACCAGCTGGGTCAGGATGCGATCGACGAGTTCGTTGCGCGTTCCCATGCCACAATTGTACGCGCTACCTCGAAGCCTCGGCCGGAGCAATCGCTTCGGGCCTGGGGATTGGCGAATCAGCGCCATCCAACTCAGGTATCGCCGAGCATCCGCTCCAAGCGGATCGCGAGCGCCGCCCGGGCGCGCGACAACAGCATGCGTAAGGACCCGACCGAACGACCTAGCTGCTCGGCGATCTCTTCGTAGTCACGTCCCTCGATCACCCTGAGCTGCATGATCTGCCGCTGTTCTTCCGGCAACTCCGCCAGGGCCTCCACAACCGCGGCGAGGTTCTCGACCTGCATGGCCTCGGCACTCGGAGTCGGCACACTGCCCGCAGCCTCCGGCTGTTCGTCAGCAACCACTTCGGGGTTGCGGCGCTGGCGTCTATAGAAGCGCGCCCGGTCTCGAAGGTTGTTCTCCATGATGCGCGTAATCCACGCGACCAACTGCGGTGTATCCTCCCCTTGGAAGTCCTTGATCGAACGCACCACATCGATGTAGGTCGACTGCAGCAAGTCCGAGGTTGCCATCTTGGCCCGCAGCGGCGGCCCGAGGCGTTGCGCAGCCGCGATACGAAGACGAGTCTGCAGTGCCGTCAACACCCGGTTGAGTGCATCGCCATCCCCTTGCCGAGCTAGCAGGATGTCCTTGCGAAATACGTTCGAAGCCACGCAACCAGTCTATATCGCATCAACCCGAACAGCGGGCCGCATGCCGATTCAAACTGTGCCGGACGCCTGCAACCCGTCTGGCTCGCGCCTGCCAGCGCCGAGTGAACCGCTTGCATCGGCGGCTTCGCATGACCCCACGGGCAAAAGACGCAGCGTGCGGATCAGCGCAAGCCAAAGCCCGCGATCTTCCACTCGGGGTGCCAGTATTGCAGCGTGACCGACAGTTCTTTGGACTGCAACTCGAACCGGACTCGCACCTTGCCCCGTGCACGCAAATCGCCAACGTCGACGTCACCGAGGGCCGGCCGAGTCTCCAGCCATTCCCGTCGTTTGAGAATGCTGGTCACGCCACGGGCAATCTTGAAGCTCTCGGGACGAATCATTGCCAATAGTGGTGCCATACCCGAGCTCGCCCATGCCGCTCGGAACGTCGCGACCCCATCGTCGACCTTGCCGACCACAAGTTCCGGCAACGAACTCGACACGATGCGCCAGCCAACATCGCGCAACTGCCACTGCACGACCAGCTCGCCAGAAGCGCATGGAAAACGACTCGTCGCGTGTTCTGCGGCGCCGACAACGGCAACCTCGCCGAGCACCGGCGCGTCGCGATGCCAACCTCGCTGCTGCAAGTCTTCACGCAGGGAGCCGGCCACACGACCGCTCTCGCCGCCAACGCACAGTTTGTAGACGCTCTGAAAGTCTTCTGCGCCCCAGTGCTCTGCAAACTTCGCCGCAGCGCTTTGTGGCGCTGGAGGCCGAGTCATCGCCCAGACCCCACCACCGCCGAGCACCAACACCCCGACGGCCGCCACCACCAACCGCAGCTGCATCGCGTGCGAGCGTTTGCGTTCCATATCCCGGCGAACCGCAGCCTCTTCGGCGATGCCACCGACGCTGCGCGCTTCTGGATCCAAACGCTTGCGCTGCAATTGCAAATCGGGGTTGGCATCCATCAATCGCTGCACGCGCTTGGCCTGCCCTACGGCAAACAAGAACGCGAACAGCATGAAGACCATCATGGTCAGATAGGCCACGACCCGCGTGTCCTGGAGCAGTGCCCAGTCGGCCAACGAAGCGACCCAGAACGCCTGCCCAGTAGCCAACAACCAATAGCCGGCGCCGATCAGCGTCCACACGTACGGCTGGCGCATGATCAGTCGCGCGCCGGCAATCAACAACGCCAACTGCCCCCACGAAATGATCCCGACAACCACCGAGTAGGTGGTCAATTCAAGGTCCGTGAAGACCGGCTGAAGGATCAGGTGGTAGAGCAGCAGTTGCACCGCCGCAAACACGATGCCGGACCAGTAGACCGAGCGAACCGTGAAGACGATGCTCTTGATGCGGCCAAACTCTTGGCGCTGACGTGAGCGCTCGACGTCTTCAGGATCCCGCGAACGCCGCGAGCCGGAAGTCTTCGGGCGTGTCGTCGCGCGCTTGCTGGAGCGGCTACCGCTTGTTCGCTTGCCAGGCAACGGCGGCGGAGCACCATCGTTGCCTTGCGTCTGGTGCAGAGGCGGCGGTTCGATCGACGCGCGACTCGCGCCTCTGGATGCGGCGCCCCCCAGCGGGGTGGTGTCGGGCGGGGCGGTGTCGGGCGGGGCGGTGTCGCGCGGGGTGGTGTCGGGCGGGGCTGCTGAATCTTGGCCAGGCCGCAACGCATCGCCAACGGCCAGCGGCTCGCCACACTCTATACAAACGGACGCCTTCGAAGAATTGAAAGCATCACACGCGTCACAAGCAATCATCGACATGGCAGACGGTACTTGGGTTCCTTCGTAGGAAGCATCCTAGACGAACGCCTAGCCTGCTGCCCATCCCTACCCTACCGAGCCGACTTGCTACGCGGTGTGCGCTCATGGCAACCGGCGCCGGGCATCGCACGCGAGGCCCGGCAAGGCCGAGGCGACCGCCTACGGAATGACCGTGACGCTCGTCGCGTTGCTGACTTCGATGGGCGTGCCGAAGTTGTCGAACACAACGTGTGCGAAGTTCAACTCCAAGCCAATCAACGCCGAGAACAGTTCGCCGGGTGGGATGATGACCGTCGAATCGGCGCGGCCGGTGGCGTCAACCACTCCCAACGTGTTGACGAACGTCGGCGAGTTGGGCAGCGTCAGCATCGCGTTGACCAATGCGTCCATGTTGAGCGGCAAGTTCACACCGCCAGTGAGCGGCAGTCCTGGCGTCGCTCCGGAGAACGAACCCAGCAGCAAGTAGTTGTTACCCGCCAGACTGGTGTCGAACACGTGGAAGAAGTTGATCGGACCACCAACGACGGGAATCTCCTTCACGTCGGACCACAGTCGACGCTGGATGTCCTTGGCTTGGAAGACGAAGTTGCCACCTGGAACCTGGTGGCTCCAGACCGTCTGGCCGACATCGGTAACCTCGAACAGGTATCCCTGTTGGCCGCTGCAAATCAGCGTGTTGCCGTTCTCTAGGCGCTGGGCACCTGACACGAATGCCGAGTAGAAGCCACTCTCACCAAAGCGCCAGACCGGCTCGAAGGGGCCAAACTCGCCGGTTGCCGGATCCACGAATGGTGAGCCGTTGGCATCGACGGGCAACTCGAGTTCGATGACCGACGACATGAAGCCCTGCGAAGCATCGTTGTTGAAGACGGTGATGTTGCCTTCGCCAGGGTGACCATCGCGGATGAACTGCGGGTCGTGCTGCACGTTCAACTTCTGGCGTGCATTCGGAACCCGGTAGGCAGCCGGGTTACCCCAACGCCACAGGAAGTCGCCACCCTTGCCGCGAAGACCGCCGGTGTGACCGGCGGCTTCTGCCGACGTCGTCGAGTGGTCGATCATGTAGATCTCACTCTGACTGCGGTAGCTGATGATGATCCAATCGTTATGAGGATCGTAGGTGATGCCGTTGGCGTGGTTCCAATCACCATTGGATATGACCACCGTCGGAGGGAAGTTGATATCCAGCAACTCTGGGTGATCGCCAACCACGCCGTAGCTGGCCTTGGTGCTGTCGAAGTCCTGGACGAGGTGATCATGCTGGTGCCATTCCCAAACGATCTGGCCAGCGTTCGGGCCAGTCTGCTGGATCTCAAGGATCGCATCAGGGAACCAGTCGACACCTGACACCTTCGCCGGATCGCGACCATTCGCAATCGCGTCCGCCGGCGTCAGGCGATCGGCGACGATCACCAGAACGTTGCCGTTTGGCATCGGTTCGATGTCGTGATGCATCCATCGCGTCGCGTCATGGACGATCAAATCCCACGTGACCGTGCCGTCGAAGCCCATGCGCTGTAGACGACCGGTTGTTCCCGGCAACGTCAGACCAGGCGCAACCATGCCGCGCAACAGCGTGCCGTCAGCCTCCATGTGGGCACTGACAGTCAACAGATCCGGCCACGTATGAACAACCGTGCCTTGCCCGTCGATCAATTGGGTGACATTCGGACCGAGTGGCGAGAACAAGCGAAGCCCGGGAGCCTGCGCGAAAACGGACGAGCCAATCAATACACTGGCGGCCGCGAGTAGCCGAAGAGGATGCATAGTGCGACAAGTATAGACTCCCGATTAAGGGAGCGACAGGCCAGAGGTATGGCAGGAGGCCTCCCGATCCGGCGCTCGCGATGCCGTGCGGACCTTGCGCCGCAACCGGCTACACCGCAAACCGCATTACGATGGTGCGATGACGGCCGCTAGTCGTCTTCGGCGCCCATTCGCACGACCGAACGTTCTCAGGATGAAACGGATCGATTGCGCCCTCTGTTCCGACCGCCGCAGAGCTGCGAGACCTGCCTGGATCGTGGCCGGCAGCCGCTAGCATTCGCGACAATGGCAGCGACCTCTGCTCCGAATGCGATTGCAGCCAACGCGACTGGTAGCGCTCGGCGGACGCCGTCGCGTCAAGCGCTGCGCGCAACCTTGCTACTGGCGCTGTTGTTGACGCTGCCGAGCTGCTTCACGATGACGGTCTGGGGCTTCAACGTGGAACCGGACGCCGACGAACAGGAATCCGCCATGGTCTATGACGAAGACACGGAATGGAGCTGGAAGCTCTTCGGGCTGCGCGTTCTGGTGACGCCCGTGGCCTTGGTGCTCGACTGCGCCACAGCTCCCCTGCAGGTATTCTTCCTCGGCAAGAACGACGACGACGACTGCTGAGCGGCCTCAGAACCAACCCGTCGCGCCGACTATTGCCAATCGCAAATCTGCCAGCGCAGGATGTTGCTGTCCGGCTGGCACGCGGCAAACACCATGCGGTTCTTGGTCGCGCACATCTGATAGATCGCCTGCATACCACCGAACGGACCGGTGTAGGGATTGCCGAGCGATTGCCACGTGATGCCAAGATCGTTTGACGTGTGCAACTGCATGAACCGCTGGTTGCTGGTTCCCTCGAGACAACACGCCGACGCATACAGGGTCTGGCTGATCCGCACGATATCTCGCCAGTAGGTCGTGCCAGGACGCTGCAGGTTGACGCTATTCACGGCGCTCCAGGTCAGCCCCATGTCGCTGCTTCGATGCAGCTGAATCGATGCATTCGCAGTCGCCGTGGCATCGCCGCACAAATAGACACCGTTGCCCGCATCACACAGAGGCTGGAACAGCTGCGCGGTCGGCACCGTTGCAAACGACCAGCTGGCGCCGCCGTCGGTTGAACGATACATGCGCGCGCTGAGCACTTGCGGCCACAACAACACGCCATCACCGGTCATGATCATCTGCCGTGCCCACGACGAGCTGGCTTGCCCCGGCTGCGCCAGCGGCACGAACCACGTCGCTCCACCATCGAGACTCTTGATCACCTTGTTCGGCGAGTCGGTGATCTTGAGATTGACGAGCCACGCATTGCCCCTGAGGTGCACCGGACTGAACACCGAGCGCACGTTGTTGCTGCCGGTCAGAGCCCGTAGCTGCGCCGAACTCTGCGCCACACTCCACGTCAACCCGGCATCGTTGCTGCGCATCAAGCACGCCTGCCCGGTATCGCCTGTGCCACAGAAAACCACGTTGCCATGATGGCCAAAGAAGTAGGTGTGCGAGCCAGTCGAGTTGGCACAGCCAACGACGGACCAGCTCTGACCGTGATCGTTCGACAGCACAAAGCGGTTGCCAGCGTTCGAAGACCGCTTGCCCGCGATCAAGCGGTCGCCACCGAGATAGCAGATCGAACTGAAGGCGTCTGATGCTTGGGCGCCCTGATAGACACTCGTCACCGGCATCGCACAACGCCCCTGGGCAACGGCATGCGCGGCGAACAGACTCACTAGCAAGGCGGCTCGAATGCTCATTGGACGTGCGACTCTAACCGGCTGCCCAGCAACTGTCGCGAACCAGGGCTAGCCGACAGCCGCTCGCCGGTGACTGCC
>CAXBFC010000032.1:0-29529 GCA_963974725.1 uncultured bacterium | reverse complement strand
TGAACCAAGCCGCGATGGCAGGTCTCAGTGAACGCGAACTCGGCGAGTTCTTGCGCCTGCTCAACAAGGTCCGTCACCAAGCCACGCGCAATCGCGAGTCGAGCTAGGCCACGGGGCCGGCTTGCTGTTGCAATCCCATCTTTCCCAAATACCCGTAACCTGAACCATAATCAGAAACATGACTAGTCAACCATTGTCTATTAAAGCATCGACCACAGCCGGTGCGTTCTCTCGTTTGCTGGCAACCGATGCCTCGCTCGGCGCGGTCGTCTTGCGCGTAACGCTCGCCGTGGTGATGTTTCCACATGGCGCGCAGAAGGCGTTCGGCTGGTTTGGCGGCTACGGCTGGGATGGCACCATGGGCTTCTTGACCAAGCAGATTGGCATGCCTGGATTCGCTGCCGCCGGAGTCATCCTGTTTGAGTTGCTGGCGCCGTTGCTGTTGCTCGTCGGTCTTGGAGCGCGCGCTATCGCGCTCGGCTTTGTCGGCTTGATGCTCGGCGCGATCACCACTGTGCACGCGCAGCATGGTTTGTTCATGAACTGGACCGGTGCTCAAGCTGGTGAAGGCTTTGAATACCACCTGCTCATCATCGGTGCCGCAATGGCCCTGGTGTTTGCTGGCGCTGGCCGTTGGTCGCTGGACCGCCGCCTTGGCGGATCGCGCTAGCCACCTACTTCGCCGCGAGGCGCAGGTCGCCGATGTCGGTGATTACCGCCCACGGCCAGTAGATCTGCGCCGTTGCACAAACCCCTGCGGGCATCTCCGTCGTCCACAAGCGATAGCTGCCCTTGCGGATCAGCTTGCCGCGCACCGCGGTGATTGCCGCTGGCGGCGACCTGTTGATCCGACCTGGTAGGTCGTGCGGAGTGACGCGCACCGGGGTAAGGAACCGGCCTTCGCCGTCGGTTCGCACCTGCATCTGATAGAGCAGCTTCTTGGTGCGTAACTCGAGGGCGAGATCTTGATTGCAGATCGCATCACCAGCGGCATCGAGTAGTCGGCCAGCCAGTAGCGGGAACGGTTGCGCTGGCGACGTCGAAAGGGCCGTTGCTTGGCCGCGCTTGGTGGGGCCGGCGATATTGTATCGCGACGGCGGAGCACTCTCATCTCCTGGCCAGATCTCCACGTCGAGCGCGAGCCCAATCGGAATGCCCGTCACGGCGATGTGTCCGTCGACGACGTTGCCCGTCTGCACGAAGTGGTGCGTGATTTGGATCCCGGCACCCGGTTGCGCATGTAGTGGCACGCGTTCGGTGACCCGGGCGCGCAAGTTCGGTGGTAGGGCGTGTCCTGGACGCGGCTTGACCGCGATGACGAGGCGACCGGTGTCACCATTCTTGATCTTGCGCTGGTTGTCGGCCAGGTGTTGCTGCCATGCGAGCTTGGCGACTGCTGCGTCCTGACGCGCCCGCAGGGACTCGGTGAGGAGTTGCGGTTTCGGTGCCGGTGGCTGCGCGCAGGCCTGTGATGGAAACCCCAGGAAGAGAAGAGCGATGCGTAGCAGTGTGTTCATGGCGGCTAGGTTGGCTGCCGACTTAGTGCACCTGCGCGTCCTTCAGGTTCGGTGAGAATCGAGAAAGACGCATCGTCTCGGGTTGTTTCGCAGTGCCTGCTGGTTAGGGCCTGACCGCTCCGCAGGTGTCGAGCGAGCTATTCGCCCGCGACACCGACGGCCACGGGCACGATGATGTGCTTGCCACCGCGGATCAACTCAAGCGTCAACTCGCCGCCATAGCCGGCCTGTTGTTTGGCATTTTCGACGGCCTTGCTCGATGCCTTCGCGCCGGCGACCTTGGTGATGACGTCGTAGCGCTGCAGGCCGGCCAATTCTGCGCCGCTGCCTTGGCTTACCGTCTTGATCACTAGCGAGGCGTGTCGGTCGATGCCGAGTTGCGTGGCAAGTGCTGCACTCGGAGTATCGAATGTGACGCCGATCACTAGACGGCCAGCGGGGCGTGGCGGAGTCGGTGGGATCAACACGGAGTCGATGACATGCACAACACCGTTCGCGGCGTTGACGTCGGTCTTCGTTACGTTGGCACCGCGAACGCGCAGGCGGCCGTCAACTACTTCGAAGTCGATGCTCTGCCCCAGCAGGGTCTTGGCCCGTCCTGCAGCGATTGCTTGTGACGAAGAAACGCGCCCAGCGATGACGTGGTACTTGAGGATTGCTTGCAGCTTGCCTCGATTGGCAGGCTTCAGCAGGTTGGCGACGGTGCCCTTGGGCAACTTGGCAAACGCCTGATCCGTCGGCGCGAGGATCGTGAACGGTCCATTCCCAGCCAGCGTTTCGAGCAAGCCTGCGGCCTTGACCGCTGCCAGCAGTGTGCCGAAGTAGCGGCCGTTGGCGATTTCTGGCAGCGCGCGAGTCTCGGGCATCAGCACCGAATCGATTACATGGATGACCCCGTTCGTGCAGGCGACGTCAGTGATCACGAGCTGGGCGCGGTCGACACGCACCGTCTTACCGTGCACGTTGATGGCCAATCGCTGGCCGTTCGCCATGGCAAGTCCGCTGCGGGTGACTACATCCGCGGCGCGGTAGTCGCCAGCTGCGACGTGATAGGTCAAGATGTTGTCGAGAGTTGCTTGGTTGCGCTTCTTAAGCAGGTCGCCGACGACCTTCTGATCGAGCTTGGCGAACGCCTCATCGGTCGGCGCGAACACGGTGAACGGTCCCTTGCCGGCGAGCGTCTTGATCGCGTTGGACTTGCCGAGAGCTGTGACGAGAGTCTTGAAGCGCCCGTCCTTCTTGGCTGTCTCGAGGATGGATTGTTGCGAAGAGACGGCCCCAGCTAGCAGGGCCACGACGAAGGCGGTTTTGATCATGAGTATCTCGGCGGAGGCACAGGCCTCTCGGGAGCACGGCAGTTCGTCCAGGCGTTGCGGCTGGATGCAGTTCGGGAAGATCTGTGCTGAGGCGTTCACGTCGCTGCATCAGCAACGGCCTCAAGCCGCAAGCGCCAGGTGGAACTCATTTCGGGCCAGGTGGTGCAGCTTGAGGTGCCGCTTGCTCTAGCGGCTGGGCGATGGCCTGCGCGTGCGGCCCGCGTTCTATGGAGCGAGCCGCGGCCGCAAGTCGACCAACTCGTAGACCGCGCTGCCCAATACACAGCCGCCGGCGCTGTTGCCGTGCCGCAGCTGCGCTGCCGTCACCATGTGCAAACTGCCTTTGCCAGGTGTCGTCACGAGCTTCTCTAAATGCGCGTGAATCTGAGTTCGTTCGCAGCACGAACAGCTAAATGTGGCAATCGTTGGTAGCAGTAAGCGAGTCGCGATCGTCGGAGCAGGTGTCTCTGGCCTTGCCTGCGCGCGACACCTGGGCGACCACGGCATGGACGTTGCGGTTTTCGACAAAGCCCGCGGCACGGGCGGCCGGGCTTCGACCCACCGACGTGGCGACTACGCGTTTGACGCAGGTGCCCAATACTTCACGGCGCGTGACCTTGTCTTTGTCGAACAGGTGGCGGAATGGGTGGCCGCCGGGGTCGCTGCGGAGTGGGGCGAAGAGACGGTGCGGCTGCGCGCCGGCGAAATTGTGCCGGGGCAGGCCAGCAAGCAGCGTTTCGTTGGAGTGCCTGGCATGAGCGCGATCTCGCGGCACGCAGCTCTCGGCTGCAGGGTCACGACCGGGTTTCCGGTCGCGAGGCTCGAGCCAGATCGTGACGGCATGTCACTAGTTCGCCAAGACGGGCAGCGCGAATGCGGCTTCGATGCCGTCGTGGTCGCCGCTCCCGCGCCACAGACTGCCGCGATGATCCGTTCGGCCGCGCCGGGTCTCGCTGCGGTGGCCGAACGGGTGCCATTCTCGGCGTGTCTCGCGCTGATGGTTGCGTTCGAACAGCGTCTGCCGCTTGGCTTTGACGGGGCCTTAGTCGATGACTCGCCGTTGTCGTGGATTGCGCGCGATAGCTCGAAGCCCGGTCGGTGCGGCGATGAAACGTGGGTGCTACACGCTGGGCCAAGTTGGTCCGACCAAAACTTCGGCGCCGAAGCCGACTCGGTTGTGCGATCTCTGTGCGAGGCGTTCGCCGCCGCCACGGGGGTTGCCATGCCCGAACCGCGCTACTCGCGCCTGCATCGTTGGCGGTTTGCGCTACCGACCGAACCGCTACCCGATCGATGCCTGTTCGATTCGGCCACCGGTATCGGGGTGTGTGGCGACTGGTGTGCTGGCCCGCGAGTCGAGGGCGCGTTCTTGAGTGGCACCGCGCTCGCTGAGCGTGTTGTGCAGTGGCTTGCCCAGGGGGCGACAAGTCGTGCCGGAAGGTCCTGAAGTTCGGCGCGAGGCGGACCGCATCGCCCGGGTGCTCACGGGAGAATGCGCCGCCGAAGTGTGGTTTGCCTTCGACCACCTGAAGGTGTGGGCGGTTCGTCTGCGCGGCGAGCAGATCCAAGGCGTGCAATCGCGTGGCAAGGCGATGCTGGTGCGCTTTGCCAACGGAATGAACATCTACTCGCACAATCAGCTCTACGGCCGCTGGTTTGTCAAACCTCGCGGTCAGGAGCCGCGCACGACTCGACAACTTCGCCTGGCCGTGCATACCGAGAAGCATTCGGCGCTGCTCTACAGTGCGTCGGAGATCGAGGTGATGGCCGACGATGAGCTTGATGGGCATGCGTTCCTCGCGCGGCTCGGGCCCGACGTCTTGTCTGCCGAGGTGCGAGCCCCTGACATCGAAGCCCGGCTTGCCGATACGCGTTTTCGGCGGCGTTCCCTCGGTGCCCTGCTGCTCGACCAGGGGTTCGTCAGCGGCCTCGGCAACTACTTGCGCAGCGAGATCCTGTTTGTGGCGCGGCTAGATCCCGCGATGCGACCGATGGATCTCAGCGATGGACTGCGCTCCGAGTTGGCTACTGCGATCGCCGAGATTAGCCACCGGGCCTATCGTCTCCGCGGCGTCACAAACGACCCCGATGACGCGCGTCGCCTGAAGGGCGAGGGCGTGCCACGGCGCGACTACCGGCACTATGTATTTGGGCGTCGCGGCAAGCGATGCCGGCTATGCGGTGAGGCGATCGTGAAAGCGGTGAGCGCTGGCCGAAGGATCTACACGTGTCCGTCTTGCCAGGGGGCGATGGCGAACGACCAGTCTTGACACCCTGCCATCCCGCACGGAACCGAGGCAATGTTGTCGAGCAGCACGGCAGGCGGGCGCTTCGATGCGGCGGGCTTTGGCAATTCGCGCGATCGATGGTTGTGGTGGGGCGACCTGGATCGTAGGTCATTCGAATGCAGCAGACCAAGGTGGCGATTGTCGGGGCGGGACTCGCCGGTTTGTGTTGTGCCCGTCAATTGGTGGCTGACGGGATCCCCTGCCGGATCTTCGAAGCGGCGGATCGAGTCGGCGGCCGCGTGGCGACCGACCGTCAGGACGGCTTCCTGCTGGACCGCGGCTTTCAGGTGTTCTTGACCTCGTATCCGGAGGCCAAGGCGGTGCTCGACTACGACGCTCTTGGGCTCGCGGCATTTACGTCTGGGGCGTTGGTGCATCACGGTGGCCGGAATCGTCGGGTCGTCGACGCCTGGCGCCAGCCACTTCGCGCGCTCGGGTCCGTCTGGTCACCCGTCGTGCCGTTGCGCGACATCCCGCGCATCATCGGCCTGCGGCGTGCGGCCATGCGAGAAGAGCACCGACTCTCAATACCCGCGGACCTCACGGCGGCTGAATACCTCCAGCAGCTCGGTTTCTCCGAAGCGACCATGCAGCGGTTTTTCCGACCGTTCTTCGGCGGCGTCACGCTCGACGCCACGCTGGCGGTGCCGGCGCGCTACTTCCTGTTCTTGTTCGAGATGTTCGCCCGCGGCACCGCGACACTGCCAGCCGCAGGCATGCAGGCCATTCCTGAGCAGCTCGCCGCATCGCTGCCGCCCGGCACCGTGCATTTGCAAACGGCGGTCACCAAGATCGAGGGCAGCCAGCTCGAACTGGACAACGGCGAACGCGTCGCCGCCGAACATCTCGTGCTTGCGACCGAGGCGGCTGACGCTGCGCCCCTGCTTGGAGCGGCGTTCGAAGCTCCGGTCAGCAACAGCACTACTACGATCTACTACGGTGCGGATCGTTCTGAGCTGGGCGAGCCCATTCTGCTGCTCAACGGGAACGGCGACGGCCCAGTCAACCACGTCTGCTTTCCGAGCGACGCGCAACCATCCTACGCCCCGCCGGGGGCTGCCTTGGCTTCGGTCAGCGTGCTCGGGATCTCTGATCTTGAGAATCGTGAACTCGACCGTGTCGTGCGCAAGCAACTGAAGGCATGGATGTCGGAGGCCGTTGATCGCTGGCAACTCCTGCGCATCGACCGCATCAAGCGGGCGCTACCGCGCCTCACCGAGGCCGACGGTTGCGGCATCCGCGAGATCAGTGCCGTGGTCACGTTGTGCGGCGATCATCTGCTGAGCCCTTCGATCCAAGGTGCGATGTTGGCTGGGCGCCAAGCCGCCGAGCGCGCGCGGCAATCCGTCGCAAAGTAGCAATCCGCCAAGTTCGGGGTGGCCGCTGTGGCGGTGCAGAGCGCGCGATCCGGCCAGACGGCCCGACGCCGCGTGCAGCCCAGTAGCCCAGCAACCCAGCCGAACTGCCCCCCTGGCAATGTGCCACAAGCGCACAGATCTTCGTGCAATCCGAGTGCATCCACCAGGCTGGCGTTGGCGAAGACATTCTCATGAAAGCACAAGCCCCGACTGCTGATCTTGAGATCGCGAAGGCTACCAGTAGGGCCCGCGTCCTAGTGTTGATTGGAGCCTTCGTCTCGTTCCTGTTCTCGGTGAGCCTCTGGTTCATGGGGATGCGCGACGAAGGCCTGTTTGTCGGTCTCTGGGTCCCCTCGATCCTTGGACTTGGCAACCTCATGATGCCGGCGAGGAGCTGATCCGATGGTTGACTACATCATCTTTGGCTTTGGCCTGGTCGTAACTGTGATCGTCGGATTCGGCCTCACGACCATGGTCATCATCAACAATCGAATGATCGAAAAGGACGCGGAGGACGCTGCAACGACGCCAGAATTGGCGCCGGTGAAGTCCAACTCTCCAGCTGGCAAGTCGGGCTGATCGGTGGGCCATTCCCCGTTCGTCACGGCTTTGGCGGAACGCCAGTCGGATCCAGCGGAGCGAGATTGGCTCTACGTTCCTTATGACCAGCTGACCGACCGGCTTGGCCCCCTCGCCACCGAGGATCCGTCAACCCTCGGCATCGTGCTCGTCGAGAGCACGGCGAAGGCATCGCTGCGGCCTTATCACAAGCAAAAGCTCGCGCTGATCCTCGCGAACATGCGCCAGTTCGCGCTTGAGCAAGCACAACGCGGCGTTGCTGTTCGCCATGTCGTGACCGGAGACTGCTACGCGAAGGCCTTGGCGCCGATCGCTACAGAAGTCGGTCGCCTACGTTGCATGGTGCCAGCAGAACGCGAACTGCGCGCCGACCTCAAGCCGTTGGCACAGCGCGGCGCCATCGAGTGGATCCCACACGGAGGTTGGTTGACGACGCGAACCCAGTTTGACGCGTCGCATCCGCGCGGGGCTCCGTGGCGCATGGACCGTTTCTATCGGCGGGTGCGCCAGGACTCGGGCATCCTGATGGAACAGGGCTCTCCGACTGGCGGCAAATACAGTTTCGACGCCGATAACCGGCGCGCCTGGAAAGGCGAACCTGCCGCGCCCGTGCCGCCCCGCATGCAGCCCGACGCGGTGACCGAAGAAGTCCTGGAACTCATTGCGACGCGCTTCGCAGATCATCCGGGACAACTCGACGGCGACAGTCTGCCCGCTACCGCAGCCGATGCCGCGCGCCTGTGGCAATGGGCGCGCGCCGAGTGCCTGCGCGATTTTGGTCCCTACCAAGATGCGATGTCGACGGAGTCCTCGTCGCTTTTTCACACCCGCATTTCGGCACTGCTGCATTTGCACCGGCTGTTGCCTGTCGACGTGCTCGCCGACGTTCTCGAGATGGATATCCCGCTCGCGAGCAAGGAAGGCTTCGTGCGCCAGATTCTCGGTTGGCGCGAGTTCGTGCACCACGTGCACGACGCGACCGATGGTCTGCGGCGCCTGCCGAACGCCGCGGCTCAAGACGAACCAAATCATCTCGACATGCACGGCGCGTTGCCACCTGCGTTCTGGGGCAAGCAATCGGGCCTCGCATGCCTCGACCGCGTCATCGCCGATGTTTGGCGCGAGGGCTACGGCCATCACATCTCGCGGCTGATGGTGCTTTCCAACCTCGCAACGTTGCTCGATGTGTCGCCGCGCGAACTCACGGACTGGTTCTGGGTTGCCTACACCGATGCCTTTGACTGGGTGGTCGAGCCCAACGTGCTCGGCATGGGCACCTTCGCGGTCGGCGACCTGATGACAACCAAGCCCTACGTCGCCGGCTCGGCCTACATCGATCGAATGAGCGACTACTGCGGTAGCTGCGCCTTCAACCCAAAGAAGGACTGCCCGATCCGTTCGCTGTATTGGGCCTTCTTCGAACGTCACCGAGCGACGCTACAAGGCAACCCGCGCCTTGCCGTGCCACTCGCGAGCTCGGCGAAACGCAGCGCGGATCAGCAGCAGGCCGATCGAAGCGTGTTCGAACGCGTGGGGCGCGAGCTGCGCGCCGGGCGGATGGTGCGGCCCGATGATCGGTGAGTTACACGTGCCTCGATCTGTGGAGTGATCGACTATCCGTGCGGTGAGGCGGGCTATCGGATCAGGCGCGAGTAGCGGTTGAAGGCATGCAGCGAGAGTACGCGCAGTGCTGTGGTCGTAACGCGTGAGTTGTCGAACGCCGGCTGCCAGCTGCCGGCGCCGGATCCGACGCCGACTTGTTGCTGCGCGATCTCCTTGAGCCGGGTTTGCCAGGTTTTCCAAAGTTCGCCGCCCATCTGAAACAGGCAGTAGGTGGTCCAGTGCATACACCAGGGGTCTTTCGGGTCGGCCGCTTTGGGCAGTCGGCCGGCCGCGGCGACCTTCTGCTCGTCCTGTTTGGGATTCTGGCCGACGAAGATGCGACAGAACAGTTCTGCTGACATCGCCGTGGCATCCTCGGTGTTGGCAGCTTCGTCGAACCACGCGATGGCCTGCTTGCACGGCACCGGGACCTTGACACTGAAGAACTCGGCGGTGGCCAGCGCCATGATCGCGGCCGGCGTCGACGCGGCATCGCGCAGGATCGTGGCAAAGCCGCCGTCTTCCGGCCGTTGCTGGTCCAGCCATTCCAGCGCATCGTCCAAGCTGCCGCGTAGTTCCTGGCAGGACATCATTCCGTAGGCCTCGGCTAGCGCATACGTCGCCAGGCAGTGGTGTCGCATGCAGTCCGGGCCTTCCGGGGCGAGGCAGCCGTCGTCGCGCTGTTGGCCGAGGATCCAGCCGATGCTCTTGGTCACTACGTTGATTTCTTCGGGCGCAGATTGAGCGGTGATCTTGCCCAGCAGTGCCATCGTGACCAATGCGCTCGCCTCTACGTCGGGGCGTCCATCGCTGTCGAGGAAACTGCCGTCGGGCTGTTGCGCGGCGGTGAGCCAGGCAAGGCCCGCGTTGATGCCGTCCGTTGGCGACCATCCCATTTGTTCCTCGCGCGTGGCGATCCATTGGCTGCTGCGCCGACCGTACTTTTGGCCGACCCCACCTGGCTGGCGTTCGGGCGGGGGCGCGGCAGCGGCGACGGTGCAGCCAACAATTCCCTCCGAGACCGTTGCCGGTGCGGGGGTCAGCGAACGAGTCCGGATCGCAATGCGTGGATAGGGCCCGAGATCGATGGCATACGGGCTGCGGTTTGGTGACGTCGCCGGGCTGCCGCCGTTGCCGCTCGGTTCGGTGCGAGTCACCAACATGCTCTTGACGCCGGCAAGGTTGGCCGCGGCAACGACCTGCAAGACCTGCTCGAACGGTGCGTCCTCTGGAGCCGTGATCGAGACCGCGAACGGCTCCGGGCATCGACTCTTGACCTGGTTGCGTTGCCATTCGTTCAGGCCGGCCAAGTAGCCTTCACGTCCGCGCACCATACGACGCAGAACGGGTACGATACTTGACGGCGGGACACCGTCGCGTTCCCGGTGCAGTCGCAGGTCGACCGCCGCCCCGACCTTGTCGTTCGCAGGCAGAGCCAGCGTGAAGCAACCTGCTCCGCCCTCTGGCAGTTGTGCAGCGAACTGCACCTGTCGCTTGCCTTGGCCTTGCAGTTCGTGCAGCAGCTTGGTCACTTCGTGCCACGGTGCTGCTCGGTCGATGCGCAGCAGCACACTGGTGTTCGCTGTGTTGGCAACGATCGAATACGGCCTGCGACCATCTGCGGTCAGCACCACCGCCGGGTTGCCAGGGGGCATGGCTCCGAGCAACAACAGTCGCGGTAGGGCCACGGCCTCAGGGTCTTGCATCGGACCGCTGACGAGGAGCCGATCTAGATCGTTGATGGCAACATTCCCGGTGCTCGGCCCCGGCATCTCATTCGCCGTCACCGCCGCGCGCGCCGGATCTGCCGGAGGTGGTTCATGACGCCAGATGGGCATGAAGGCAGCCGTGCCGCCGAGAAGGAGAACGGGAATCGCGATCAGCATCTGTTTGGTTATCAGGGTTGTTCGAAGTGGTGACGTGGTCGTCGCAGTGGCGGTTGCCCAGGTCGGTGCGGCTATCGGTGCGGCGATCGTCACGGCATCGTGCGCAGCGGTGACCACGGCGGCGCGCACCTCGCTCAGCGCCCCCGATCCGACCGCAGCTGCGACGGTCGTGCCCGCAGCGAACCCGTTCGGTAAACGCCGGCGCAACAGGTCCAACGCGCGCATCAGCTGCGTGCGCACGGTGCCCGGCGGTCGTTCGAGTCGCGCTGCGATCTCCTTGCAGTTGAGGCCTGCTTCGAGGTGTAGTCGCAGCACTTCGTCGTAAGGTGCGCCAAGCCGATCGCCGACTGACCGCACGGTGTCGGCAAACTCCCTCGCGAATGCGACGGCTTCGGGATCGGCGACCCGGTCCTGCACGGGCCGCACGGCAGCCGCACGATCTCGCTCACGCCGCTGCCGCCGCGCCTCGTTGCCGAGCAGCCCCATCAGCCACGGCAGTACCGGCGCGCCGACTCGAAACTGTTCCCGGGTCAGGATCGCCTTCAAGAATGTCCGCTGCAGCAGGTCCTCGGCATCCGTCCGGTTGCCGACCAGCCACAGCGCGACGCGCATCAATGGGCCCGCGGTCGAATCGAACACCTCGCCGAGCGCGACGGGATCACCAGTCTCGCAGTATTGGCGAAAGCATTGATCGGCTGATTCGCAATGGGCTCTCATGCATGCGGAATGTCCGGGGGACAGCAATCATGCTACGTGAAATTGCGATTTTGGGTGCTGTGGCGATCGCGCCAGCTGGGCAGTGTCGACGTCTTCGCTAAACGCAACGGCGGAGCTGGTATGGCACAGACCCGCGAGGCATTCTGCATTGCGTGCATCTGGCGGAAGCTCGACAGCGAAACCACCTGGGAAAACGCGAACCTACCAACCAACCAGCCAACCACCATGCTACGACTCTCCACGCCTGCTGTTCTTGTCGCCTTGATCGTGTCCCTGACGGCGTGCGGGGCCCCGCCCGCCAACACCGGAAACGGTGGTGGTGACACCAGCGAGGCACAGATGGCTTCGAACAACGCCGGCGAGTCCGTGCCCGCGGAAGCGACTGCCAACACGCAACCGGCCAGCGGCCAGCCATCTAGTTCACAGCCATCTAGCACACAGGCATCTAGTTCACCGGGCGTCTACGCCTTGGCGGCCAACTCCTTGGAAGGCCAACCTGTGGATCTGTCGACGTATCGCGGCAAGGTCACCCTCGTCGTCAACGTTGCGAGTGAGTGCGGCTACACCCGTCAATACGCGGGACTCCAAAAGCTGCACGGTGACATGAAAGGCCGTGGCTTCGCCGTGCTTGGCTTCCCGAGCAACGAGTTTGGCGGCCAAGAACCAGGCAGCGCCGCACAAATCCGCGAGTTCTGCACCTCCAAGTTCGGTGTCGACTTCCCGATGTTCGCCAAGGTCGAGACCAAGGGCGACAACCAGAGCCCGATCTACGCCGCGCTGACCAATGCAACTGGCGAGAAGCCAGGCTGGAACTTCTGCAAGTATCTGGTTGGCAAGAACGGGGAAGTGCTTGGCTTCTACCCGTCGAGCGTTGCCCCGAACTCGCCCGAGCTGCTCAAGGCCATTGAGGGCGCGCTGCAGTAGCTGCGGGATGGCGCGCAACCGGTGCTCGGACTAGACGCTCAGCAGTGTCAGGTTTGGCGCGGGCATTTGCGCGACTCCGGTGGTTGACGCGAAAGGCACCACGCGATTTCAGCGAGCGAACAGCTCGTGCATCGCGGTCAGTGCCATCGCTGTGCCGAAAGGCCAACCATTGATCGACGTGTCGCGGAAGCCACCCTCGACGGAACGCGCCCGCAGCATCTCTTCAAGCAGCCACTCCGCGTGCGCGGCGCGCTCGACTGCTGGCAATGCGGCAGCGGCCTCGGCAGCCGTCGCATAGTCGAAGAACAGGTAGTGACAGCCTTGCCCGTCCGGGCCGGCATGCATCAGCGATTTGCCGAGTTCTCGGCGGAACTCGGCGCGGTGCTTCTGGAACAGCGCCAGTCCTCGCCGAACGTCACCAAGCGTGCCCCGTCCACCGCGCAGGCGTGCCAGCTCGCAAACGGGACCGCGTCCGGCAGCGCCTGGGACGGCTGTCTTGCGAGGCTTGTGATCGACTGAGTAGGCAAATGCACCATTCGGTCCGCGAGCACGGTCCAGAACATCCAGAGCGTTTTCGACCAACAGCTCGTCGACCGGCAGTCCGACTTCGCGCGCCCGCAACAGCGAGAGCAAGACCGCCGCGGTGGTGAACGTCATTGCTGCAACCGGCGGCGCCGTTGCCGCATCGAGGTCCGTGGTCAGGAAGTAGCTGAAGCCACCGCTGCCGTTTTGTTTGCGACCGAGTGCTGCGATCTTCTCGAGGGCCACCGTGCGCAGAACGGCCGCGTCGCCGATCTCGGCGGCCAGACAATCCGCGAGCAGCCGCAACGCCATGGTTTCGCTCCAGACTGTGTAGTCCATGAAGGACGACCTCTGCGGGCTGTTCTTTGCGGCTTCGTGATGAGCCAACACGAATCTGAGCGCGGTGCGGACGGCGCGTTCGTTGGCCGCGTGCGAGCGGCGCTGCAGCAGGCTGCGTGCGGCCAGCGACGTGATCGCGACGGTAAACGGATGCCCGCGACTCACCACCGTCAACTCACTCGGCGAGATCCACGAACCGTCTTCGCGTTGCTCGCTGCGCAGGAACTTGCCGGCATCCCGCTCGATGACAAGGCGTTTGACGTTTGTTGCCGCACCCGCCACGTTGCGAACCGATGCCGCGACCGCGGGCTCGGGCCAGACCCACCGCAGCTGCCCGAAGCGTTCGGGGTGGCGGTGCTGCAGCAATGTCTGCGCGGCGTGCCAGCCGTAGCGATCTTCGCGGTGTGTACGCACCAACTGGGTAAGCAGCTTCTCTCCCCGCTTGTTGTCGCCGTTGGCCAAACTCTCGATACCGGACCAGTACAGCGCCGTCGGATCTGCGGCGGTGTTGTCTTGCAGCTTTGCTAGCCGTGCACTGCAGAGTTGCGCGGCATCGAGCTCGCCGAGGCGCAATCGCAGCACGAGCTCCATCAGTTCGACGCGAGGTAGCCACTCTTGATCGGCCAATGCCCGCGCTGCAGCAACGGCCGCGAGCGCCGCTGTACCGCGGCGCGCACGGCGGTGCACGTCGGCGATAATCAGGTGACCGAGAGACGTCGTCGGCTCTTCGAGCAACTCGAGTGCGCGCTCGTGTTCCCCTCGGCGTGCCGCGACCGCCGCTTGGATCTCGGGGCCGGCCTGCACGATGGTTTCGGCGAAATGGGTGGGTGGCTGCTGCTGCAACGACGCCACCAGAAAGTCATAGGCAGCGTAGCGATCGACGGTGTGAGTCTGGTGGGTCACGCGTCCATCGGCAGTTACCACTAGCAGCGCCGCGCCGAGCGTCATCGGGCCGATGCCGTAGTCGTCGTAGTCCGCAAATGGCAGCTTCATGCCTTCCTGGTGATGCAGCGTCACGAAGCGATCGCGCAACAATGCCGTCACGTCCGAACTGGCGAATACATGCAATCGCTGCTGGTCGGGGATCTTGAAGCCCCGGTAGCGATAGACGGCCACCAGTATGGGGCGTCCGCTGCGCGTGGCAGCGACCGCCGCGCGCCGCCAGTCTGGCTGCCAATCGATGTCGGTGCCGATCTTCTCCAGCAGCGGGCTGAGCTTGGCGCCGGGCGATGGTGCCTGCTTGCGCTGCCCAGCCGCAAAACCGATCAGGACAGCTGACATCAGGGCGAACCGAGTCAATGACCTGGTGCTCGCGAGAAACATGTCCATGCCACCAACATACGGATCCAGGTCGCACGTTGCGGCTGCCGTCCAGCGGTTTGGTGGCAGGAGGCGGCGTCACATCACCGGCGACGCAGGTACGAGTTTGAGTTTGGGGCTACCCAGTTGTGTGCGAGCTTTGTCAGAAGAAGCACATCTTCGCTGCAGCAAGGCCAGCGGTGGCGGGCTTGGGCGTGTGAGCGAGCTACCGCGCGGATAGGCTGTTCGAACTCCAAATACCTGCGATCCAGGACGCTGCCGTGAATACATCAACCATCTCGATTGTCGCCGCCTTTGTGCTTTGCGCGGGCCTGAACGCTCAGAAAGCCAAGAGCTCGCAGCCACCAGTTGGGCCGCCTTGGCAGACGGACTTCTTGGCCGCGCGCACTGCGGCGCTCGCTGCTGGCAAGCCCATCTTCCTCTACTCAACCAAGACCTATTGACCACACTGCGTTGTGATGGAGAGGGGTCTCCTCTCCAGCCCGGACCTCGCCCCGCACTACGATGACGTCGTGTGGATGTATCTCTTCCAAGACTTCAGCCACAGCAAGAACGACCGTGCGGCAGAGCGCGTCGCGATCCGCTTCGGCATCTCGGCGTGGCCGCAGCACGTGTTGATCGATCCGGCTTCGCTGAAGATCTTGGGTGACACCGGTCGCGAGCTCAAGACCTTCGCTCGCGCGGTCGCAGCCTCGTCGCAGCTTGTGGTCGCAGCTTCGCCGGACGACAAGGTGGGCTCCATCGAAGCGTTACCGGACGAAGACCTGCGAGCCTCGGACCAGCTCGCTGCGAAACTCCAGCAAAGCAAAGACACCGCGTTGGCCAAGTCGTCTCTGACGCACCAAGACCGTGTCGTGCGCTACCTGGCTGTCCTGGCACTCGCCGACTCCGAGCCGCAGAGCATCGTTGCGGCCGCCGCCAAGCTGTTGCAAGAGCCCCACGACCAAACGCGGTTTCTGGTGCTGAAGACGCTGGCCACGCACGGCAACTCGACCTTCGCGCGCGAACTTGATTCGGTGCTGGCCGACCCCGAGCCAAGCATGAATCCAAATGTGGTGCGCTATCATGCCGCGCGCGCGCTGGCCAAGTGCGGCGATGCTGCGTCGCTTGCGATGCTTGCACGTTTCGGTGTCGGCGGCGCACCCAACAACAACCTCACTGCGACCTGCCTCGACAGTATCGCTGCAATCGGGTTGCGGAACCGTGACGTCGCCAAGCGTGCGCGCGCGTTGCTGATTGCGGCATTCCCTGAGCCGGTTGCGACCGCAGTGGCGAGTACCGAAGAACAACAGCCCAAGCAGGATCCCAAGCATGTGCGACGCATCCATGCCATGAGGCTGCGGTTGGCTGAGCGTGTGCACGAATTGTTGGGCGCGCTCACCAGTGATGCGAAGCCGTTCCCTGAGCTCGAAGCCGAGCACTACGACCGCGCCGCTCGGGAACGGTTGGTCGCTATGTGGCAGTAGCCGCGGAGAGCCGGCACGCCGACATCGTGGCGCGAAACAGGACACGGTCCGGGCGCCCTATCTGCCCGGTATCGGAGCACCCTGGCAAGGTCGTGATTCGCAGGGTACATGACAGCGGGGCTGCCGAATGGCAGCCCCGCTATCGGCGGTCCAAGGACCGCATCATGAAACGTTCGGACTAGTTGCCGAGCGACGTCGCGGTGGCATTCGAGAGCACGAAGCCGAGCGCGTTGACACCCACGTCGAGCACTGCAGCCTGCTGGTAGAACACCTGGCACATGTAGGCCGGGTTGTTCGGGAGCGCGAGCGAATACGGGTTGGCACCCGGGTTCGCGATCAGCAAGTCGGTGACGATGATGCTCGTCGCCAGTTCACAGCCCGGGGCGCCCAGGGCACCCAGGTCGAGCGGCAACGGCAAGCCGTTGTAGACGTCCTTGCTGGTGCCGAAGGCAATCAGAACCGCGGCCGGGGCGGCCAAACCGCTATCCACTTCGAGGGACAGGTTCGCGCCGATCTGCGGCGGACCCGTGACGGTCAGGCTCGGCACAACGCCGGCCGAGTTGACACACCCGGCGGCGTAGGAGCCACCAGCAGCGGCCTGCGAGACACTGCAGGTCGAGTAGATGAGTCGACCATTCCACAGACGTGGCTGGAAGACACAGGGACCCATGAAGGTCGTCGCCGAGCAGCCAGTCGGAGCGCCAGTCGTCGGATCCAGCGGGTGGATCGTCAGGTCTGCGTTGCCGTACGGAGCATTGCCGGGGCCAGTCGTGTACGAGACTTGCATCGAACCACCGGCTTGGTCGGTGTGCATGACGGCGACGCCGTAGGTGCTGTTGGCCGGCAAGTAGAACGGGTTGTTCAGCGTGACCGGAACCATTTCCGGAACGGCAACCGTACCAGTGCCGGTCGCAATGCCGGAGCCCGAGGTTGCGAGCGTCCACGCGTTGATGTTGCCTTCCTTGCCAGCGTGACCACCGGCAGTGACGAACACCGACACGTCCATGCCGCCGGCGAAGCCGTAGACGCCGGTGTTGAGGTCCGTGATGTTGACGCCTTCGGCGCCGACCGTGACGTTGAAGTAGGTGCCGACCGACGGGGTTCCGACCGTGCCGTTACCACCGGTAAGCACTTCCACAACGCCGTAGCCAGTGGCTTGCACGTTTTGCGTGATTGTGTTGGTGAAGCAGCCACCTTGGCCACCGACAGTCAACGTGCAGTTCGGCAGCGACAGCAGACCGGACATGCCCGGGTCAAAGTAGACCGGGTTTTGGGTCGTGTCGTCGATGATGCCGTCACCGTCGAAGTCCCAATCCCACGAGATGGGCGTCGGGGCCGACGTGTCGGTGAACAGCCACAGGCCCGTGCCCGGAGCCAATTCGGCGACCGTGAACGAAGCGACAACGTCGTCAACTTCGACTGCGCCGACGACCGTGGTGGTGTTGGAGCCGTTGATGACGTCCGTTGCCGTCAGGGTTACGTCGTAGCTGCCGCAAGCCGTGTAGACAAACGTCGGGTTCTGGGCAGTCGAGTCGCTGATGCCATCGCCATCGAAGTCCCAGTCCCAAGCAATCACGCCACCTGGATCGTCCGTGAACGTCGTGTCCGTAAACGCAACGCTGAGCGGCGAGGCGCCAGTCGACGGAGTCGATGTGAAGCTAGCGAAGATGCCGGCTGCGGGGGTGATGTAGACTTCGACGCGCGAGATCGTGCCGGCGAGCTCTGCCGAGCACGCCTGGTTGCCGCCATTGGAGCCGATCGGCGTCTGCGTCAACAAGCGGTAGATGTCGGTTGGAGTGCCGAGAATGTCGCTAGTGAACGTTCCGGTCTGGGTGCTGTACGGGTTCTGCGAAGTGGCCGAGCCGACGGTCGCGTTGCCACAGCCGAGCACACCGTACCAGTTGCCCGGAGTGAGCTGCAGGGTGACCGGGATGATCGACTGGGCGGCAGTCGTGTTGTCGTAGAACATCTGCGTGCCAACGACACTGGCCGCGAACGCTGGCGGCGCGGTCAGGCCGAAGTCGATGAACTCGACAACCTGGAATGGATCCGTGATATCCGGCACCGCGAGGCCAGTGACGATGCAGTTGACCGGGCACTGGAAGTAGAAGCCGCGGGTCGTGCCGGTTGTGAAGAAGTTGCCGAAGGGCGGCAGGGGCATCTGGGCGGCGGCGGAGCCGGCGAGGCTGATTGCCGCTAGAGTGAGGAACGCGAAACGCATGGGTGTTTCCTTAGTGAGAACTGGTTGTTGGAGTGGCGGTTGGTTTGAGGTAGCCGCCGCGCCCATCGTAGCCCGATCGACCTTGCTCTGCTCTCAGATCCGCCATGTCACCAGTGGGTATCTACAAGTTCGCCCCGCCGATATAGGGGGCCTTGCCGGGGGGATTTGTTCGCATGGCAACCATTGCCTGCTAGCCCTGCAGCTCCTCAGTTGGCGCTCTGCGGCCATGAGTTGCCGGATTGCTACGCGATCAGAGCTCGGTCCAGTAGGTGCGTGCGTGCGTGCGTACCATGCGGATCTGTTTGCTGCGCGCGAGGCTGGCCGTTGGATCGTTGTCGTCATTCCAGGTTGGCTTGCATGCCGCCTTGTCTGGCTGCGAACTGAACCTCGAGATGGTCTCGGTCGGCGGCGCCGAAGCGTTCCTCAAACCACTGCTGCGCGGCACGCTTCGGCAGGCTTCCCTTGGGTAATCTGCTGCTTGTCCGCGCCCTTTGATCGGAGATCCTGTGACCCACGTCGTTGCCGAACTCTGCGTCAACTGCAAATACACTTACTGCGTCGAAGTCTGTCCCGTCGACGCCTTCCTCGAAGGTGAGAACTGTCTCGTCATCGCTCCCAATGCGTGCATCGACTGCACGCTGTGCGTCTCGCAGTGTCCGGTCGGTGCGATCTACATGGACACGGATCTACCGAAGAAGTGGGTCGGGTGGAAGGACCTCAACGACCGGCTCAGCCGTCGCTGGCCCGTGATCACGAAGCAGAAGCAGGCAATGCCCGAGCACGAGGTGTGGGCCGAGAACCAATCGAAGCGGGACCACCTGTCCGAGCGACCCGGCACCGGAGGTTGATCGACGGCTGTCGGTCGGCCAACAGTTTGGCCGCCAACATTCAATGGGCCAGCTCTGACCCCGGGCACGACTGGTAGGCGCCTTGGGGCGCTAGGAGCGCAGCGCGCGGTAATCTAGGAGCGCAATGCGCGGGGCTTTAGGAGCGCAGTGCGCGGTACTCTAGGAGCGCAATGCGCGGGGCTTTAGGAGCGCAGTGCGCGGTACTCTAGGAGCGCAATGCGCGGGGGAACAACACGTAGTTCTCGAGGTGCACGTGCTTCATCAAGTCTTGCTCAAACTCGTCTAGGCCAAGATACAAAGCGCGCCAGGTTCCGCAGGCATCGGCTGGCGGTTGGTAGTCAGTCGTGAGCTTGCGGATAGCTGTGAGTGCATCGCCAGCGTCGACGTGCTCTTGCTCCATGACCTGGATCGGCGCGGCGGCATTGGCGCCATCGCCGCGAACGATCATCGGGAACAGGATCTGCTCTTCCTTCTCCATGTGCTGGATCAGGTCGGCCTTCAGGTTTGCGATCACCTTGGCGAGGCCGTGTGGGCACGATGCCTTGTCGGCATGCACCTTCTCGACGCGTTGGGCCATCTCCAGGAGGCGTGGCAACTCGGCGCGATGGGGTTCGTGGAAGTGACTGATGATGTGCTCGACGACGGCGGCCAGCGCGCGTTCACCCCACGGTTCGACTGGTTCGGCCACGCGTTCTTCGGCCTCGACCTCGCGGATCAACTGATCGACATCGATCGACTTCTTCGCGCACGCCTCGTTCAGGCTGATTTGCCCATGACAGCAGAAGTCGAGGTTGTAGCGATGGAACACGCGCGACGCGCCGGCGCGGGCGGTCGCCAGCTGGGCCAAGGTGTCCGAGGGAACCACAGATGCAGTCTTGTTCATGCCGGTGCAAAGCAATCAGTGTGCCTCGCCGTAAACCCTTGCTTGACAACAGACCCGGAACTGACGCGTATCTGATTGATAACGTTGAGTGTTATCGGGATCATAACTGGTGTTCTCAACATGATGACGCCATTCGACCCCGACCCGCTGCTGACGATTGCCCTCGACATGACCGCGTCGCTGTCGGCGGAAGACCGCGCCGACCGTCTGGTGCGCGCCGTGCAGAAGGCGCTCCCGTGTGACGCGGTGGCCTTGCTGCGCGCCGACGGCAAGGAGCTGCTGCCCATCGCACAAACCGGCTTGTCGCCCGATCTGCTCGGCCGGCGATTTGCGATCGCGGACCACCCGCGGCTGACCAAGATCTGCTCGTCGTCCGCGCCGGTCGTGTTCGCGGGCAACAGCACGCTGCCCGACCCATTCGACGGCATGATCGGCGCGTCGACCGACCCTCAGCACCTGGTGCATGCCTGCCTTGGCTGCGCCTTGCGCGTGGAGGGGGAACTGGTCGGAGTGTTGACGGCAGACGCACTCGACAGCCACTCATTCGAAGGCATCGACCAGCGACTGTTGACGCATCTCGGGGCATTGGCTGGTGCCGCGCTGCGAACGATCTCGCTGATCGAAGCTCTTGAACAACGCGCCGCGCTCGAAGGGCAGATCAGCCGCGACCTCATTCGCGATGCGTTTGATCAACGCGGCGGGCTTTTGCTCGGCAGCAGCCTTGAGATGCGCAAGCTCCGGCAAGAGATCGACATGTTCGCGAGTGCCGACATGCCTGTCTTGGTCACCGGCGAAACGGGAGTCGGCAAGGAGCTGGTCGTTCGTCAGTTGCACTCACACTCGCGGCGCGGCAGCCGGCCACTGATCTACGTCAACTGCGCAGCGTTGCTGGAATCGATTGCCGAAAGTGAGTTGTTTGGCCATGTAAAAGGGGCCTTCACTGGCGCCGACATGGCGCGCCCCGGCAAGTTCGGAGTTGCCGACAAGGGCAGTCTGTTCTTGGACGAAGTCGGCGAATTGCCGCTGCACATCCAGCCAAAGCTCTTGCGCGTTCTGCAAGAAGGCGAGCTGCAGCGAGTCGGTGAAGACCAGACGCGGCACGTCGATGTTCGCGTCATCGCCGCCACCAACCGCAATCTTGATGCCGAAGTCAAGGCGGGTCGGTTCCGCGCGGACTTACGGCACCGCCTCGACATCGGTCGCATCGAAGTGCCGCCGCTTCGGGATCGCACTGCGGATGTTCCGCAGCTGGCTGGCCACTTTGCCGATGATGCTCGGCGACGACTCGGATGCGGCGCCGTGCGATTCGAGCCAAGAGCGCTCGATCACTTGATGAGCGGCGATTGGCCCGGCAACGTGCGAGAACTCGAGAACGTAGTTTCGCGCGCGACTCTGCGGGCCGCCGCGCGGGCGACAGCGGGAGAGCGCGTGCTGATCGAAGTGTCGGACTTGGACGTCACAACCGCCGAAAACGACGCCGGACGTTCTTCATCTTCGCCGATAGCAACCGAGCCGGATCTCGCGAGCGACCTGACGGCAACCGCGACCCTTCGTGTCTCGACGGAGGGGCATCAACGTCAACGAATCGAACAAGCAGTGCGCCGTCACGGCGGCAACTGGGCGGCTGCAGCACGTGATCTAGGCGTTGCCCGCGCGAACTTGCATCGATTGGCACAACGCCTCGGTCTGAAGTAGTGCGGCCGTGCATCTCTGCTCTGGATCCTGCAGGTGCAGAATGGGGGAGAACAGGCGAGTCAGCTTCCGGCCGAGTCATTCGTGACGGCCCGCCTACATGAGACTGCTTGAGATGGAGTCGGTGGCAGTCGCGTGCGAGTCGCCGACTGCCAATCGCTGCGTCTGGCTGGGGCCTCAATACCCCTAGCGGCAAGGATCGATCAATCACTTGCGTGGCCACGTGACTGTGGCGGCAACAACCGTAGTTCGGGCGGTCGCACCGCAGTTGCCCCGCGCAGGTGGGATCGTGCGAATGCCGCAGTGACACGCACCCGAGTATTCTCTGCGACACCATCACGGAGCTTCTCGCAGATCACCGGTTCCTTGGCACGTGGCCTCATGCCAATCACGCGGTAGATCCCCTCGGAACATCCGAACTGTGCCCCGAGGTCGGCCGGTTCGAGTCCGAAGTCCTCGCAGCGATCGAGGAAGTCGGTGGCCAACCGGTCCATCACGATGCCGTCGTCGCGCACGGTCGAGACCTCGACTGCGATCTTGGCGTTTTCGTCACAGTAGGACGCCTTGCCGACCTGCACCTGAACGCCCAGCTGTTCGCCGATCTCAGTCGCGGTTTGCTGGAGTCGATCGATCGTCCATTTCATGGTGTCCCGATCCAGAACCCGGGTGCGAGCAGCTTGCTTGCGAGCGGTCGCATCGAGGCCGGCCGTATCTAGATTGGCCGTATCCAGATTGGCCATCTCAAGATTGGTTTGCGACGAAGTTGTGGCCTGCGACTTCGCCGGTGTTGCGGCGAGGTTCGGCAGCACGGTGCCGAATCGTGAGCGTTCGCTCGCCAGATCCCACTCTCCGTTGCGCCAGTTGTCGGCGATGTATGACAGGCTTTCGTCGTCGTGCCACGGATCGACGCCAGTGGCCACGTATTCTCGCAATCTCGCGAAGCCGGGTGGGCCGCCGCAGTCCTCCGGCGGAAAGCGCTCGGCGCCGTCTAGCAAGGCACGGTCGAAGATCTTGCTGTGTTGTTCGATACCCTCCAAGACGATGTCGTGCGTCCAGCCATCACCGAAGTCGTAGATGTAGAGGCAGCTCGCGCCTGCTTCGCGAAAGAACGAGTCCAAGCTCACTCGGCGCGCATCGGGCTCGGGGTCACCGAACAACGCGCCTTGGCTCGGCGGGCCAGCGAGTGCGACGCCGTTGGAGTCGACGAAGTGCCACAAGTGGCGTTGCTCCCAGCCGCATGCCTGAACCGCCTGATGCAGGTCTTCAAACCACGCGTCGGAACGCAGCAGGATTCGACGCCAAACCTCGGGGGCGCTGTGTTGCAAGCTGATCCGCAAGCGGAGATAGCTGCCGTCAAACGACTGCAGCTTGGTGCCTCCGGGACGGCCACAGCACTTCTTGAATTTGTGTCCACTCTGGCACGGGCACGGGTCGTTTCTGCCGACGGCTTTCATGGGCTACTAGCTTGGCAGGTTCTGCGTTGACCTGCGAGTCCTGTTGGTGGCTGGGACACAACCAAGGCGAGATATCTGGTAGCTATGTGGCGAGCCAGCCACGCCGGGGCTGCGACCATGCATCGATTGCATCTCAGAAGGTCAGTCAATCCGATCACCCTCTGGCAGGGCAGCGACGGGGTCGTTCGCTTGCTTCGCACAATGTCTGACCTGCCGCTCCGCGTGCCTGTCGTACGGTTGCGACACCGGGTGGCGCGACGGGAACATCTCGTGCGCCTGACGCGCACCAGCGATGCCCAATACCGGGCGCAGATGCATGAGGAATGGAGTTTGCGATGAGGGAGCCATCACGGTCGCTCCACACCTGACCCTTTGGAATCATGCAGTATCCCTTGTTCGCACGTGCCGCGCGCATCTTTGCCTGTGGCGCACTCCTCTACTCTTCCGCGCCATCGCAAGTGCCAGACGGCTACGTGGTGTTCGGTTCCTTCCAGAGTTCTTCTGGCACCAACGGTATCTACTTCGCGCACCCTCGTGATACCGCGGCCACGGCCATCGAAGTCACTGGCCTGCCAGCAAACTTGTCGGTCATCGGCAATGGCACACGTGGTTGTGCTTCGCTGTTGCGGCGGCCAAGCGATGGCGCGCTCATTGCGGGCGAACGCGCGGCAACCGACCAAGGTGTGGACTTGCACGTGTTGCGCTTGTCAGGCAACCACGTCGTGTTCGCGCAGTTGTTCAGCTGTGGAACGAGTGGCGGTGCCGGTGAAATCCCTCAGTGTGGCTTGTTGCCCGACGAACGTGTTGTAGTGGCAGCGACCGGACTCACACCTGGCGGAGCGCTGTCCGTCTTTACGAACGGTTCCTATGGCTGGCAGGGGTTGGCGATTCTCGACACGGTCAGCGGCAGCTTGCAGCCGATTCCGGTCACCAATTGGAACCAATTCGTTGGCGTGATCAACGGCCTGGCAGTCTCCAGAGACGGCACGACTGTCTACGTCGCTTCCTACATCTCGGCGACCGCGGGCGCCCTCTGGTCCGTTCCTACTGCTGGCGGAACGGCGACCCAGGTTGCGACGCTGTCATCGGGAGCGTCGAACGTCACGGTGGACCTAGACGGAACGGTGCTGGTAACGGCGCTCAACGGACCGCCCAATCTGTTTCGCTATCGACCTGCGACGGGCGTTCTGGAAATCGTTGCCACGACGACTGGCCCATTGAATGCCGTCGCGATCGAAGCAGTGACCGGCAACTACTTCTTGGCCACTGCGAACAGCGGTGGGCCGCCGCGATCGCTGATCTGGCGAACGCCCACGGGACCTGACAACCTGTTGTTGGACCCGAGTGCCGGCATCATCTCAGGCATGGATTCCAATCCGAATCCTGAGAGCTACGGCGTCGGTACTGCGGGCGTCTCGTCCTATTGGTGGCGCAGCGAAGCTAGTCAGGATGCCTTGCCGTTGGCCGGCAACGCACAGTTCTCATTGACCGTTGACGCGGATCAGGGCGCGCTTGCGAGCGGCATGATTGCAGTCAGTTTCGCGGCAACGCCGCCAACGTCGGTGCTTGGTTTGCAGGTGCTGATTGAGCCAACGGGCGCGGTTCCAGTTGGAGTGACCTTGGTCGATACGGCCACCGTGCCATTGCCGTTGCCAACAACGGCGGCAGTCGTCGGCCTGGAGCTGTTTGCCCAAGCCTTCTTCGTTGAGCTGCCTGGTGGCGCGCTGGTCGCATCGCCGGGATTGGCAATCACCATCTTGTAGGAGGACGACCCATGCTTCGCACACTGCTGTGTTCTTTGGCTTTGTCACCTCTGGCACTGCTTGCGCAAGCCAAGCAGCAAGCCACACAACCATCGAGCAGTGCCGCAGCATGGCAGGCCAGTTCGGTGCATGAGTCCTCCGCAGGTGTTTGGTATGCAAACGTCAGCCAGGTAGTGGCTGGCTATGGCCAGCCAGAGATCGTCGCTACCGATGACGATGGGCGACTGCTGGTGTTTTCGGTGTATAGCGGCAACTGGACAACGCACTCCGTTACCTGTGACGGTCTCTGGCTGGCGCCGTCGCGACCGAGTGACGTCGATCCTCGAATCCCTGGCAACGAACTCTATGCAGCCGGGCGTGCTGGCTCGATTCATCAAGTCACGCTGCGGCCGCAACCATTCGCACGATTCACACTGGAGAGCCGCGAGATCGCACACGTCGCCGGCGAGGAGTTCCACGCCATCATCGCAGCCGATCTGATCCCAGGAGGCAGTGACGAATTGCTCGTCTTTGGCATCACCGGCGCGGTCTACCAACTGATCGCCGGTCCTGCTGGCCAGAACTTCACCATTCGCAAAGTCGCAACCGTTCCGGGCAGAGTGCGCGACGTGATCTGTATGTCGCCGAACGCGGATGCCAGCGGAGATGCCAGCGGAGATGCCAGCGTAGCGATACTCGGTGCTAGCAGATCAGGACATCTGTTGCGCATGACCCTGAGTGAATCCGGGCTCGCCTTCGCAGAAGTGTTGCACGAAGATTGCGGCCTCGGTCGCATCGCGAGCAGCCCGAACAGCGGCATCTACTACGTCACCCGGGATGACGGCATCTTGCTGCGGGTAGCCTTCGGAACGCATGCAACACCCGGCATCAACGCCGTGGATCGGCAGGTTCTGTATGCCGGCGGCCAAGGCTTGCGCGGTGTCGCCGCCGGTCGATTCTTTGCCGATCAACGGGAGGCCGTTGCAGTCTATGGCTACGACCAACGCGTGCACATGGTCGTGCGGCAGCCTGATGGGGAAGCGAGTGTCGAGACGATCTACCGCAGCAAGCAACGCGGTCACTGGTTGACCGTCGGCGAATTGGATGGCCGCAACGGCACCGACGAGCTGGTGGCAACGGGCTTCGACGGGGCGGTGGTCTTGTTGGCGCGCAGTCCCGGCTATGCACTCGCAGGCGCGGCTGTGCCCGATGAATTGCGCGAGCTATCGGCCAGCGAGCGACGAGTCGCCGGCAAACGGCCGCTGCGCATTGCCGCACGGATCGGCGAACGGGCGCTGACGGAACTCTCACCGCTTTGCTACCAAGGTGGATTCGAATCCAAGGCGCTCGTCTACGAAACCTTGGTGCGACGAGGGCCCGATGGTCGCATCGTGCCGGGGCTCGCGACTTCGTGGCGTGTTGAGCAGGACGGTTGCGTGTTCGTCTTCCAATTGCGCGAAAGCGCGCGTTGGCACGATGGCGAGGCAGTCGTCGCCAGTGATGTCGCAACCCACTTCCGGCGCTGGATCGGTTTGCCCGAACACGATTGGTTGTCGAGTAGTGCCCACATCGTGAAGGTGCAGGCAACTGGACCGCACGAGGTTCGCATCGAGCTCGACCAGCCCAGCTGCTTGCTTGCAGATCTGTGTGCCATCAACCCAACGGCAGTGGTCGGCCCTAGAGCGCGAAACAAGGAAGGCGACTTTGTCCAGGCGATCGGATCAGGACCGTATGCACTGGTCGAGGTGCGCGAGCAAGCTCAGGTGCTTCGCTACCAGCGGCAAGGAAGCGAAGAACAACTGGATCTCTACCGAGGTCCTGGGGACCCGCTGGATTTGCTGCTTGAGGGCACGGTGGATGCAGTCGTTGGCAGTTGGCTGGTCCCGGTCGATCCCGCGCGTGCCCGCGCGCTCGCTGCCAACCCGCGCTTTGTCGTCACCGATGGCCCAGGTTCGTCCGTGCTAAGCCTGACGTTGCGCTGGGATGAAGGAGAACTTGTCGATCTAGCAAAGCGCCGCGCTGTGGCTGCGGCCATCGACCGCGAAGAACTTGTGTCGCGAGTCTGGCACGGCTTCGCAGATGCCACGACCGCGTATGCCGCACCGTCGGTTGTCGACTGGCCGCGTGGCAAGCACATTGCCTCGGCGACTGCTGCCTTCGGAAGACCACTTCGCTTCGACGCCAAGGGAGCCGACCCTGCATTGGTGAAGGCCATTGTCGAGCAACTGCGACGCCACAAGATTGCGGTCGAAGTCCTTCCTGTGGATCGCTCCGACCTCGAATCCAGCAAGTGGGATCTGCGTATCGAACGCAGCCACGGCGTTCCATATGACCCCTTCACGGTGATCTCACGATTCGGCGGAGCACGCCAGGGAGCGGTCGATCCGCAGTTGGCGACGATGGTTGCGGACCTGGCAGCGACCAGCGACGAAGGCGATTGGCCTGGCCACTACACCCGCATCCAACGGCGGCTAGATGAGCTGCTTCCCATCGTGCCGTTGCTGGCGCCGCGTCGCATCGCGATCGTGCCCAAGGGCCGCGCCCAAGGTTTGCTCGATCACGACCTCTATCGACTGCCGACGTGGTTGCGATGATTCGCGCGGGTTGAAGCCCAGGGGCGAGGCACCAGCGTCGAAGCCCAGCGTTGAAACCCAGCGTTGAAACCTCGGTGGCCAGCTCGTTGCCGGTGGCACGTTGTCGTGAGCCATAGGGTCACCGCCGCGTTTCTGCCGGGCCTACATACGCATGGTCCTGACCATGCTTCTGCATGGAAAAGTTGAGGATCCAAACAACAAGCCCCCTGGCGGACGCCGCTGCGAGTATGCATTCGGCATGCGATTCCGCCACTCCGCCGGCACGCTCCAGCACCTTGCGCGGGCATGGCTTGCCGCCGTGTCCGCCGTCCTCGGCAGCGCTCTCGTAGCGACTGCCGGCGTCGAGCAATTGCGAGCCCATACTCCTGGTGAACAGACTCCTGGTGAGCTTCGTCCGGACACGTCGAACGAGCGCGCCAGCCAAACTCCGCCGCGCATCGGCGTGTTCTTCTGGCACGACTCGCCCAACGATGAAGTGACGTTTTCAGGCGTCAAGCAGGGACTCCTGGACGCCAAGGTCGAGGCGACGTTTGTCGTGCGCCAGGCCAACTCCGATGCCGAACTCGCCGCGCGGCAACTGCGCGAACTGCAAGACATGCCGTGCGACCTCGTGCTCGCGCTGGGAACTCGAGCGACGCAACTCTGCCAGATTCACCTCACAAACGTGCCCGTTGTATTCGCGGCGGTCACCAACCCGGTCACTGCCGGCATCGTGGTGGACTGGCAGAACGATGTTCCCGCGAAGGCCAAGCACAGCCCGAAGCAATCGCCAGCAGCCCTGTGTGGCGCGAGCAACTGGATTGCGCCGCAGAGCGTGCTCGATGTGTTTCTGCTCGCGGTGCCGGACCTGAAGAAGTTGGGCATGCTGCGCTCTCGCGACAACGGCGTCGTCAGTGTCGCTGAACGCTCCGACATGCTTGCGTTCCTCAAGCAAGATGGTGCGCCCAAGTTGACCGTGCACGAAGCCATCGTCGACGACGCGTCGGGAATCGAGGGCGCGGTGCACAAGCTGCAACAGCAAGGCGTCGATGCCATCTGGATTCCGATCGACCTGACGATCTATCAGAACGTCGAACGCGTCGAACGTGCGCTTGGCAGCGACCACGTTCCGTTGCTGACAACGGCGGCGGCGGGCGTTCGCAACGGTGCGTTGGTCGGCGCCGCCGTCGACTACAACCTGCACGGGCGGCGCGCCGCGACGCTGGTGCAGCGTGTGCTCAAGACCGGCCGCGTGCCTCCCGGCCTTGCCGTTGATCGCATGCGCAGCAGCTTGGTTGTCGTCAACCTCAAGGCAGCGCAAAAGAACAGCATCGAACTGCCACTCTCTCTGTTGGCGCTCGCCGACGAACTGATCGCGCCGGAGGCCAAGTGAGCAGTTCTGCCGGCCATCAGCCCACGCCCGGACGCTCGGCGTGGCACCACCAACTTGTTTGGCGACTACTGCTCGCGCTGGGCACGGTTGCGATCCTGCTTGCGGTTTGGCTGCTGCTGGTCGTCGCGCCCGGCACGGGCATCGCACTCTCGAGTTTCAGTCAGGCGACCCTGCAGGAAAGCACGCAGACCATGCGTCAAGTATCGGGAGAGCAGATCCGCCAAAGCAGCACGGTTCTCATCGACCTGATCCGCCATACCGCCACCGCCCGAGAGCACGCCCTGCAGGACCTGCCGCTCGAAGCCCTTGCCGGCGATGTAGACGCAATCCGCACCGCCATCTTGCGCGAAGACGCCGAGCGGTCGGCGCGGCAACGCCGCAACGTCGAACTGCTCGCAACTGAGATGCGGCGCCGCGCCGATCGCTACATGCACGATCGCATCGAGCAACTGCGCGACGTGCGAGCCACGCGCGAAGCAGCATTCGTTGAGGATCTCAGCCGCACGCATCTGTTGTTGGTCGTGGTCGCGCTGACGACTCTGTTGCTGGTGTTGGCATTT
This sequence comes from uncultured bacterium, assembly GCA_963974725.1. Taxonomy (GTDB): domain Bacteria; phylum Planctomycetota; class UBA1135; order UBA1135; family UBA2386. The sequence continues at coordinate 329 of CAXBFC010000032.1, read as the reverse complement.
GGTCTGCATCGCTTCGTCGTGCGGCCAACCATGCGTTTGCGCGCGACGACCCAACGCATCGCCAACGGCGAACTCTCGATTGATCTGCCGCCACCCGGTCGAGGCGAAGTTGGAGATCTGACGCGCGACTTCGCGGCGATGATCGAGCAACTGCGCACATCGCGCCGCGAGCTTCGCAGCCTCGCCGACAACCTCGAAGTCGAAGTGCAGAGCAAAACACGAGACCTCGAGACCTCGCATCGACAACTCGCACAAGCCGAACGACTCGCAGCGCTCGGCACGTTGGCCGGCGGTATGGCGCACGAGTTTCATAACGTGATCGGCGGCAT
>CAXBFC010000031.1:0-29711 GCA_963974725.1 uncultured bacterium | reverse complement strand
TTCGCCATCGGCCGCGGCGTCGAGAATCTGCGCCTTCAGCGCAGCCAGGTCGAGCAAGTCGGTGCGCAGCTTGGCTTCAAGTCTCGCATCGCCATCGTCCTCGAGCGTCCACATGGCGGCGGCGCCGGAGTGCCCGCCGCGCAGCGGGTCGCGGTCCAGCCCATGCTTGACGAAGTCCGGCAACAGAATCACCGGAGCAGGATAGATCGCCGCCGCCTTCAAGCGCTTCTGCAAGTCGACGAATCGAGCCTCCATCGACGGATCGGCTTCGCGCGAGAAGGCGTGTTCTTCGTGCCAACGCCGCAAGCCATCCCCGAAGTGCAGCAACACCGAACGCGGCGGAAACCCAGCCGTCAACTCGCGGAATGCCTGCCACTCGGCGTCCTGGGACTTAGGCAGCACGAAGGTGAACTTGCCGTCCTCGGTCGCGGGATGCAGCATGCCAAAGCCGAGCACGCGGTCGGCAAACGCATCCGTAACCATGTGGATGATCGCCGAACGATCGAGGTTCTCGGCACGCGGTCGCGCCTCGAGCACAGGACTTCCGGCCAACTGCGCCTCGGCCGCGCGACGCAAGCGACGCACCAGCGTGGCGTCGAGATTGCCGCGAGCACGCGCGTTCTCCGGATGGAACTCGGCGAGGTCTTGCACCGAGCGACAGCCGACGCTCTCAAGAATCGAACGCGCTCCGTGGCTCATGCCTTGCACCAAGGACAGATCGCCGCGCGCCACCATGTCGGGCAAGCAACGCTCGTCGTGGTAGCAACCGCTGCAACCCATCTGCAAGAACGGGCGCGAACTGTCCGGGTCCTCGCGCAATCGCCGTAACTCCGCAACGACCTCATCGCACGCGGCTACGTAGTCATCGATCAAGAAGCGTTCTTCGCGGCCATCCTTGAGGATCAACGCGCCGTATTCCGGCATGCGACCTTGCAGCTCGGCCAGCAACTGGGTGTAGAACACGACCTGCAGGATCTGGTCGCCGCGCGACTTACCCGACGTCTTCACATCGAGCACCTCGTAGTGATGATCGCCGAGCTCGCTGGCACCCTCGAGCTTGCGCAGAAGGTCCGGCATGCCGAGCCGGTCTTCGCTACTCAATACCGCCTGGTGCAACAGCTCAGCACCCTCTCGCAGCAGTTCCATCGTGGCGGCAGCTCCCGCGTCGAAGTCGCGATCGGGATACTCGGGCTGCACGACCGGCAAGTTGGCGACGTATTCGTCTTCGAAGTCGCGCCCGCGCTTGGCAGCGAACTCCTCCCATTCCGTGGAGGGGCGACGGTCCTTACGCGACAGATAGAGGTCCAGCGAAGCCAAGTGCTGGCACTTCACGTAGGAGTAAACGTGGGTGCCTGTTATCCGACGCATGTCGCCACCATACGTTTCCCTGCAACAACTTCGAGCGACTGACCCAGCGCTGTTAACGCGCAGGGCGGCCCAGAGGCCCTATCCGGGCCGCTGCCTTTCCTTCACAAGGCTTGCAGGCGGTACGTTGCTTCGGTTAGTCTGCGGGACTGGGGAAAGTTGGGGAAACTCAGGGTTGGCCCTGGGGAGTGTGAGACACACCATTTTGAGATAAGAGCCTGCCTTCTTGTGTAACTAATTACTGGGCAGGGGCTTACAAACGCCTGATCCTAGAATAGTATGCAATCCGAGACAGAGAATCCTCAAAGCACCCCCGTGAACATCGAGAACGTGGAAGCCGCCACGCAAGAAATCGCGAGGGCAAACAAGCTGGCCGACGCCAAGCTGGAGGCCGCGTCAAAAGTTGAAGCAGCGGCCGAAGTCACGCCTGAGCCAACGCCGGAAGTTGAAGTCACTCCCGAAGTCACTCCCGAAGCCACTGCCGAAGCCACCCCCGAAGTCACTCCAGAAGTCACTCCCGAGCCAACGCCGGAAATTGAAGTAGCCGCCGAAGTCACGGCTGAGCCAGCGCCAAAGGTCAAAGCCAAAGCCAAGGCCAAGGCCAAGGCGGCGCCGAAGCCCGAGCCGGAGCCCCAACCAGAGCCCACGCCTGAAGCATCGGAAGCCTCGCCGCTGGCGGGTTGCCCCGACGTGCTGTTGCCGGCTCTGAAGCGCCGCGGCTTTGAGAAGCTCACCCCCGTTCAGGAAGCGATTGCCAACGCCGATGATGGCCGTAGCGACCTCCGGATTTCGTCACAGACCGGCTCCGGCAAGACGGTCGCGATCGGATTCTCGATGATCGATGGCGTCGTCACCGACAAGCGCGAACGCTCCGGCCCGACGACTTTGGTCATTGCGCCAACCCGCGAACTCGCGATGCAGGTCAAGGAAGAGCTCAGCTGGCTCTTCGCCGATCTCCCGGGTGTCGATTGTGAAGTGGTTACCGGTGGCACCAGCATCGATCGCGAGCGCCTGCGCCTGCGTCGCAAGCCGTCGGTTCTCGTCGGCACGCCGGGTCGCCTGCTCGATCACCTGCGTCGTGGCGTCGTCGACATCTCTTCGGTCTGCCAACTCGTGCTCGACGAAGCAGACCAGATGCTCGACCTCGGCTTCAAGGACGAGCTCGACGGCATTCTTGAGTGCCTGCCAGAAGAACGTCGCACGCACCTCGTGTCGGCAACGTTCCCGCCGGCAGTGCTGCAACTCGCCAACCGCTTCCAGAACCAACCGATCATGGTTCAAGGCACGGCGCCGGGCGAAGCCCACGACGACATCGAGCACGTCGCTTGCCGCATCGGGGACCGCGAGCACTACCAGGCCGTCGTCAACATGCTGTTGATGGCCGGCAGTGACCGCACGCTGGTTTTCGTTCGCACCCGCGAAGAAACGACGCGCATGGCTGAGAAGCTCGCCGCCGACGGCTTTGCGGCCGCCGCGATCAACGGCGACCTCGCCCAAGCACAACGCACGCGCACCCTCGCCGCGTTCCGCAGCGGTCGCACCCGCACCCTGATCGCGACCGACGTCGCGGCACGCGGTCTCGACATCCCGTCGGTGACGATGGTCATCCACGTCGAGCTGCCCATGGATAGCTCGACCTACGTGCACCGCAGTGGCCGAACCGGCCGCGCTGGCCAAAAGGGCAAGAGCGTGCTGCTGGTTCCTAAGTCGCGTGCGCAACGCACGACGCGCATGTTCCGCATGCTGCGACTCGAGCCGCGCTGGAGCTGGGCACCGACGGCCGACGTGATCAACGAGAAGCAACTGGCGCGCACCGAAGAGGAGGCGCTGACGATGCTGACCTCAGCACCGGCCGCTTCCGCAGCCAAGCGCGCGGCCGCCGCCAACCTGCTGCGCGAACGCGATCCGATTGAAGTCGTCGCAGCACTGCTGAGCAAGACGATGACCAAGATGCGCGAGCCGTTTGAGATGGCGCAGCCGAAGGGCAACTACAACGACCGCCCGCGCAACGACGGCCCGCGTGACAACGGTCCTCGTGATAATAGTGCCCGCGACAGTGGTGCCCGCGACAGTGCCCCGCGTGGCTATGGCCAACGCGACAGTGCTCCTCGCGATAGCGCCCCACGCGGCTACGGTCAACGTGACAGCGCTCCGCGTGGCAACTACGCCGCCGGTGCCAACGGCCCGATTGAGAACGCACCCCCTCGTCAGTTCACTTCGCGCAACGAAGGCACGCCGGCGCGCAGCTTTTCGAAGCTGCCGGAAGGCCAACGTGGCACGCCGGGCTCAGCTCCGTCGTGGCAGCGTGCCAACCAAGAAGGCAACCAAGACGACGGTCGCCCGGTTGAGCCCGGCTTCACGCGCTTCCGCATCAACTGGGGCCCACGCGATGGCGCCAACCCGCGCCGCATCATGGCGCACATCTGCCGCCGTGGTGAAGTCGAGAGCCGCATGATTGGCTCGATCTCGATGGACGACAACGCAACCACGTTTGAAGTGCAGAGCGGAGTCGCCGATGAGTTCGCCAAGCGCGTGCAACGCCGCGATCGCCGCGACCCGCACCTGATCATCCACCGCGAGACGTTCAACAAGCCGCAGAACGGTGGCGGCAACTTCCGTGGTAGCAATGACTCTCGCGGCGATTACTCCCGCGGCCATGAATCGCACGCTGGCGAATCACGCGGCGGGGACTTCCGCGGCTATCGCGGCGCGACGCGCACCAGGCAGTCGAGATAAGCAGCGCCGAGCCCCACGTCGGTCGCCTTCGCGGCGATCAACGTGTTGGCGCTATGGCCGCGATCAAAATGCCCTCCCTTGGGCATGATCGCCACGTCGCGACGCTGCGCTGGATCGTGACGCAGTTCGGCCTCGATCTCACCGGTCGGACTGGTGACGCGCACGACGGTGCCCGCCTCAATGCCGGGCAGGGCCTCCGGATGCACGACGATCCATGAGCGCTCGCCCAAGCCGCGGCCAACCCACTGCGCCCCCTGGCTCTTCTCCGTCGAGTTGGAGAACAACCAAAGCGGCTCGCTGGCACCGTCGACCGCAGCTGGCGCATCCACTTGCGTCTCAGCCGGGTGTTCGTCGAGCAACTGCACGCGACCGTTGGCGGTCTGAACGCGCCCATCGCCAAACAGCAACGGACTCGCCAACGGACTTCGGATGGCTCCCCGGTGCCGTAGGGACTCGAGCCCGGCACCTTGACCAGCGACCACACGCAGCGCCATGCGCTTGAGTTGGTCGACACTATCCTGCGGATACGAGGCAAGACCGACCCGCTTGGCGAGGTCTTGGAAGGTGCGTATTTCGTGCTTCACGCCTGCCGGCGGCGCAACGACCGGTCGCGATTCACCAATCCAGTGGTGCCCGTACGAACCGAGTAAGTCGCTGTCTTCGAGCAGCGTCGGAACCGGCAAGACGACATCTGCGCGGCGCGCGGTATCGGTCATCAGGCAATCCGCAACCACGACGAACTCGGTCTGCTCGATCGCCTTCGCAACGTTCTTCGCATCCGGCAACATCGAAACCGGGTTGCCAGCCGTGACCCACATGACGCGAATCTTTGGCTTGCTGGTATCGAGCAAGTCGGTGCCGAGCAACGGTTCTCGGATCGTGCGGGGATGCTCGACCGCGCCGCCGAAGGCGCGGAAAGGCTTACGCCGCGCGAAGTAGAACGAACAACCGCCACCTGAGCGAAACAGGTTGCCCGAGATGGCGCACAGCGCGTCGAGCGCGCGCACGATCGCACCGCCTCGTTGCCGGCGCTGCATGCCCCAGCCGACCAAAATGGCCGTCGGGCCTTCGGCAAAGCGCGCTGCCAACTGACGAACATCCGCCTCGCTGACATCACAGAGCCGAGCCCATTCGCCGACTTCATGACGATGCACCAATGCACGGAACGCGTCGAAGTTGTCGCAGAACTCACGCGCCTTGGGGTCGACGCAATCGGTATCGAACAGCGTGCGGGCAACGCCCATCACCAGCTCGTAGTCGCCGCCGGGACGAAGCTGCACTGAGCAATCGGCAAGGCTGGTCGACTTGTGGTGTAGCGGATCGATCGAAACTACCTCGGCGCCCTTCTTCTTGGCGTCGTTGAGGATCGGCACCAGGTGCACGTTGCTGACCTTGGCGTTCTTGCCCCACAGCACGATGTGCTTGCTGTTGAGCAGGTCGAACAAGTCATTGCTGTCGCTGGTGCCAAAGTCGGTCAGCTGCGCCGCTTCGCCGGCACCAGAACAGATGTCGCCGATTTTCGTCGTGCACGGACCAAACTCGTCAAAGAACAAGTCGATCAGGTGCTTGAGGATTCCCAGCGAACCACCAGAGCGGTAGTGGAAGATCGCCTCGGGGCCGGACTCCTCGCGAACCTGGACGAGCTTTTTGGCGATCAAATCGAGCGCCTCATCCCACGACGCAGGCTCCAAGCGATCGTTGCGACGAATCATCGGCTGCGCAACGCGAGCCGGCGATGCCGCCAGCTCGGGGAAGCGACTGGTGCGGTAACACAGGAATCCCTTCGTTACTGGATGGTCCTTGTCGCCCTCAATCTTGACAAGCACGCCGTCCTTGAGCGTGGCGACAATGCCGCACGCATCTGGGCAATCGCGATTGCAGGTTGTCCGAGCCTTTTGTTGCACCATGACCAAGGGGCAAGCATGCAATCGGCATCCGTCGCCGCAAAGCTTGTTGTCATCGCATTTTCACGCCAGGGGCAGTTAGCTAGCGGGACATGGATACGTTCGATGTGATCGTGGTCGGGGCTGGATTGCGGGGGTTGCACCACGCGCTACGCACTCGGACTGACAAGCCCGAGGCAAGGATCCTCGTTGTCGACGCACAACCGTGGCCCGGCAACGACATCAGGACCCAACGCAGCAATGGCTTTACATGCGAGTTGGGCCCGTTCGCGTTCACCCGTGAAGAACTCGTGCCGCTGCTCGAACTGCTTTCCAAGCCGCCGCGCATCCTCGCAAGCAACGAAGAGGCCAAGACCGGCTGGCTGTTTGATGGCGAGAAGCTTCGCCCACTGCGCGTCGAACCGGAGCCTTGCTCGTTTCCGACGGGGTGCGAAGACATGGTACAGGCCTACCGACGAGAACTGGACCCGTGCCTTCGCCTCGGGCGGGCCGTGACGGCTGTGCAGCCAGCGGAGCATGGTGGCTTTGTCCTCACCCTCGGCGGTGAAGTGCCGACTGACCTGAAGACCAACGCCATCGTGCTGGCTACCTCGCCAACATCGTCCGCTCGCATCCTCGGCGGGCTCGAACCGGAGCTTCCTCACATTGCCGAGCAGGAGCAGCGCGAACAGCGAGCCTTCGTTTGGTTTGGCTGCCTGAGCAAAGACGCACCCGAACTTCATGGCTACGGCGTGTTGCCGCATAAGCAGATCGACAGCCCGATGAGCGAAGCGATCTTCTGCACGCAGGTGTTTGCGCACCGCGCGATGCCGGACCGCTGCCTCGTGCGCACCGAACTTACGATGGCCGAACTACCAGACGACGACGCGGAGGTCACTCGCATTGCCGAGGAAGAACTGCGCCGCTGGACGGGGACCAAGGCGCCGTTCGGGTTCACCAAAGTGCACCGCTTCACCACGCCCGGACACGATGGCTGCCAGGTCGAATGCCGCACGCGCGTCGAAGAAATTGCCCAGCGAGTGCCCGGCATATCACTCGCGCCGCAACTCCCAGGCAGCTGATCGTCGCGCCCTGACTTGTGCTGGCTGTTCTCGTCGCGCCTTCGTCAGATCGCGTCGGCAAAGACACCAACACAGCCAAGAAGCTGACCTTCGCGTGGCAGCACGCGAAGCGGCTCAGGCCTCAACCAACTCAGGAGCCTGCACGCCATCGCGCAAGAACGTGCGTTGCCAGACTTCGAAGCCCAGCAGCGTCCACAAGCGCAGCTCTTCGTTGCGACGGCCGCGCATGTGATCGTGCAGCAAAGCCTCGATTGTGCGCCGTTCGAGGTAGTTGCTGACGAACGAGTCCCGGCCAAGCAGCAGGTCGTGCACGAAGTCCTTCAAGCCACCGCGGAACCATTCGTCCAGCGGCACGCGAAACCCGACCTTCTTGCGATCGATAATGTTGTCGGGCAAGTGACGGCGCGCGATCTCCTTGATGATCCACTTGCCGCTCTTGCCGCGCACCTTCATCGATGAATCGACCCGGAAGGCCAACTCCACCAGTTCGTGATCGAGGAACGGTGGCCGGTTCTCGATGCTAGCGGCCATCGACATGCGGTCGCCGCGCTCGAGCAGGTTGTCGGCTAGCCACGTGTGGCAATCGACGTAGAGCATCTTGCGCAAGTGGTCGCCTTGGCATCGCTCATATTGACCAAGCGTGCGATCCGAGCCGTAGCCCGACCGCAGCTGCTTGCGCTCATACCAGGTAAACGGCGCAAACCACGTCTGCAAGCGCTCGGCGGTCGAACGCCCGGTCAACGCCCGCGCGGCCTGCCGCGCCCGGAACTTCGAACCAGGCAACAAGCGCTCGCCAGCGCGCATCAAGAACCCCGGCACCGCGGAGAGCCTGGCGATCTTCGGGTCGTAGGCGTACTTGGGATAGCCGCCAAACAACTCGTCACTGCCTTCGCCAGACAACAGCACCTTGACGTGCTGCCGCGCGTACTTGGCAATGCGATAGATCGCAACGTCGGCCGGTTCGCTGATCGGGCCATCGCGATGCCAGGACAGCTTCTGCCACAGGTCCTGAAAGTCCTGCGCCGTCGATTGGATCTCGTGGTGCGTCGTGCCGACCGCCTCGCTCACCTGACGCGCGTAGGGCAGTTCGTCGTAGCGCGGATCGTTGAAGCCGGCGGCGAACGTCTGCACGTCGGCTCCTTCGCGAATCTTCTTCATCAAGGCCACGGTCAAACTGCTATCGAGGCCGCCACTGAGGTAGGCACCGACCGGCACATCGGCGACCAGGCGCAGCGACACCGCCGCTTCGAGCGCTTCGTCGACGGCCTTCATCGCCGCATCCCCGTCGAGCATCTCAGCCGGCATCTCGTAGGGAATCTGCCAATAGGTCTCGTGGCGCAACTTACCATCGCGACCGATGCGCACGGCGGTGCCAGCAGTCAGCTTGTTGATGCCCTTGAACAACGTGTTGCCGGGTGGCACCGAGCGATAGGTCAGGTAGTCCTCAACCGCGTCGTCGTCGAGTTGCGGCGCTTCGAGCGCAGGTAACAGCGCCTTGATCTCGCTGGCGAACACGACGAACCCGTCACGCTCGGCGTAATACAGCGGCAGGATGCCAATGCGATCGCGAGCCAGCAGTAGCTCACCACTGGACTCGTCGTAGGTCGCGAACGCGAACTGGCCGTTGAGCTTGTCGAGCCCACGCAAGCCATCGCGGCGCAGGGTCTCAAGCAACACCTCGGTGTCGCCCTGGGTGCGTAGCGTGACCCCATCACGGACTAGTTCGGCGCGCCGTTCTTGGTAGTTGAAGATCTCGCCGTTGAACGTGATGTGGAACGGCCCGTTGGCGGACGTCATCGGTTGGGGTGAGCCAGCGAGGTCGATGATCGACAGGCGCGTGTGGCCAAACCCAATATCCCCACCGATGACGCGATACCCATCTCCGTCCGGGCCACGATGATGCAATTGCGCCGCCATCTGGCGCAGCAACTGCTCGTCGACCGGCTTACCATCAAATCGACGAATACCTACGATGCCACACATGGAAGAACGTTCGACAACAGGGGAACTTGGAGCAATACCGACACGGCGCGAGAACCGCGATCATCGGGTGGCAACCCTACCAATCTCAAGCACGCAACGAAGCCAAGACTTGGTGACTCGCGGGTTGGCAGGCTGCCTGGTCATGCTGTTGAGCTTCGCAACAGTCGCGCAGGACGGGCCGGCGCCCGCGCCCAAGGCCACGAAGACCGCGCCGAACGCCGCCGACCTGTATCGCAAGGCGATCGAGGAGCTACAGAAGGCACTGCCCGTACCCGAGTATGAGGGCAGCATCGATCTGCCGGAGGATTCCTACGAAGAGCAGCCTGACTACACCGGCAAGGCTTGGCAGCAAACCGTTCGCAAATCTGCCGTGGCCCTGACCCTGTTCTCGCAGGCAAGCCAGATCCCGACCTGCAAGTTCGACCCCAAGACCGAAGAGCTGATCACCGAGTTCATGAGCATGGCTCCTCAATTCGCGGCACTGCGCCAAATCGTTGCCGCGCACGCGTGGCAGCAGGTCCGCGAGGATCCTCGCGGCGCCGGCGCGACGGCGATGCAGATGCTGAACCACGCCAACCACTGCGCGCAAGACCGTGTGATGATCTCCATCGCAATCGGCCTTACAGCGGAAGACGAGGCTGCCAAGATCTTGCAAGCCGTCACCAAGCAACTTGCCAGTCAAGAAGGTGGACCTGCCGTTGCGAAACGGCTGCTCAAGCAATTGGAACTGCACCTGGCGACGCGCCCGACCAGAATCACGATCGCCGATGCCGCCGAGTATGAGTTCGGGTTCCTACTCAGTGGCCTCGACGACATGCCAAAGAACGTGAACACCCAATCGGCGAGCAAGCGCGCCGCGCAAATTGTCGGCGAAATCGTCGAGCCACTGCGCACGGACCCCACCGTGACGGTCGAAGCGCTTCGAGCCCACGTCAAGAAGCACCACGACCGAGCGCGCAAGTTCACCAAGGCCAAGAAGCTCACGACCCTTCTCAAGAATGGCACGGGCGAAACCCTGGCCGCGGTACTCGTCAGTCTCGCAGCCTCAGACCCGAGTCGAATCCTCGAACCGCTCCTCAAGTCCGGGAAGACGTTGCAAGAATGCCGGCAGCAGCTGATTGTGCTGGCCAGCAAGTAGCGCAAACCAACCTCGCACTGGACCCCACGCGCAACCTCGCTGCGGATCGCGGCTACCATGGTGTGATGGCCCAGCGGACAGCGCGTAGCTTGAGACGGATCGCTCTGGCAGCACTTGTGTTGACGCCACATCTTTGCGGGCAAGACAGTCCCGCAGGCAAGAGCCAGCCGCGTGAGAGCAACGCCGTCACCGTCTACAACATGGCGATCGACGAAGCGCGGCGGGTGTTCTCGATCAAGGCGCCCGAGATGCTCAACCTTCCGTACGAAGCGACCGAGCAGGGCTACCTGAGCGCCTTCTGGATCGAAAAGTGCAACAAGTCCGCCGTCGCACGTTCGCTGTTCGCGCAAGCGGCACGCACACCGCACTGCAAGTTCGGCATCTTGCCGAGCGGCCGTTCGCAGTTGGCCGAGATGTCGCCAGTGCTGTGGCAACTGCGCACGCTGGTCTTTGCGCGCGGCATGCAGAATGCGAAGAACACCCCAGACACCGCCTTGCTGGACGCTGCCAGCCTGCTGCACCACGCGCGGCAACTGTTCGCCGGCCCATCGACGGGTGCGATTGCGCTTGGCTACGTCGCCGAAGCCAATGCGTTGACGGTGATCGACACGGCGCTTGGCGCAACCAGCCGCGATGCCGAAGCGAGCCAACGCCTCAGAAAGTTGCTCGAGGAGCATCGCAAGATTCGCGTGACACGGCAGGACATCGCCGACGTCACGTTCGAAGAAACGATGCGCCGCCTGAAGGTGATCCCCGGCATTATCAACAGCAAGGACTCGAGGCTGCGCATTATCGACCGCCTCAACAAGATCCTCTTGGTCGTACGCGATCCAACCAACGCGTCGCTCGACTACACGTCGCGATCACCCAAACAAGCAGCGAGCAACTGGAGCCGCGAACTGTTCCAGATCAAGCGGCCGGTGCCCGCAGACGACGAGCTGCGCAAAGCCTACGACCAGAGCCTCAAGCTACCGGCGATCGCCGGACTCGAAGGGCTGCTCAACCGGCACGCGATGGGCCAGAAGCAGCTCGAGGACCTACTCAAAAAGCTGCCTAAGTAGCCGCAGCCGGCACTCGTTCGCCCAAGGCGTCGAGATACCCGATCAACTCGTTGGTGCGATCATCCCAGGTTGCCTTGGCAAGCAACGCATCACGATCGCCGGGCGACTTCTTGCCAGCAACGACTTCATCGATGCGCGCCAAGAACTCGTCGCCGGTCTTGCCGATATGCAAGTAGTCGAGGTAGTGCTGCGCCTCCGGGAACCAGGTCGTCACTACCTCCTGGCCAAGCGACAGGTATTCCTTCAGCTTGATCGGGTTGCAGTGCCGGATCCAATCGTTGTCGAGCCACGGCATGATCGACACATCAAAGTCGGCACCGAGATCGGGGATCTGGGCATACGGCGTGAAGCCTACGTGGCGAACGTTCTGGTGCCGCGTCAACCGTTCCATCGATAGCGTCGCGTCACCGATCAACACCAGCGAGTAATTCGGACGTTCGACGGCGATGCGTTCGAGCAAGTCGAAGTCGATGACGTAGTCGTCAAGACCGCCGAAGAAGCCAACGATCGGGCGCTTGACGTCGAGGTCCTTGAGTGCGCCAGTGCGTTCGCGCGGTCGAAAGTGCTGCTTGTCGACGCCGTGGTCCAGGTGGAACGCGCGATCGCCAGTCAGCTCGCGTTCGCTCTCCAAAAACGCGCGACTCGAATACAAAACGCCATCGCTGTTGCGCAGCAGTTGTTCTTCGAAGCCACCGATCAGGCCTTGGTCCGCTTCCCCAAACGCCGAGTGCTTGTCGCTGCGGTTGTAGACCAGCGTCGTGCGCGGCATGTCCTTCGCCACATCCCACGCCGTCGGCACCGTCACAATGATGTGCGGGTCGACCATGCCGAGCTTCTTGGCAGCGCGCATCACCTGGCGCCGGATGTTGCGCGCGTTGAAGGCACGGGCCTTCTCACTGCCATAGAACGGAAACAACACCGGCGTCATGACGGTGAAGTCCGGCGTGTCGGGCAGCGGCTGCTTGACCGATTGCAGCATGCTCTTCAACTTGCGGAAGATGCGCTTGAACGGCAGCGGCGATCGGCCGGGCATCGGCATGCGCATGCCAATGCTGTTGACCAGCAGCACCTTGCGATGCTTCGCGGCACGCGTCATCAGCTGGAAGTCGCTGTGCGCACGGTTGTGGTACCACCAGTCTTGACCACAGAAGATGATGATGTCGCGAGGGGTTGCCACGTGCGCAGATATATCGACCACAGAACCAAACGAGCTGAGCCCGCACGGCGGATGCCGGCGGGCTCAGCAAAGTAAGTCAGAGGTTTGTTGAGGAGAAGGAATCAGTTGCCGATGCGCACGGTGACACCATTGGTTCGGCGGGCGCCATCGAACAGCATCGGAGCGAACGGATCGAGCGTCAGCGCGGTCAACTGCAGCTCGAAGCCCGCGAGCATCGGGTTCGGCGGGATCGGCAGCGGCAGGTGCATGGTGCCGAGCGGGTCGGAGATGCCGCCGATCAGTAGCGCGCCGAACGGATCCACCGGCAGGTCGAAGCCAAAGCCGATCATCGGCAGCGGCACGAGCGGAGCCTGCAGTTGGCCACCTGGGCCGTTGCCGATCACCCAGATGCCGAATTGGTTCGGCGCGACAAAGGCGTCAAAGACACCGCCCTGGCCGGGCGTCGCGTCACCTTGGAAGACCATGAAGTCCTCGGACTCCTGACCGTTCTGATCGATCGAGCGATCGTATTCGGTTGCACCAGCATCCGGGGTCTGGCCAGCACCGGCTTCCGAAACGTCGAGCAGATCCTTGGCGCCGCCGAACCAATCGACCAGCACGCCCTGCACCTTGCCACCATCATCGGTGCGGTCCATGCCAAAGCAGCCCTGCGGCATCGGCGTGATCGGAGCAACTGAAGGCGGCAGCGTGATGTCGTTGACGATCATGCCTTGGGCGCGCAGCTGCTGACGAACGCGGTTGTTGATCGTTTGGCCGTCATCGCCCGGCATCACCTGCACGACGACCTGAATCCACAGCAACACCCACTGGCCGTTGAGGAACCTGAGCACCTCGACGTCGACCTGGATATGGCCGGGACCTTGCGCCTGCTTCTGCGGGTTGGCCTTGCGCACGTTGCCGCCGTTGTTCTTTTGCGCCTGCGGCACGGGAAGCGCCGGGCCAGGCGCCTTTTCGACCTTGGCGCGCACCCCGGTGATGCCGGTGTCGGTGCTGCCGATGCCACCTCCGTGCATCAACGGCGCGCCGCCGGGGCCAGACGTAACGGTGATCTCGGTGCCGTTTTGGGTGACCGCGAAGCCTTGCGCCGTCAGCGCCGCGGCGGCCGCGGTCGCAATGCCGGCCGAATCGGTGCCGGCCGGCACGTTGACCGGCGTGTTGCCGTAGCCACCAATGGTGACCCCGATGCCGCCGGCGCCGCCATTGCTGGAGCTGCCGCTGGTCGTTTGACCGGGCGTGACGCCGATCGTGATGTGGTTCTGCGCGACTGCGGTGCCGCCGATCAGAAGGCCAAGGGAGAGGGTGAGAGCGTTTCGGAAGTTGGTCATGGTATTGAGTCCTTGCCAGCTACACCGAGGGCCTCGCCCCCGAGCGGAACGAAAGCTCTCGATTTTCGCGCGGAAACTGACGCATGTCACTTATTGCCAGATATTTAACAACTTTCGATTCTGCCCAAACGCGGTTCTCGAACTGCCCCACCGACGACTTCTCGAGCAATTTGAATAGCCTGACCACGCCGCGGGGCATTGGTCCATGTGCAGGCAATCATCGCAACCACTCCACGAATGACCGAACCCACCGTGCATCGGTCGCCACAAGAGTTCGTCGACCGGCACCTTCAATCGGTGTGGCGCTACCTGCGAATGCACGGCGCGGACCCGCATGAGGCGGACGACCTGGCGCAGGAAGCGTTCGTCACGGCACTGCAGAAGGGCGCGCTCAACCTCGACCCGCCGGCCGCGCAGGTGTTCTTGCGACGGGCCGCACGGTTCGCGTTCTTGCATCACTTGCGAGACCGCCGGCGAGACCCGGAGTTGGCCGACGCCGTCGACGAGCTTTGGGATCGCGATGCTGCCGACGATGGCGGCGACCAACTGATGCGCGGCCTGCACGACTGCATCGACAAGCTTGAGGGGCGCGCCAAGCAGGCGATTCGCTGGAGCTATGGGATCGGAGAAGACGCTGCAAGTTCGCGGGACGACGTCGCCAAGCGACTGAGCCTGCAACCCAACGGCTTGAAGACTCTGTTGCAACGAACACGCCAACTGCTGCGCAACTGTATCGAGAGGGCCACGCGATGAAGGACCACAATCAAGATCAAGACGCACAACAGCGTGCCAAGGAACTGCAGATGGACGCATGCTTGACCGAACTCGGTGGGGTGGGACCAGACCGATCCCTCGCCAGCCGCATTCTCGATGAGGTTGCCGAACGCGATCGAAACGGCCGCGTCATTGCGGCGCGCGCTACGGCACCACGATGGTTGATCGCCGCGTTTGTCATCGTTGGCCTGAGCGTGGTCGGCGGCATCGCCTACATGCGTACGAACCCCGACGACAACGTCGACAAGGGCACTGCGAATGGTGGTATCGAAGCGCCAAGCGACCCGAGCGACCAAAGTCCGACGGGTCAAGATCCGAAGGCCGTCACAACGCTGATCTGCGACTACACCGACGACTGCATTCTCGAAGTCGACAGTGAAGGCAAAACGGTGAACCGCTGGCCCGAGATGTTCGGTATCTGGGATGCTTCGCTGCTACCTAACGGAAACCTGCTGCTGGTTGAGTGGAGCACCAGCCGCGTCAGCGAACAAACCAGGAGCGGTAAGGTTGTCTGGCAGTTCGAGGACCTCAAGAACCCGTACAGCGCGCAACGACTCCGGAATGGCAACACACTGATCGCAGACACGTTTGCCGAGCGCGTCATTGAAGTGAATCCAGCCGGCAAGATCGTCTGGACGTTCGACAAGGGCATTCGCCCCTACGATGCGGAGATGACGGATGCCGGCACCGTCCTGATCGCCGACGTGATTGGTGATCGTGTCATCGAGGTCGATTCAAGCGGCACCATCGTCTGGCAAATCAAGGACGTGAAGACGCCGCACGACGCAGACCGCCTGCCGAACGGCAATACGCTGGTGACGATCCGCGACGAGGGCGGTGACAAGGTTGTCGAGTTCAACCGCGAGGGCGTGGCAGTCTGGACTCTCGATGGCCTGAAGTTTCCGAGCGATGCGGACCGCCTGCCAAACGGCAATACGCTCATCGCAGAGAGCGGACGTGTACGCGAGTTCAACAAGGACAAGCAGGTCGTCGCGGAAATCAAGGCGGCCTATGCCGTCGAGGTCAATCGCGGCACGGCTCGCTTGCCGAACCCGGCGCCCCAGCAACCGCAAGAACCCGAGAAGCCAAAGCCCCAGCCCAAACCCCAACCCAAACCCAAGCAGACCTACACGCTGATTGCTGACTACTCCGACAACCGCATCGTGGAAGTCGACAGCGTGGGTCGCGTGATCTTCGTCTTGGAAGACATCTTCGGCGCATGGGAC
Source organism: uncultured bacterium (assembly GCA_963974725.1). Lineage (GTDB taxonomy): Bacteria > Planctomycetota > UBA1135 > UBA1135 > UBA2386. The sequence continues at coordinate 13,961 of CAXBFC010000031.1, read as the reverse complement.
GCCGACGTTCTTGCCAACGGCAATCTCCTGATCACCGAGTTCAGCGTCAGTCGCGTCAAAGAGGTCAACCGCAAGGGCAAGGTTATCTGGGAGTACGATGACCTCAAGAACCCCTACTGCGCGCAGCGATTGCCGAACGGCAACACGCTGATCGCGAACACGTTCGGCTCGGAGGTGATCGAGGTCACCCCAGACGGCAAGGTCGCCTGGCGGTATGCGGACAACGTCCGCCCGTTCGATGCAGAGATCACCGACACCGGAACCATCCTGATCGCCGACGTGCTGATGGACCGCGTGATTGAGGTGAACCGCCAAAAGCAGATCGTTTGGGAGGCCAAGAACCTGCCGAATGCGCACGATGCCGACCGCTTGCCGAACGGCAACACCCTGGTGACGCTGCGCAACAAGGGCGCCGTCGTCGAAATCGATACCAACGGCAAGATCGTCTGGGAGCTCACCGGCCTGAGCTCGCCAAGCGATGCCGATCGCCTGCCAAATGGCAACACACTGGTCTCCGAGAACACCCGGGTTCGCGAGTTTGACACGGACAAGCAGATAGTCTGGCAGAAGCAAATGACCTGGGCCGTCGAGGCCAACCGTTACGTGCGCTAGCGCGCGCGTCGCCCACAACCACATTGCACGAGTTCCTCATGACAACATCCGCAACCCCGACACGCCTGCTCGCTGTAGCCATGCTTGCTGCCGTTGCCGCAGCACAGTCCTCGACACCCGAGCTGCAAGAGCCCCAGCAACAGGCACCGCAACCACAGGAGCAAGCTCTCGTCGAAACCACGTTGATCACGGACTACTCAGACAACCGGGTCATCGAGCTCGACCAGCACGGCAAGATCCTCAACGTGTGGAATAAGATCTTCGGCGCCTGGGACGCCGACTATCTGCCGAACGGCAACTTGCTCGTCGTCGAGTTCAGCGTCAGCCGCGTCACCGAACGCACTCAGACTGGCAAGATCGTCTGGAAGTACGACAACCTCAAAAACCCCTACAGCGCGCAGCGCCTCAAAAGCGGCAACACGCTGATTGCCGATACGTTCGCCGGCCGCGTCATCGAGGTCTCGCCAGCGGGCAAGATCGTCTGGACGTTTGACGACAACATCCGACCGTTCGATGCCGAGCAGACCGCCGCCGGCACCATCCTGATCGCCGACGTGCTGCAAGGCCGCGTGCTCGAAATCGACCGCGACGGCAAGACCATTTGGGAAGTCGACAAGCTACCGAACGTGCACGACGTCGACCGCCTGCCAAACGGCAAGACGCTCGTGACCCTGCGCAACAAGGGCACGGTGCTCGAACTGGATCGACATGGGCGAGTCGTCTGGAGTATCAGCAACTTGAAGTCGCCGAGTGACGCCGACCGACTGCCCAACGGCAACACGCTCGTCGCGGAGAACACTCATTGCCGAGAGTTCTCCCGCGCCGGCGAAGTCGTTTGGGAGAAGAAGATGACCTGGGCGGTGGAAGCCAACCGCCGCATGCGGCCAGCTGCACAACCCGCCGGACAGCCACAGGCCGCCAAACTCAAGGGACCCACGACGCTCGTCGCCGACTACTCCAATAACTCCGTCACCGAGTTCGACAACGACTGCAAGGTGCTCGCCGCCTGGGACGAGCTCTTCGGCGTTTGGGACGCCGACCTGCTTGCCAACGGCAACTTGCTAGCCGTTGAGTTCAGCATCAGTCGCGTGACCGAGAGAACCCCTGAGGGCGAGATCGTCTGGAGCTACAAAGACCTGAAGAACCCCTACAGCGCGCAACGTCTCAAGAACGGCAACACGCTGATCGCGAACACGTTTGGCAGCAACGTTGTCGAGGTCAACCCGAAGGGCGAGGTCGTCTGGAGCTACGACAAGCAGATCCGCCCGTCCGACGCCGAACAGACCGCCAACGACACGATCCTGATCGCCGACATGCTTGGGAAACGGGTGATCGAAGTCGACCGCAACCACAAGATCATCTGGGAGGTGCGCGACCTGCACAACGCCCACGATGCCGACCGGCTACCGAACGGCAACACGCTGGTCACGCTGCGCACCAGCGGCTCGGTGGTCGAACTCGACCCAAGCGGCAAGATCATCTGGCGCCTCGACGACTTGCAGTCACCGAGCGACGCCGACCGTTTACCCAACGGCAATACGATCGTCGCCGCGCACGAGTCCGTGCGCGAATACTCGCCAGACAAGAGAGTCGTCTGGGAGAGGAAGGTCGAGTGGGCGGTCGAAGTCAACCGCATCAACCGCTAGCCCACCTGCTCGCGAGAGCCGCGTGCGCACTTCGCTAGCGGCGCGCGCACCCTCAAGGTGCGCTACAGCTTCCGGCCAGCCTTCTTGGCGGCGCCTTCGATGAACTTGACCCACTTCCCGGGCCACGCTCCGAAGCCACCCGACAGGGCGAACTCATCGATCTTCTTGCCGGTAACCGGATCGACGATGACGAAGTAGGGGTTGGTCTTGACGCCGGCAACGCGATCCTGAACTTCACGGTTCTTGGCGAACTGTGCGTCGGTCAGGGTCTTCTGCGAGTCGGTGTGAAGACGGGCTTCAACGAGGTGCTTTTTCATGAGCGAGGCGACCGCCTGCTCGAGGAAGACTGAGTCTTCCATGATCCGACAGCTGTTTCAATTGAACCCCGTCAGGTTGTAGAGCAGCAGTTTGCCTTCCGCAGTGGCCCTGGCCATCGCGGCGTCAGGGTCGTCCTTGACGATGACGTGCGTGTTGGCCGGCTGACCACTACCTTCGCCCTTCATGACGATGCGGTTGGAGTAGGCCGGCACGAAGCCCGTCATGATCTTGTCCATACGGTTGCCCATCGCACCGAACAGGAAGTAGGTCGCGAGCAGCAAGACGATCATGCCGCCTGCCATGCGCCCGGAACCGACGCCCATGCTCGGTGTGCCTGCCTTGCGCAGGACCCCGAACAGGAACAGCGCCCACATCCCGAAGATGGCGGCCCAGATCATCAAGAACAGCTCGCGCGGCAACGCGTCCCAGCCGAGCGCGATGTCGACCATCGAAACGAACTTGAACGCCGCCGCCAGCTCCACGTAGCCGAGCGAGATCTTCAGCGTCTCCATCCAGTCACCGGACTTCGGCATCGCCTTGACCTTGGTCGGCATCAGCGACAGCAGCATGAACGGGATGGCCATCGTCAATCCGAAGATGCCCATGCCGACCGCAACCTTCAGGTTGCCGTGCTTGGCGATACTGCCAATCAGCGAGCCGACGATCGGCGCGGTGCACGTGAACGACGTCAACACGAGCGTCGCGCCCATGAAGAACACGCCGACCAGACCACCGATCAGGCCCGTGCCAGAGCCAGCAGTGCTCTGCGCCTTGTAGGCCATCTTGTTCATCCACTGTGGCGGGTTCAGGTTGATCCACCCGAACAGCACGCACGCGAAGAAGAAGAACATGAAGCCGATGATCGTGTTGGTCAGCCAGTGGTTGACCACGTCGATGATCACGGCTGATAAGCCGACGCCAACGAACACGAACATACCGACAATCCCGAGCCCGTAGACGACGGACAGCATCAACACGTTGCCGCCGCGCTTCTCCGCCTGCTTCGTGAAGAAGCTGAACGTGATCGGGATCATCGGGTAGGTGCACGGCATCGCCAGGGCGAACAAGCCGCCGCCGATGCTCGCGATGATCAGCGCCCACCACGACGAGAAGGGATCGTCCGGGTCGACCTCAGGCTCGATGGCATCGGGTTCCCCGGTTCCTTCGGCGGCTCCTTCGCCAGTTCCCTCGGCCGGCGTCTGCGTCTTGGCCTTCGGAACGTCCAGCAGCTCGGCGCGCGCTTCGCCAGCTTCGACGATCAACTTGCCATCGGCGTCGCCTTCGGTCTCTGGGTCGCAAGACGTCGCGTCACAGATCTGATAGCCCATCACTGCCGTGACGTCGATCGTGCCAGGCGCCGTGCCGACCGGCACGCGCACGTACTGCTTGATCTGGAACTCGTGCGGAAGCGGGTATTGCGGCCCGATCGGGGTCTCAACCTCGTCGCCCAGCGGAATGATCGGCTCGCCGACGAACTCGAGGTCGCCGAAGTCCTGCAGCGTCTGGTCGAACGAAACCGGCACGTTGCCCGTCTCCAACACGCCATACGCGTGCCAGTCGTGATCGATGACGTGCACGTCGAGCACGAGGGTCGTCACTTCGCCGGCGCGCACGGCAGGAGGATCAAACGTCGCGCGAATCGTGACCTTGCCGTCCGCTTCTGGCTCGAGTGTCAGGCCGGGCGCGGTGCCGAGGCCGGTAACCGGCACGGGCTTCGGTGCCTGGCCGCTGCTCGGCTCCTGGCCCGCTGGCGCTCCGCCAGCAGCGCCACCAGCAGTAACGCCGCCGCCAGCGCCACCGCCAGCCTTCAGTTCGGCGACGAACGCAGCCGCATTCGGCCGCTCGCACAGTCCCTGATCGCAGATCTGGTAGCCGAGCTCACCCGATATCTTCATCACCGTCGCGCCGGCAGTGACCTTCAGTGGCACAACCACCTTGAACACCTCATCGAGCGGGAACGACGTGCCGACCGGCGTGAACTCCGGGTTGCCCGGCGGAATCTGAACCTCGCCAGCGAGCTCCAGGCCAGTCAGCTTGAGGCCGCTGGTATCGAGCGAGACCGGTATATTGCCCTGCTCCAGCGTGCCGTACGCATGCCAACCGTGTGCAGTCGTCGCGGTGAGCACGAGCTTGACCGAGTCGCCAGGCTTGGCGGCTGCGGGCTCAAACTTGGCGACCAGAGAGAACTTGGGATCGTCCTGTGCAGTCAGCGGCGCAAGTAGCGACGCGAGCAGGAACATGAACCAGCGTAGACGGGATTCCATCGGGGCGGCGATGATACGAACCCATCGCGGCACGACACGGATGCTCTGGAAAGAACTTGTCGAGAGTTGTCGGCGCCGGTCCCGGAGTGCTCAGGAAACCGCCGAATACGGGGCGGCGCGGACCGGTTAGACGGCATCGCGCTCTGGTCGCGGCGGCAGGACGGCCTTGTACAGATTCTCGCGCTCACCCGAACGGCCCATGCGACCGGTTCGTCGGGCGATGCCGCGTTGCTGGTCGCCCCGGATGCTCCGGCCGGGGCGCTCGACTCCATCCGGCATTCCTGAACAACCAGATTCTGCGCCGCGAACAATCCGAACCGCGGCTTGCAGCAACCGGCCCGGCGCCCGCGCCTACTTTGCCGGGCTGAGGTGGATCTTGGTGATCGCGGCCTTCGCCGCCTCACCGATGTCCTTGTCCGCATCCTGCGTCCAGTCAATCAAGAACGGCAACGCCTCCGGAACGCCGAGCACGCCGAGTGACTTGATCGCGAGCAAGCGCTGCTGCTTGTCGGCTCCTGGTTTGGCTTGCACGAGCAGCTTTTCCGCGGCCGACGCCGGGCTCGCATCGAGGCCCTTGAGCACGCGATCCCAGTGGGCTTGCTGCTCGTGATAGAAGCGGATGCGCGTCAACGCGTCGGCTGCGGCTGTGCGCACGTATTGCTCCTTATCCCGAAGCAGTGCGATCAAGCCCGGCACAGCTTCCTTGTGCACCACCGCACCCAAATAGGTAGCGACCTTGCCACGCACTCGCCAGCTCGCATCGCGCAGCAACGGCACCAGCACCGACGGATCGGCCGCTGCTTGGCCGGTCTCGATCTCGTGCACGGCCCACTCGCGAACTTCCGCATGCATGTTGCGCAACTGCGCGACGGCATCGACTCGACCTTCCTGAGTGGTCAACATCTTGATCGCACTCATCGCCCAACCTGCGTCGTCGCCATCAATCAACGCAGTCAGCTGTTTGCGGTAGCGAGCCGCGATGGCATCCCAAGACTGCGCGAACCATCGCCGACTGCGACCCGGGTCACCCAATGCGGACAAGTAGCACGTCTCCAGAACGGCGGTGTCTTCGCCCTTGACGATCTTGCCATTGAGTCGGCGCACAAGAATGTGCGACCAATTCTGCGCGTAGTTGCTGCGTTCTTCCTCCGCCAACACCACCAGCACATCGTCAGGGATCTTCGCTACCGCGATGCGCTCCGGATCCAAGCCACCGTTGCCCGACACACGCTGTGCATACTGCTTCACCGTCTTGAGGATCTGTTCCCTCGAGTAGCCATGCGCAGGCTTCGGATCCTTGTACATGATGTAGTTCAGCGGGTTGATCCGCATGGCCTCACCATCGGGCGCATACGGATGCACGGCTGCGACTGCACTCGTGCCGATCGCAACGAAGTGCAACGCCTGCTCATCGCCCATCGACAGCATCGCCAGCAAGAGCCGCGAACGGTCGTCGAGCGACAGTTGCGGGCCATCGACCGTGCGCGCCATCTTGCCCATCGCACTGCGCACGCGCTGGCTCTGGTTCTTCTTGCCGAGCACAAACAATGCCCAGGTATACGGCGTGTAGTTCGAGCTACGTGAGACGGACCACACGGCCTTGCGCCACTCGGCGAGCAACCAATCGGCGGCCGCGTCGTGCCCCGTTTGCCCCACCATGGTGAGGACTTGGTTGTATGCGTTTTGATAACTAGACTTGTTGGTACCGGCAGTCAGCTCATTCGCGATCTGGCCCAATATTGGCAGGGCCTCGGGCGGCAGATCAACGTTGTCGAAGCCACGCAGGAAGTGCGTGCGTTGATTCGCTGGCACCTTGCCCCATCGCTGCAACAGCTTCATGGCAAGGCCAGGCGAGCTTTGGCCATGGAACACACCGTGCAAGCCATAACCCATGTCCCACATGTCGAGCGCCAGCTGGGCCGCCGCTTGCCCACCGTGCGGCAAGAACACCACCATCAGCTGCCGCAACCAACCAGTGGCTGGTGAACTGCCTTCGAACGGACCAATCGCTTCGACAGCGGCCCGCAGAATCGGCAACAGCGTCGCCACCTCCGCCGCCGGGAACTCGCGCGTGACGGTGCCATCGGCATTGGGCAGGTAGAAACTCGCCATGTGCACCCCGCGACGATGCAAGTCGGGCACCATCTCTAGCAGCATCTGCATGCCTTCGAGTGACTGCTGCGATTGGCCGCTGGTGAGAAACACCTCGGCTGCCTTGCCATACTCGGGGTTCGTGCCGCTGATTGCCGCGCGGCACATTGCGTGGGCTCGCTGCCGCTGCTTCGCATCGAGGCTTCGCTGCGGCAACATGCGCAACACCTCGACCTTCATTTCGATGCGGCCGCGATCGGCAAGCGTCAGCAGCTCTTCTGCGTCCAAGAACCTGAACGCAGCACCCAAGAAGCGCTGCGTGACTGGCCACTCCTTGTGGTCGAGGAAGGCGCGAACTTCGGGGGCCTCAATGTCGATATCCGTCCGGTCGTAGGCAGTCTGCGCCGCAGTCTGCGTCAGGAACGTGTCGTCCGCGACCCGCACCAAGAACGCGGCAGCTACCGGCCCACCCCGGCTCCAGAGGAACCGCAACTGCTCGGAGTAATAGTAGCCCCGCGCGTGGGTGTCGATGCACTGCTGGAGGTTCAGCACGACCTCCGGCACGGCAGGGTCGCCGATCCAGTTCAGCTGCTCGGTTATCTGCTGCCCACGGCCAGTGACAAAATTCTTGCCCACGGTCTGCTTCAGCAACTCACGCGCTTGCAGTCGCAACTGCTTCGTGCGCTCTGAGTCCTGGCCGTTGGCTTCGCCGTTGGTCACGTCATCGAGCGACACCGCCACGCCTTTGCCGCCCGCCTCGAGCACAGCTTTGGCTTCCTTGTAGTCGCCAAGCTTCTGCAACAGGGCAACGACTCGGTAGCGGGCAAACAACCGCGCTTCGGCGCTGAGCTCCTTGTTGTCCATCGCTACGCGGTACAAGCCCTCCGCCTTGATGAGGTCCTTTTCCTGCTCTTCGACGGCAATCGCCGAGGCGAGCTCCAGCTTGATGGAACGCATCTGCTCAGAGAGAACGGGCTCCGGTTTGACGACTGGGTTCTGTGCCGCGAGTGAAGCGGCGAACAGCGCTGCGAATGCGATGTGTTTCATGATGTTGATGAGACCGGGGAATCGACACGTCTCGGTCCGGCGTCGATCCGTTCGGTGTCAAGGAGTCGTCAAGGTCGATCGAATCAGGCTTCGGGGTGCTCTAGCAGGCGGTAGCCGACGCCATGAACGGTCAGCAGGTGCTGTGGTTGCTTGTAGTCCGCTTCAAGCTTCTGCCGCAGATTGAGCATGTGGGTGTCGATGGTGCGATCGCCGACGAACTCGTCGCCGCCCCAGATCTCCGCCAAGAAGTCGCTGCGTGACACGGCACGGCCAGCGCGCTGCCGCAGCAACCGCAACATGCCGGCTTCCTTGGGCGACAACGAATGCGTCTGGCCATCGCGATGCAACGTGAACGCGGCGAGGTCGATCTGCGCCGGCCCCAACACGAACTGTTCCACCATCGCCGACTCGGTTCGGTCGCGACGGCGCAGCATGGCTTTGACCCGGGCAAGCAGTTCGCGCAAGGAGAACGGCTTGGTGACGTAGTCATCGGCGCCCAATTCGAGCCCCAGGACTTTGTCGCCTTCTTCGCCGCGCGCCGTCAGCAGCAGCACCGGCGTATCGCCATCTCGCTGCCGCAGCTCGCGCAGCAGTTCGAGTCCGCTCGGCCCCGGCAACATGATGTCGAGCACGACCAGGTCAAAGCGCCGGTCACGCAGCAGCGCGCGCGCTTCGTGGCCATCGGCGGCGGTCGTCACGCCATGGCCTTCGCCCGATAGCGCATCCGCGAGAGCCGTGCGCAGCGTGAAGTCATCTTCAACGAACAGAATGCGAAAGCTCATCAGGTCATGCTCCTCTGCAGTGAGAACCGGAACTCGGCGCCGTCGCCGCTAGCGGGTGCGCTGCAGGTCAAATCGCCGCCGAGGCTCCGTGCGATCGAACGCGCCAGGTAGAGGCCGATGCCGACGCCCGGCGTGCTGCCGTGTTGGTGTTCTTGACCGCGCACAAAACGATCGAAGACCGCCTCGCGTTCGGCTGCAGGAACGCCCGCTCCGTAGTCACGCACGCAAACGGTCAGGCGATCGCCATCAATGGCACCGAGGACCTCGACGCGCTTCCCGGATGCCCCGTACTTGCGCGCATTGTCGAGCACCGCGACCAGCGACTGCACGAACGCGTCGCGATCGAGGCTCGCGTTGGCATCGAGCAGTTCGTCTGCAAAGGTGACCTGCATGCCGTGTTGCTCCAACACCGGCGCGAACATGCGCAGCGTTTCGCGCACGAGATCCGCGAGCGGCACCGAGGTGCGCAGGTAGGAACGTTCGCCGCGCTCTAGCCGGCCGAGGTCGAGCACGTTGTCGATCAACAGCGACAGTCGCGCCGACTCGCCGACCAACAGTTTGTAGTACTCGGCCTCCCGCCCGCCGGCGCGGCCTTCTGCGAGCATCTCGCCGAGTAGTCGAATGCCAGCTAGCGGCGTCTTGAGTTCGTGGGTCACCGTAGTCAAGAACTGCGACTGTGCAGCCATCGCTTCGGATTCGCGGCGCCCGGCACGACGGTGCTGCACAAACGCCAGTGCGAACGCGACGGCCAACAAACCGGTGAGCACTGGCAGCAGCCAGACCGACCCGCCCAATGCCGCGGACTGCTTCGGCCGCAACCGCGCAACACCTGGCACGGCGCCCATCGCAACCTCGGTGGCCGAACCAAACTCGGGCTCGATCCGTTCTGGCCAGGAGAACGTTGCGCCGTCGCGCGCCTCCGCCATGACCGCGTCAAACCATGCTTGCGGACGCAACACCGCCGCACGGCGTTGACCTTCGGCTGCTGGCATGAGCCACAGCACTGCATCGGTTGTCAGAGCGTGCAAACCGGCGGCTGCGGTGGCGCCGTGCTCGCCAAGCCACTGCTGCGCCAAACGCATGCGATCGCGCCGAACGGTTGCATCGCGATGCCTTGCGGCGATGCCATCCGGCAACGGCCTCGGCAACCCGGCGAACTGCAACGGCGGCAGGCAGGGCAACAACCGCTCGGCGGCAGCAGCAGGGATCAGTTCATGCTCGATGCGAACGGCGGACGCCAGTGCCGAAGACACCATGTCGCTCGCGAGCTGCGGCGGCGTGACGTTCTCCAACGCCCGGGCAAACTGCTCCGACAACGAAGCGATGCGCGTGGTGGTTTGCGATCGCTTGGCATGCCACAACGCGGCCGACAACACTTGCAGCCGCTGGGTCGCCAACAACGGACCAGCCAACAACTCATCAAACTCGCGGGCGGCGGAGGCATGATCCCGGTCGACAAACTCCGCCCGCATCGCGCGGTCCAAGCGATCCTGCACGATCAAGTCGTCGTCGACGCCGGGCTCGATCGGGTCCAGCCAGGCGACCGCCGGATCGACGACCACGCGATCACCGCGCACTTCAAAGCAGTTGGCCGCGGGCACGACGGCGAACGCAGCCTGCGACACGATGGTGCGCTGCAGAATCCGTTCGCCGAGCAGCAGCGCCCGTTCGATCTCGGTCTGCTGCAGCTGCGATTCGAGCCGGAACGAACGCCACAACTGGAAGGCCAACACGGCAACCATGACGCCGCCCGAAAGCAGGAGGGCCAGCTGCCAGCGCGCTTGGGCGGTTTTGCGACGGGAATCGATCCTGCCAAGCTACCTGGGCAGCGGCGGGACCTGTCAAGAACCAGTCAAGCCGCCAACATCCGTTCGCGGAGAGCGCGGCATGGATGGCGGGGCGCAGCTGCGCGCGTTGCGTTACACGGGTGGCGCTGCACGGATGGCAGCTGCGCGGGTGGCAGCTGCGCGGGTGGCGCTCGCCGGCGACGCTCGCTAGGCGAGCGCCGTTCGCAGGGCGAGCGCGCGGAATCTGCGGTTTGAACCGGGTACGGTACGCAGATTCCGGGGCGGGTTAGAAGTTGCCGATCGTGCAGGTCACGAGGTTGGAGGCAACGACGTTTTGGAACGGGAACGGGCTGCCTGCCAGGTCGAGCCAGAAGGACTGGCTGCTGACTTCTTGGCCGGCGAGGGCCGGGACGTTCGAGACCGGCAGGGTCAGGGACATCGTGCCGACACCTGGGATGTTCGAGATCGTGTTCAAGAACGAGGTGGCCGGGTCCATGTAGAGCAGCGTGCCGGCCGGGCCACCGAAGGCAACCAGGTCGAGCGGCAGCGGCAGCACCGATGCGCTGAGCAGGTTGACACCAATGCTCGACGTCGGCGGGTTGCTCGTCACCAGGTCGAACGCCTGGCCGATGAGCGGCGGAGCAGTCGTTGCAAGCGTCAGCGGCAGGACTTCCGGCAGGGTCAGCTGGATCGGGGTGGCGAGCAGCGTCGTGAAGTCGAACGCATCGACGCGCGGCGAAACGCCAGCCGGCGAGAAGCCGATCAGGAAGTTGTCACCACCAGAGACGTTGCTGCCACCAACGGCATCGATGTCTTCGAAGATGATGTGGACCGCGCCAGAGGCCAGATCGAACTGGAACTGGATCGTGCAGGTGTTGGCAAGCGTGTTCGGAACACACTCAACGGCGTCCCAGGTTACGTAGAGGACCGCGTTGGCGATATCTTCCCAGTACGAGATGTTGCCACTGTTGGCTTCGCTGTTGTCGAAGTTGTGGTAGCAGAACCAAGCCATTTCGTCTGCTTGCATGATCGCCTGCGGGGCGGTCGGCGCAGCAGCCAGGTTGGACTGCGGGTTCGGACCAATCGAGACGTAACCGTTCGAATTGATCTCGAGGGCAAACGCCAGCTGGGTACCGGTGTCGCTCGGGTATTGCACCGGCAACGACGTCGTGATCGGGACCTGCTGGTCGTCGACGGGCGGCAGGTTGGTCTCAAAGCCGGTCATCGGGACGTACGACACGGTGCCCGTGCCGTCGGTCATGATGTAGCCAGTGCCGGAGCCGTTCGGGAGGAACGTCAGGACCTTGCCCTGCAAGGCCGTGTTGGCAGCAGTGTTCGGGGCTGGTTCACCGAACAGCTGGTAGGCCGAAGCCGAGTGACGGTTCGAGCCTTCGCCGATGACGCCACAAATGGCACAGGCGTGCGGAGTTTGACCAGGTGCGTAGGTCAGGTCGAACTGCATCAACGTGCCGGTGTAGGCAATGTTGTTGAACGTGAAGTTGGTAAGCGGAGCAGACACCCATGCGGTGGCTTGCGTCGTGCCGTTGCGAACACCAATGTTGGCATCCGTGAAGGCGGGCAACGGGTAGGTGACGATCGTTTCGAAGACGTGGTTGACGTCAACGTGCACGACGGCGATGCCGTAGGTGCCCGCCGGGAGGAAGATACTCGGGATGCCGGCCGTGACGGTTTCGGCTTCCTGGCAGCTCAGCGTGTTGGCGCCAGCGATGACCGTGCCTTCCGAAATCTTGGTCCAATTAGCTTGAGCCTGCTCATTGCCAATATGGGTCGTGGGAATCATCCACACTTCCAGCGTGCCGGTCGTGCCGCCGGGCGAGTTGATCGCAACGGTCAACGCTTGCAGGGTGATGCCTGCCGGGTTGGTGACGTCGAGGTCGAAGAAGTTGGCACCTGGGTTGGTGTAGGTAAGGCCAACGCCGCCCGGATCAACGGCGAGGGTCTGGGACTGAGCGCATACGGATGCGGCGAGCGCCGCGGCTGCGATTGCAGGGAGGAGTTTCATGTGGTGTTCTTTACCAAGGGGCGTACGGGGTCGAATCGCACCCACCGGGCAAAGCTGGGCGGGCACGACACCCAAGTAGGGTAGCCGCCAGCGCCGCGCGGTCTAGCCACCCCAACCGCGCCAAGGTGTCCCAAGTATGATGCTTACGGCTAGGCGAGTCAGCGGGAAGGCGCCCTACGCCACGATGCCGTGGGGGGATACGACGCATGCACACGACCGGATGCGAACCATCGCTTGCACAGTCGCCAACTCGCTGGAGCCCGCCTGTCAGAGCGCTCCGGCCAGCGGCAAAACCCGCCGGGTCTGGACTCGCTTAGAAGCGGATTCCGCCGCCGAAGATCAACCCAGAGACGGTTATGTCGGTGTCGATCGTGTCGTCCTCGATGAGGCCATCGAGCTGTAGGTTGACGAAGCGGTAGCCGACGAACAACTCGATCAGGGCAGTCGGATGCACGACCAGTTGCGCCTCTATGTCGAGGATCTCGCCATCGACGTCGTCGATTTCCGCAGCCATGTAGCCGGCTTCGGCGAAGGCACTGACGATGCCTAGGTCGACCTCAGCTCGCAGGAAGCCAAGCGGCAGCGGACCAGCGACGTCTACCTGCTCCCTCGCAATCGAGAATGCATCAGACACGTCGATCTGCAGATCGAAGTAGTCGATCGCCAGTCCGGGAGAAATGCTTACCGGGCCAAGGCCGATCTCGAACGCGTAGGACATCTTCGCGTTCATCATCTCAACCTGACTCTGCACCGGCACACCGCCAGTAATCCCGGGGATGTTACCAAAGCTCACATTATTGCCCAGACGACCGCGGCCTTCGTCTTCGAAGTCGAACGCCGAGATGGTCAGCACTGGCACCCCGAAGTCGATCTGAGCGCGACCATAGGGTGATCCCTGCGTGTCACCGAGGCCGAACGCGGACTCGACGTCTTGCTCGACAGCAATGGTGTTGCCGTTGGAGTAGCCAAGGTCGCCATCCAGCGACAACTGCGCGTAGCCGGCCTGCACTTCCAACGTCGGAATCGAGCAGGCAGGCAAAGCCATTACTGTGAGGCTCGCGAGAACAAGTAGACGATTGCGCATGGGTCAGAAGGTCGCCGTAAGCGTGAGGGTTTCGAGGTTGAAGTCAAAGCCACCAGTGAGGCCGTCGACCGTGATCTTGGCCACCGCCGTCTTGTCGAAGACGATGCTCGCGTTGACCGCCGTAGTGCCGTCATTGATCACCAACGTCACCGTGCCGCGCGGGTATTCCTGACCAGGCTCTTCGTCGGTAAACAGGCCCGGAACCGTGAACGTCAACGTGCAGGGCGGACTCGACGCGCTATCCGTGATCGTCGTCGGGTCCACTGCCGGGATGCCAGTCGTCACCGTCATCTCGGTCGTCCTGACT
>CAXBFC010000030.1:0-29919 GCA_963974725.1 uncultured bacterium | reverse complement strand
CGACATGAATCGTGACTGGTTTGGCATGACCCAGCCCGAGACCGAGGCGCGCGTCGCGGCGTTCCTCGAATGGTGGCCGTTGGTCTACGTCGACTTGCACGAAATGGGCGGCAACTCGACCTACTATTTCCCGCCGCCCGCGCAGCCGATCAATAGCGAAATCACCAAGACCCAGCGCGGTTGGTTGCGGCGCTACGGCAAGAACAACGCTCGGTGGTTTGATCGCTTCGGCTTCGACTACTTTACACGCGAGGCCTACGACGCGTTCTATCCAGGCTACGGCGACAGCTGGCCGATGGCCCACGGCAGCATTGGCATGACGTTTGAGATGGCGAGCGCGCGCGGGCTGGTCTATCGGCGCACCGACGAAGGTCTGTTGCGCTACCGCGATGGCGTGCGGCGTCACTTCGTGGCGTCGATGGCCACGCTCGAGACGCTGGCGAACGGTAGGGTCGCGGCACAGCGGGCTTTCTTGCAGCATCGCCGCGACGGCATCACGCGCGGCGACCGTTCCGAGGTCCACGAGTATGTCTTTCCGCCGGTTGGTGATCGCACGCGCCTGTCTCGGTTGGCCAACTTGTTGATGCGCCAGGGCATTGAAGTTCATGAGTCCACCGAGGTGCTGCGGGTAGCGGCGGCGGTGCCGATTGCCGCGCAATCCAGAAGCAAAGTCACAGGTGGTAGGGGCTCGGCCGCCAAGTCAGTCCGCGCCAAGGAAATGACCTTCCCGAAGGGCTCCTTCATCGTCTCGATGTCTCAGCCGGCGAGCACGCTTGCCGCGATGTTGTTGCAGCCGCACTTCGATATGGAGGAGTCGTTCCTCAAGCGGCAGCGTGCGCGGCAGCATCGTCGCGATCGCGGCCAATTCTACGATCTGACCGCGTGGTCGTTGCCGCTGCTGTTTGGCGTTGAATGCTTCGAGGCGCGGACTGTCTCGATGGGGCCGCGCACCTTGCTACGCGCCGGTCAGGCAACCTCGGGAGCAGAACCGTTGCGCGCGGCCGTTCCGGGTGTTGCCTATGTGGTGCCATGGGGTGCGAACGGTGCCGCCGCCTTGCTTGCCGAACTACTGCGCCTTGGCGTGCAGGCGAAGTGTATCGATGAGCCGTTCACCCTGGATGACCAGAAGTTCGCCGCCGGCAGCTACGTGATCCGGGTGCAGAACCAGCCGGAGAACCTTCACCGCCGCATGGCCGAACTGGCGCGCACACACGGCGTCACGCCGTACTGCGCCGACAGTTCGTGGATCGAAGACGGCCCGAGCTTTGGCACGCGCGAGGGTCACGTTCTCAAGGCGCCGCGCATTGCGATGGCGTGGGATCGGCCGGTCAGCACCTACTCGGCTGGATGGCTGCGATACTTGCTAGAGCAGCGCTACGGCTTGCCAGTCACGGCGCTGCGAACGCACGATTTGACGCGTGTCGACCTCGATCGATTCACCGTGTTGGTGCTGCCCGAAGGTCGCGGCTACGCACAGACGTTGGGCGACAACGGTGGCAAGGCAATTGCTGGTTTCGTTCGCCGTGGTGGTGTGCTGATCACGCTGGGGTCGGCTACGCAATGGCTCAGTTCCAAAGGAGTCGAGTTGTTGGCAACGAGTGTTGAGTCGCGCGGTGAGCGTTTGGCCGCGGATGGCAAGTCAGAAGCCAAGGTGGATCAGGCGAAGCCAGACAAAGCCTTGAGCAAAGGCAAACCGAAGGCGTTCGACTACGAAGCTGCGATTCGTCCCGACAAGGAATCGCCGCCGTCGACTCCTGGCGCGATCTTGCAGGTGACGATCGATCCCAAGCATTGGCTCGGGTTTGGCTATGGTGACACAGCGAACGTCGTGCACGACAGTTCGAACATCCTGACTCCGATCAAGTTGAATCGCGGCACCAACGTCGTTCGCTACGCCAAACGCGACGAGTTGGTGCGCGCGGGCTTCGTCTGGGACGACAACCTGAAGCAGCTGCCGGAGAAGGCATACCTGGTGCACCAGCCGCACGGCCGCGGCCACGTGATTGCGTTCGCCGAAGATCCGAACGTTCGTGCGTTCGCGGACGGTCTCAATCTGTTGCTGCTCAACGCCGTGCTGTTGACGGCGGGTCGCTAGCCCGCATATCACGCCAGCAACTTGGCAAGCACGCCCGAATGGTCCGCGGTCTTCGTCAGACGGCAGGTCTAGCGGGACCGGCGCGGTAGGAACAGCGAGTTGGATTGGCGGTAGTTGCCAAACGTATTCATCAGTGCCGACAGCACTGCGTCGTCGTACGAGACAGTTGCGATTTCGCTACTGCCCTGCACCGTCAGCGTGCCAGTGCAAATGACCGAGCCATTGATCTCGCACGGTGCATTGATCGTCAAGTTGCCATCGACATAGAGCAGGCCACTGAATAGCGAGTTGCTACCAGAGTTGATGGTGACATTGCCCTGTGCGATGATGAGTCCGGTGCCCTGCAGGGGCAGTGAAGACGTGAACGTGAGCGTCGATGCGTTCGACACGATCAGCGCGTTTTCCGGTAGTGGGCTGGGGAAGTTGCTCGAGGTGGTTACGACCTGGTCAGCCATGGAAGACAACTCGGTGAACGTCAAGCCAAAGACCGCGTCATAGCTGTCGTCGTAGCTGGATCCGGCGGATAGGCCTGGTGTGCCGGTAACAGTGCCGCCAGTCGAGGGCGTGCCCGTTCCGCTGGGGTAGTAGATGGCTGCCAGTCCGTTGCCATAGACGCGACCGCCTGAATTGATCGAGCAACTTCCGCCCGTCGAAACGTTGATTGCTGCTTGTCCGGGCAAGTTGATCACCGCGCGCAGTACATCGGTTTCGGCGAACTCGGTCGCGAGTACGAGATTTGGCGCTTCGTTGAACGCGGTGTTCGCGTCCATTTGCCGGTAGACGTAGCCAACGCTGCGCAGGCGCCAGGCGCTGCCGGCGGTGCCGCCAACTTTGGCCACGGATATGTCGGTGCAATCAAACTGCTCACGCCATGCCAATCGCTCGGCGTCGGGGTCGGCAGCCCATTCCTTCCAGACCTCGTAGCGGGCCCAGAGGTTGCCCGAAATCTTGAACTCGCGAACCAGGCCGACGTCCGGGTCATCGGTGTCGAGCACTGGCGGGACGGCCGATGCGTCGAGGTCTGGTGCGAACACCGTGACCGGCTGAGACGTCTGGCGGCGAAGCCAGCTCAAGCCTTCGGTCAAGCCAGAGCGCGCGGCCATGACCGCCTGGTAGTTCGTGATGAACAGCGTCCGGTTATGATCGATCTGCGACTTCAGCGTCAGGGTACCCGTCGTCACAATGCCAACAACGACGGTCGTGAACATCAGTGCGAAGATCAGGGCGGTGCCGCGTTCGCTGTCATTACTTGTTTCTGTGTTTGGCATGTTTATCACCACGACCTTCCGAACTCCCTCTCTTCATCGACCGTTTGGGTGTGTAGGCCCCGGTTGGGTTGTAATTTAGGACGCTTGACTACGTTCGAGTTGGCTGCGGCCGGCTGGCGTCTAGTGCCTACCGGTTGCGCCTTGCCAGGAGCAACGAGTTGGCGCGGCGGTAGTTGCCGAACGAGTTCATGATGGCCGACAAAGCAGCCTCGTCGTAGTTGATGGTTGCGTAGTCGCCCGAGCCTTGAATGGTCATGTTGCCCGTGCAGATCACCGAGCCGTTGAGTTCGGACGGCGCGCGAATGGTCAGGTTGCCTTCGACGTAGAGCAGGCCGCTGAACAGTGAGTTGTTGCCTGGGTTCAGCGTGACGTTGCCACGGATGACTACCAGTCCAGACCCCTGCAGCGGGTTGCTGTTATCGAACTGCATGCTCGCAACGTCGGCGACGATCACCGAATTGTCAGGCAGCGGACTCGGGAAGTTTGCTGCCGATGTGACCACTTGATCCGCCATCGACGACAGTTCGGCGAACGTCAAGCCGAACACGGCCTCGTAACTGTCGTCGTAGGTCGTGCCCGCAGCTAGCCCGGGCGTGCCGGTGACGCGGTTCTGGTTGTTCGGGCCAGTGGTCGGTGTGCCAGATCCTTGCGGGTAGTAGATGCCGGCGACGCTGCCGCCACGGACGCGCCCGTTGGTGTTGATGTGGCAAGAGTTGCCGTCGTTGACGTTGATCGCTGATTGCCCTGGCAAGTTGATGACCGCGCGCAGCACATCCGTCTCGGCGAACTCGGTTGCGAGAACCTGGTTTGGGGCCTCGTTGAAGGCCGCGGTCGCGTCCATCTGTCGGTAGACGTAGCCAACACTGCGCAGGCGCCAGGCAGTACCAGCGGATCCGCCAACCTTGGGCACCGATACGTCGCTGCAATCAAACTGCTCACGCCATGCCAATCGCTCGGCGTTGGGGTCGGCAGACCATTCCTTCCAGACCTCGTAGCGGGCCCAGAGGTTGCCCGAGATCTTGAAGTCGCGAACGAGGCCAATGTCCGAGTCTTCGGTGTCGAGCACTGGGGGCACTGCCGATTCGTCAAGTATCGGTGAGAACACCGTGACCGGCTGGGATGTCTGGCGGCGAAGCCAGCTCAAGCCTTCGGTCAAACCAGATCGCGCGGCCATGACCGCCTGGTAGTTCGTGATGAAGAGGGTTCGGTTGTGGGTGATCTGGGCTTTCAGCGTCAAGGTGCCCGTTGCCACAATGCCGACGACCACGGTCGTGAACATCAGTGCGAGAATCAGGGCGGTCCCACGTTCCTTGTCTCGATTGATTGATGTATTGGGCATGTCCGTCACCGCGATCTTCTGAACTCGTCTCCCTTATCGGCACTTTGAGGGGGGGATCTTGGCCGGGTTTCATATCGAGACACCGCAACCCCCGGGCTGGTGCGTGCAACGGCGTGTGCCAGGCGCAATGATGGCCACCGCGTGAGCCACTCCTCCGATACCACCGACCGATCTTCTGCCCACGTTGCCGTGGCGCTGCTGTCCTTCTTCGTGGCCGTAGGGCTCTTGCTGGTGAAGTTCTGGGTGTATTCCCGGACCCAGTCGCAGGCAATCTTCAGTGATGCCCTGGAGTCGATCGTCAACGTCATGGCCGCCCTGGTGGCTTTGAGTGTCCTGAAATACGCCGGTCGGCCGGCCGATCGAGATCACCCGTATGGGCACGGCAAGGTCGAGTTCTTCTCGGCGGCGTTTGAGGGTGGCCTGATCTTCTGTGCCGCGCTGCTGATCTTGTGGCAGGCGGCGGAGGCATTCGTGGTTGGCGCGATGCCGCGCGACCTCGATTTCGGTTTGCTGATGACGCTCGCTGCTGGTGTCGTCAATGGCCTGCTCGGCTGGTACTTGATCCATTACGGCAATCGCCATGATTCGCCGGCATTGACCGCAGACGGCCACCACGTCTTGTCCGACTTCTGGACCAGTATCGGAGTGGTCTTGGGACTGTTGGCGGTGAGCCTCACCGGACTTGCCTGGCTCGATCCGGCGATTGCGGCAGTGATGATGGTTTGGCTGCTGATCACCGGTTGGCGGATCGTCAAGCGGGCAATCGGTGGTTTGCTCGATGCTGAGGATCCCGCGTTGCTGCAGGAAGTGGTCGAACAGTTGTCCAAGCGGGTGGGCAATGGCGTGATCCGATTGCATCACTTGCGCGTGATTCGGGCGGGCAGTTTCCGCCACATCAGCGCTCACTTGGTCGTGCCCGAGTTTTGGAGCGTGCAGCGAGCCCACGACGCGGCCGAGGCGCTCGCGAGCGATCTTGAGCGCGACCTGCCGGGCAAGGCAGCCATCGATTTCCACACCGACCCGTGCGAGCGGTCCTGGTGCAGCATGTGCGATCTGGAAGAATGCTCCGTTCGTCAGCAGCCGTTCGTCAAATTGGAGCCATTGACAGTGGACGAGGCGGTGGTGCCCGACGACGCATTGCATACGATCGAGAGGTAGCCCGACAGCTGCGCTCAGTGCCCGGCCACCACGATTCTCGCTGGCCGTGCTTTACGTTGAGTCTGCGCAAATAAATGGTAGCCAGCGTCGTCCAAGGCGCCCCCGCGATGCTTGCCCCAGTTTCTGACGCCATCCAACGATTCCGCGGCCGCTTGCGGCTTGCGGCATTCGTTCGCGGGCTGTTGCTCGGGTTCTGTGTCTTGGCAGCGACGATGGCCGCGTTGCTGTTGGCGGAGCGCCTTCTCGCGACCAGCTATTTGGCGAGCATGCCAGGCTGGAGCTTGTGGGCCGTGGTTGCTGCTGGCGCGTTGCTGACCGGCGCCGTGATCGCTAGCCGCCAGAGCATCGACGATGCGGTGGTGGTAGCGCATCTCGAGAAGCGCTTGGCGACCAACGGCCTGCTGCTCGCGGCGAGCCAGGGCGTCGAACTGGATGCGAGCTTCGTGCAGCGCCTAGGCGCGCAACTCGGTCGCACCGAGTCGGTGTTGCCGACGATCCGTTGGCAAGCGCTGTCGCTGCGACCAGTCGTCGCGGCCCTCGTGCTGGTCGTGGTGCAGTGGCTACCGCCAACTGCTGCCGCGAAACCTGCCGCCGAAGCACTTGCGATTGCGACCCAACGTCTCGATGCCGAAGTGGCGGTTTTGGATGATCGTCAGGCGGTGCCCGACGATCGGGTCGCGGAGCTGCGTCGTGCGGTCGGCGATCTAAACGAGCGCGCCGCGGCGGGCGAAGAAGGTCTGTGGCGCGACATCGATCAGTTGCGCGAACGAATCGAACGCGAGCACCAACTGGCTGATGCAGTCGATGGCACGTCGGCACAGGCTAACGGCAACAACAGCAAGAGTCAGAACGGCGAAGGCTCTGCGAATGGTGATTCGGCGAATGGTGATTCGGCGAGAGGCAGTGAGACGCCTTCTACGGCGGAGCTGGCCGAAGCCATGGCCAAGCTCGGCGCTCTCGATGGCGCAGCGCTGAAGCAGCTGACCAAGCAGTTGCCTCCGGACCTGTCCGCTGCCGCCAAGCAGGCAATTGTTGAGGCCGTCCAGCCGGATGGTTCGGTCGATGCTGCGGCATTGCCAGAAGACAACGCCGCGCGTCAGGCGCTCGCGGATGCGGTCCACGCGGCGGCGAACCAGCTTGCCGACGATCCTGCAAAGTTGGCCGAGCTAGCGGCTGGGTTGACGGAGCAAGGCCAACAACAGTTGCTGGAGAAGTTGGGGGAGTTGGCGGCGCAGTTTGAACCGCCCAGTGGCGATCGTGGCGATGGCGCCCAACCAAGCGCGCCGGAGCTGAGTGCCGAACTGGCCAAGGCCGCGATCGAGATGGCCAAGGCTGGGGCCCTTGAAGACCTTCCCAAAGGATTGCAGGAAATGATGGCGAAGGCCGGCGCGGCGGCGCTCGAATCGATGGACGCTGAGACGTTGTTGTCGATGCTTCCCGACGATCTTTCCGAGCTGATGGCGATGGCGGAATCTGTCGCAAAGCTTGCCGAAGGCATGCAAGGCGAGAAACCATTTGGCGGTGATCCTGCTGGCGGTGGCAACCAGCCCTCCAAAGCCATGCAGGACAAGATGGCTGCGTTGGCCAAAGGGTTGATGGATAAGATGGGCAAGGAACTTGGTGCCAATCCGCCCAGCGATGCTGCTCAGTCAGGCGCCGGGGATGCGTTGGCCCAAGGTGGCCAGCAAGGTGGCCAGCAGGGTGGCCAGCCCGGTGACCAACAAGGTGGCCAGCAAGGCGGCCAGCAGGGTGCTCAGTCAGGTGGGTCGCCACGCGCTCCCGGCACCGAGGGCGGCGGTCACGCTGCGCTTCGCATGACGGAAGACACGTACGGCGGTGCTTCCTCCGCGGAGATGGAGCTGCCCCAACCCGAACTCGGCGACTTGCCTACGGAGTGGGTGCCGTTGACGGTTGAGAAGGCAACGCCGGAAGTCGGCAAGAGACAAGGCAACGGTGCTGGGCGCGCAGGTGCGTCGGGCAGCGGTGGCGCTACCTGGCAGCTGCGATTGATGCCACGGCACCGAGAAGTGGTGCGGCGGTTCTTCGCGGAGAAGAAGAAATGACGACGATGTTGACGACGGAGCAGGTCGCGCGCGGGCAGCAGTTGCTCAGTGCAGTGCGCGATGGCGCGAACCAGGTGCTGCTGGGCCAGAACGATCTGGTCGAGTTGTGTCTGATCGCGTTGTGCGCCCGCGGCCACCTATTGCTCGAAGGCCAGCCGGGTTTGGGCAAGACCGAGCTGGTCAAGGCGTTCGCAAAGCTGACGAATCTCGAGTTTCGTCGGCTGCAGTTCACGCCGGACCTGTTGCCCAGCGACATCACGGGAGGACCGATCCTGCAGGAGCGCGATGGCGAGCGGCAGTTGGTGTTTCGGCCCGGGCCGTTGTTCGCCAATCTGGTGCTAGCCGATGAGATCAACCGCAGTTCGCCGAAGACGCAGTCCGCGTTGCTCGAGGCGATGCAGGAACGATCGGTGACGGTGCTTGGCGAAACGCATTCGCTGCCCAAGCCGTTCTTCGTGTTGGCGACGCAAAACCCGATCGAGCTGGAAGGCACCTACCCGTTGCCGGAAGCGCAGCTCGACCGCTTCCTGTTCAAGGTAGAGGTGCCGGGCCTCGATGCGGACACGATGGCGCGCATCCTGACCAGTCGCCGCCGCGGCGAACCGCCCACCATCGAGAAGGCGTTGCAGGAAGGTGAGCTGCAAGAGCTATTCGACCTGGTCGATGCGGTGTTCTTGCCCGATGCGATCGCCAACTACATCGCGCGATTGGTCGCCGCGACGCATCCTGCCAGAAGCTCTTCGAGCAAGACGTCGAGCCACATTTCCAGAGACACTTCCACCAATGCAAGTGGCGCGCAATTGGGCGTCGACCAAGCGGTGCGCTACGGCGCCTCGCCGCGCGCGGCGATTGCGATCGGCGAAGCCGCTCGGGCCGCGGCGTTGCTGCAATCGCGGCCCAACGTCGACTTTCAAGATGTAGCCCGCGTCGCGATTCCAGCGCTGGCGCACCGGCTGGTGCTGCAACACAGCGCCGTCGTTGGTGGCACAACGGCTCGCGCGGTCGTCGAGCAACTGCTGCAAGACATACCCGCCGTGCACAAGCCACTACCTGAGGAGGTCCGTTGATCGTTCGTTTGCTGCTGGCACTCGCATTCCTTAGTGCCTTCGTCTCTGCCCAGAGCCGTTTCACCTACGACGATCCATCGGGATCCGGCGCTGTCAACGTGACGGTGACCATGTCGGGGGGCGCCAGTTACGGGATTGGCCTTGGCTTCGCTCGGTTCGAGATCGAGAACACCACGACGCAGGCGCAATCGATCGGGGTTGTCTTGAAGCCGCATCGGTTCTTCCAAGGCGATGTGCAGGCGACCCGCACCGTGCTGGTCGAGCCGGGGCTCTCGCGCTTCTTTCTACCGATTGCGTTGCCGCCGGACCGCTGCATGGTGGAGGTGGCGATTGGTGGCGTGACCTACAGCGAACGGGTCAACTATCCGGGCACCGACAACATTGTCAGCTTGTTCGTCTCCGATCGTTCGGGGCGCAATGCCTATGGCGTGCGAGTTCTCGACCTGGTGCCGGCGCTGAGCTTTCGCGGCAGTCCAGAATCGCTCCAGATGCGGTCCGAAGATCTGCCGGCGGATTGGCGGCTGCTGACGTCGTTCTCGATGATCGTGATCGATGGCGACGCGGTGTCGGCTTCGACCATGACTGGCGAGTTGCAGGAGGCCATCGGGCGCTACGCGTTTGCCGGTGGCACGGTCGTCGTTGCTGCGGGCGATTCGTTGCCGGCAGGGTCCTTGCGCGACCTGGCGCAACGGGCGCGGGACCGCGTCTTGGCGCACGGGCTTGGCCATGTCGCTGCCATCCGTGGCTTCGACACCGATCGGTCTGGCACCGAGGCCGTGCTCGCGGAGGTGCCGCTGCTCGGTTCGGGCCTGTGGCCGGCGACGCATGACCTGTTCCCGGTTCAGGACATCGAGGGTCTCGGCAAGGCGCCGGTGACCATGTTCGTGTTGATCATCCTGGCGTTCGCGATCTTGGTCGGGCCCGTCAACTTCTTGTTGCTGCGGCGCAAGAAGAAGCCGTTGCTGGCCTTGCTGACAGTGCCGATCTTGGGCTTTGGCACGACCATCGTGATTCTCGCCTACGGCATCTTCCACGATGGCTTTGGCGTGCGCGGAGTCGTCAAGAGCTGCACCATCTTGGACCAGGCCCGTCACGAGGCCGTCAGTGTCAACGTCAGCACGTTGTTCGCGGGCATGGCACCAAGCGACATGACGATGGAACCCGATTCGTTGCTGCTGTCGCTGCGATCCTGTTACGACAACGACCAATGGGTTGATCGGTGGAACTGGGACGCGAATCGAAACCGTCTCGATGGTGGCATCTTGCCGTCGCGAACGATGACGCCGCTGTTGGCCGTGCAGCAAGGCCCGGTGCGCGAACGACTGACCGTTCGCCGCAGTGGCGATACTCTCGAATTGTTGCTGGACGGCGGCATCGAACCGATCGGGGATGTGGTGTTGTGTGACCTCGAGGGCCAGCACTGGGCGGGCCAGGAGGGCGTCTTGCGGCGGGTCTCGAATGCCGAAGGCCAGCGGATGTTTGAGACCCTGCGCAGTCGCTCGGCGGATGCCCGGGTGCAGGAAGCCACGATGGTGCGGCCAGTGCGCGTTCCGTTTGGCGTGCCGCAATGGGGGCAGCGTGGCACCTACGCGACGCGCGTCGTTGCGGCTCCGTGGCTCGATGACCACGGCATCACGGTCGACTACGACCAGCAACAACACTTCGTGTTCGGCCGCATGCAAGCGGAGGACTTTGTGCAATGAGTACCGCGCTACTAGACGTCAAGAATCTCGATCGTCGCTACGGCAAGGTGCACGCGGTGCGCGACCTGTCGTTCAAGATGCAGCGAGGACAGATCACCGGCTTCGTTGGACCCAATGGAGCGGGCAAGACCACGACGATGCGCATCGCGGCGACGCTGGATGTGCCGGATGCCGGTGATGTCGAGGTCGATGGCTTGTCGGTCTTGGTGGAACCGCGCAAGGCGCGGATGCGGATCGGCTACATGTCCGACCAGTTCCATCCGTATCCGAACCTCGACATCATTCAGTACCTCGACTTCTTTGCTCGCGCCTACGGGCTGCGCGGCACCAAGCGCCACAAGACCGTGCGGTCGGTCGCAGACTTCTGCGGCCTGCTCGACTTCGCCGACCGGCCCGCAACCGGCTTGTCGAAGGGCATGGGGCAGCGCTTGCATCTCGCGAAGACGCTGCTGCACGATCCGCTGTTGTTGATTCTCGATGAACCTGCCGCTGGTCTCGACCCACGCGCGCGCATCGAGCTGCGCAACTTGCTCAAGGAACTGGCGAAGGCCGGCAAGGGCATCCTGATCAGTTCGCACATCCTGCCCGAGCTTGGCGAGATGTGTGACTCAGTAGTTGTGATCGAACGTGGCCAAGAGATCGTCTCGGGTTCGATCGCGGACATTCACAAAGAAGCCGAACTGGAGCAGCAGGTCGTCGCGCGCATTCTCGGCGACGGCGAAGCGTTGGAACGATTCCTGTTGGTGCAACCACACGTCAGCAGTGTCGCCGTCGATGATTCGCGCGTGCGCTTCTCCTTCGTCGGCGACGACGCGGCGATGAGTGACTTGCTGACACGTTCGATCGCGTCCGGCATCCAGATCGTGGAGTTCGCCCGCGCCGAAGCTGATCTCGAAGACCTGTTCTTGCGCACGACCAAGGGGAAGCTGCAATGAGCGCTGTCGAAGCTGTGCCGCCGGCGATTTCGAACCCGGTTCTCAAGGCCACATTCTGGTCGCGCATGTCGGATCGGCTCAATCCGATCCTGGTGCGCGAAGTGCAGCAGGCGGTGAAGGGGCGGGTCTTCCCGCTGATGATCATGCTGGCGCTGGGCATCAGTGTCGTGATCACCCTCGTGGTCGCGTCGGACTACGTCGAAGGCGGCAACGGCCGCGGAGCGTTCGATGCCGGCTTGGCGACCTTGGTCCCGCTGGTCTTCTTCATCATTCCGATGCAGGCCTACAACTCGATGCGAACCGAGTTGAAGGGCGGCATCGTTGAGCAACTGCTGCTGTCGCGCCTCAGTCCGGGAGCGGTGCTGTCCGGCAAGCTGCAGGCCGCCATGGTGCAGTTCGTGCTGTATGTGTCGCTGATGTCGCCGCTGTTGGCGACCAGCTACCTGCTGCGCGGTGTCGACCTGCCGACGATCGCGATCAGCTTGATGTTCGCGTTGGTGATGTGCGTCGCGGCAACGGCGTTTGCTGTTTCGTCGGCGGCCCAGGCGATCGTGCCGGCGTTGCAGCCGATCGCCAACCTCGGCATCGCCTTCGGCCTCGGGGTCGGCACGGTTTCGATGATCACGTTTGTCGCCAGCAGCGGCTACTCACGGTCGCTCGGCTGGCTGATGCGAAGCGATCAGTTCGGCATGACCGTTAGCGGCATTGTCTTGTTGGCGGTCATTTCGATCGTGATGTCCTGGCTGGCGGCGCGCACGTTCTTGCTGCACGCCTTCGAGAACAAGTCGACCGGGTTCCGCATCTTCATGTTCAGTCTGCCGCCGTTGGCGTACGGCTGGATGCTGCTGTTCGTCGACTCGCCGGCTTGGCCTCAGGTCTTCGCGGGGCTGACCTTTGCGCTGTTGCTCATTGGCACGATCTTCGGGGTCTTCATGATCACCGAGCAGAAGAAGCTGTCCCCGCGGGTGTGGGCCCACGTTCCGAAGAGCGCCATGCGGGCGCGGTGGATGGTGCCGTTGCTGCCCGGGCGCGATCGCGGCCTGCTTTGCTTCACGCTGTATGCGGCCCTGTTGTCGCTCGTTGCCGTGGTGTTCTGGCCCAACCCAGCAACTGGGTTCTTCCGTTCGGCTTCGCGACAAATCGCCAACATGGGATTCATGACGTTGACCTACGCCATGGTCTATCTCGGACTTGGGCGATGGGTGCGGGACCGATTGCCCGACACCCTGCAAGGCAACCACGCTGGCCGCTTCCTACTGCCGGTGTTGATCTTCTTGTTCTGCGTGGTGCCATTGTTGGTGGACGTGACGACCCGAGGTCACGTTCGCAGTTGGCACATCGGCCACATCATGAATCCGTTTTGGACGATCGATGAGTGGTCACGCGGCAGCAATTGGAGTCAGGCCGGGTTCGTCGTGTTGGCCGTTCTGATCGGCGTGACCCTGCTGCAGGTGCCGACCTACTTGCGCGGTTTCCGCGAAGTGCGGCAGGCCGTGCAGGCACGTCGTGAGCGGCTCGAAGCAGCGAACCAGGTTGTGAGCGAAGAACCGTCGCCGCTGCCACCTGCTCCGGATGCCAACCCCAGCAACTGAGTTTCTCGATCGAGATGGTGGACCAGAACCAAGCCGACGAAGCACCGGACGATTCCGACGGAGAACGGTTCGCTCGCGAAGTCGCCGCCGTGTCCGCCTCGTATCGGCTGGCATTGTCGGGGGCTAGGTTCCGAGGCCGCATTGGTTCGCGTCGCGGCATGGGCCCGGGGAGCTCGCTGGAGTTTCACGACTTCCGTGACTACGCCCCTGGTGATGACCTGCGCCACGTCGATTGGGGTGGCTACGCGCGCACCGATCAATTGCGCGTCCGGCTCCACGAAGCGGAGGTGTCGCCGATCATCGAGCTGCTCGTCGACACGTCGGCTTCGATGGCGATCACCTGGGCCAAGCAACGAACCCTGCGCGGCGTGGCGTTGGCGCTGCACGCCTGGTCGCGCGGCGAAGGCTCGGTCGCGCGCATCGTCGCGCTCGGTGGCGGCGAACTGGACCCCGCGTCGTTTTCGCCTGGTGGTTCGCTCCAGTTCCACGGTGACGACTCGCCCCAAATGCCACGGGTGCCGTTGCGCGCCGGCAGTGTCCGGGTGTTGTTGACCGATGCGTTGTGGGCGAGCGATCCAAGTGGCTTGCTTGGCCGTATCGCCGCCGGTTCGTCGCGGTTTGCGTGTCTGCAGTTGTTGGATCCATGGGAACGCGCGCCGACCGAAGACGGGGGCGTGACGTTGGTCGATTGTGAGAGCGGGGCGAAGACCGCCCTGCGGCTCGACCAACATGCGTTGCACATCTATGGCGAGCGTTTGCAGCGGTTGTGCTCTTCGTTGCACGAGACAACGGTTCGCCTTGGCGGGGAGCACGTGCCGATGACGGCCGGCGACTTGCCAACAGTTTGCCAACGCGATCTGGTGCCTGCACGCATCGTGGAGCCGGCATGAGCTTCACCGCTCCGTGGGGACTGTTGGCGCTGCTTGCGGTGCCAGCCATCATCGCCTTGCACTTGTTTCGCAACCGGTTGCCGGAGAAGCGCGTCGCGGCCGTGTTCTTGTTTCCGGGCACGGCCGTCGCCTCGGATGGCGGTCGCACGCGCACCAAGTTGCGCAGGTCCCGTTCACTGTGGTTGGAATGCCTCGCCGCGGTGTTGGCTGCGTTGTGGTTGTCGGGATTCACCTTCGGCGACCTGTTGCCGCGTCATCTGGTCATCGTGCTCGACAACTCGGCTTCGATGGCGGCAACCAGCACGCGCGAACAGGCCGGCGTCGTGCTGCAGCAATTGCATGACGACCTGTCTGCGAGCGACGAGGTCAGCATTATTGCGAGCGGAACTCCGGCACAAGTGGTGGTCGGGCCGCGCGCGCGCGCCAGCGACTTGCAGGCGTGGCACGACAACTGGCAGCCCTCGATGCCGAGCCACTCGTTGCAGGCGGCCCTCGACCTGGCGCGCGAAGTAGCTGGCCACAGCGGCGAGGTCGTGTTCTTGACCGACGCCGAACCAGCGGATCGCGGTGGCGACATACGAATCGTTGGGTGCGGCCGTGCGGTCGGCAATGCGGCTGTGTCGTCCGTGCAACGACTGCGCGGTGTCGAGACCGACCGCTTGTTGGTGACGATTGCTGTCTATGGCACACTGGCGGGCGGGGATGTCGTCGTCACCGCCGGCGAACACGAGTTGGCCCGCATCCCGATGGCTCGGACCAGGCCTGCCGGGGACTTGGAGTTTTCCGTCGAGGTCTCGCCGGATCAGCAGCGCATCCACGTGCAGCTGCCTGAGGATGCGTTGTCGCTCGATAACGACGCGTGGCTTGTGCCGGCGCCGGATGCGATCGTGTCGGTCTGTGATGAATTGCCGGCTGCGATGCGTTCGCAGCTTGAGTTGCCGCGCATCTTTGACGCGATGCAGATGTGGCGCGAAGAGCCGGATGCGCGCCGTGCCCAGTTGCTTCTGCGAGCCTCACCTGGATCGATGGGCGCTGGCCAGTTGTCGATGGTGTTGGCGCGAACTGCTGGCGCCAAGCAAGCGCATCGCAGCCCGTTCGTGCTCGACCGTTCCCACCCGTTGCTATCTGGGGTCGAATTGCAGGGCGTCGCCTGGCAATCGGGCAGCGGCGAACTTCCGGGCCAGGTGCTGGTCGCCTCCGGACCCAAGGTATTGATGAGCGCCGAGCAAACGGGCGCGGGCCTGCGCATCTGGTGTGATGTCGATGGCAAGGCGGGCAACTTGGTGCGCGCCCCGGATTGGCCCATTCTGTTTGCGAACGTGCTCGAGTTGGCGCGCCGGCAAGTGCCTGGATGTCTCGCCCAGCAGCTCGCCGTTGGCGACGAACTGATCTACCGCTGCGGCGAGGTCAAGCGCGCCGTCGAACTGCGCGGGCCAGGCCAGGAAACGTTGGCGACGTCCGTTGGGGATCTCGCGGCAATCGTCACTCGGCCGGGGCTGCATCAGGTGCGAACGCGTGCTGGGCAAGTGCTTGCCGAAGTTGCGGTGCGCTTCCTGGATCCACTGGAGAGCGATCTTCGCAGTGTCCGTCAGTTCGACGTGCCTGCAGAAGAAGCGGTGCGCAGTTCGGTTGCGGCCCGCATCGACGCCGGCCCGATGCGTCGCGCCTTGACCGTGCTGCTGTTATTGGTGATCGGCATCAACTGGTGGTGGCTACAACGGAGGGCGGGCTGATGCAGTTCGTCTATCCCGAGGCGTTTCTGTTGTTGCCGCTGTGCGCACTGGTTTTGCGCGGCCGGCTGTGGCCGCGCCCGTTGCTTGGCTCGTTGCGCGTGCTCGTGCTGTTGGCGTTGGCTGCGGTGCTGGCGCAGCCGACATGGGGTTCGGTTGATGATGGCCGCGACGTGGTGCTGGTCGTCGATCGCTCCCGGTCGATGCCGCAGGGCCACTTGCAGCAGGCGCGCGAGTTGGCGGTCGCGATCGCAAGCGATCTGCCGTCCGGGGATCGCATCGGAGTCGTAGCGTTTGGCCGGGAAGCGATCGTGGTGTCGCCGTTGGCGCCGACCTTGCAGTGGTCCGAAGAACGGCGTTCGCTCGACCCCGATGGCAGTTCGTTGGGGGCCGCGCTGACGACGGCGTTGGCGCTGATCGAGCCGGGCCGAAACGCGACGCTCCTGGTCTGGAGTGACGGCGAAGTGTCTGCCGAGCACGCCGAGTCGCTGGCACGGTTGGCATCGCGGCGTGGTATCCGGGTCGATGTCCGGCCGGTCGCGCGAGATTTCGGTCGCGATGCTGCCGTCTATGAGATGCGGGTGCCGAGCGAAGTGCCGATCGAGTCGCCGTTCGCGATCAATGCCACGGTCGTGGCCAGCGAACCCGCCATTGCCGAGTGGCGGCTGTTGGTTGGCGGTCAGCGAGTGCGTTCGGGCTCGGTGTCGTTGCGCGCGGGCCGCAATACGATGCAGTTGCAGCATCGCCTGATGTCTCCCGGCGAACAGACCGTTGCGTTGGAGGTTGTCATGCCCGGGGACGCGACGCCGCAGAACAACCGTGGCGTCGCGGTGTTGCGTGGCACGGCCAAGACGCGCGTGCTGTGCGTGACACCCGGTGGCCGCGAAGATCGCCTGACGCGCTCGTTGCGGGCTGTTGGCATCGAGATCGTCGTCGCAGCACCCGAGGATGCGCCACTGAGCACGTCGGAGCTGGATGGCTTCCGTGCCGTGGTGATAGAAGACGTGCCTGCGTCGAAACTGCCAACGCACGCCATGCGCGACCTCAGCAATTGGGTGCGCAACCTCGGCGGCGGGCTGCTGATGACGGGCGGCTACAACAGCTTTGGGGTTGGCGGCTACCACAAGTCGCAACTCGAAGAGGTGCTGCCGGTGACGATGGAAATCCGCGAAGAGCAGCGCAAGTTTGGCTTGGCGATGGCGATTGCACTGGATCGATCGGGCTCGATGCGGGCATCGGTTGGCGACACCACCAAAATGCAGTTGGCCAATCGCGGCGCGGCAACGGCGATCGAGTTGATGTCGGCCATGGATGCGGTGTCGGTGCTCGCCGTCGATACCGCGCCGCACGTGGTGCAGCCACTCGAGGTTGTCGAAGACAAAGAAGAGATCCTCGCCCGCGTGCGCTCGATTGAGTCGTCGGGTGGTGGCATCTACATCGGGGAAGCGTTGCACGCGGCCGCCGCAGAGCTGGAAGCGGCCGACCAGAAGAATCGTCACATCGTGATCTTCGCGGATGCCAATGACGCCGAAGAACCCGGGGACTACAAGGAGTTCGTGCCGGAGTTGGTGGCCAAGGGCATCACCGTGTCGGTGATTGGCTTGGGTTCGCCTACTGACTCCGATGCGCGCTTGTTGGAAGAGCTGGCGTTCCTTGGTGGTGGACGTTGTCAGTTTGTCGAACTCGCGACGGACCTGCCGCGAGTGTTCGCACAGGAGACGATCCAGGTTGCTCGTTCGTCATTGATCGAACAGCCGACCCCGGTCGATATCGAACCCTCGCTGCAGTTGCTCGGCGCCATGCCGCAGGCCATGCCAGCGGTTGGCGGCTACACGGTTGCGTGGATGCGCGATCGTGCCGAACAGGACCTTTCCGCGCGGCCTGCCCCCGATGCAGTGGGCGACGATGTCGAACCAATGCTGGCGCATTGGCAGATCGGTTTGGGGCGCTCCGCCGCGTTCT
Source organism: uncultured bacterium (assembly GCA_963974725.1). Lineage (GTDB taxonomy): Bacteria > Planctomycetota > UBA1135 > UBA1135 > UBA2386. The sequence continues at coordinate 12,117 of CAXBFC010000030.1, read as the reverse complement.
TGGGCGAAGCCGACGGGGAGCTGACGGGGGAGTGGGCCGAGTGGCCTGGCTATGCGGACTTCTTTGGCACGCTGGTGCGTTGGCTTGGTGGCGGCGCGCCGGCCGGACTGTTCGTGGATGCGCGCCGAGAAGGCGATGTTGCGGTCTACCACTTGGAGGTGGATGCCGACAACGCACGAGTGCTCGATACCTTGCGCGGTGTCGTGACGCTGCCCAGTGGTCAGGTCGTCGACTTGACCTTCGACTCAATCAGCCATGGACGAGTTGCGATTCGTGTGCCGCTGATGAGTGAAGGGGTGCATCGCGCCGCCGTGCAGATTGGCAAGGAGACGGTTCGGTTGCCGCCGATGTGCCTGCCGTATTCGTCGGAGTGGGCGTTGCAGCTCGACCCGCAGCGCGGCGAACAGACGCTGCGTGGATTGGCGCGTCGAACCAACGGCAACATCTCGCCGAGTATCGCGACCTTGCTCGAAGGGCCGCGCAAGAGTCTCGGTCGCGCCGACCTGTCGCCGTGGTTGTTGCTGCTGGCGTTGTTGTTGTTGGTCGCCGAGATCGCGGTGCGCCGCTTGCAGATGCACATGCCGAACTATGCCAGCAAGTGGGCGCAGGCTCGGGCGGCGAAGGCTATGGCCAAGCAGGTGCGCAAGCAGGCGCAGGTCCCGGCCGCGGCGGGCGGTGGCGGTGACGTGGTTGCTGGCGACGTCGTTGCTGGCGGTGCGACGGTTCCCGCGGGCAAGAGCGAGCAAGCGTCGGAGCCAGCGCCGTCGGACTCGTCCGACAGCTTGCTGTCGGCACTCGAACGCGCTCAGCGTCGGGGGCGCGTCTAGGGACGCGCCAAGGCCGCAACTGTGTTGCGCTGGTGGCGCGTCTAGGCCGCAACTGCGTTGCGCTGGGGGCGCGTCTAGTGGACGCGCCCGGGACACTTGAGCGCTCCGCTACCGTGCGTTGTGGCGCAGCACCGAGTTCGGCAGGGGCGCGAACGACTGGTTCGGCTTGGCCCACTTGAGGTCTAGCTCGGCGCCGCCGGTTGCGTTGAAGCCAACCAGTTCGAAACTGTGCAGTCCCTTGCGCAGGCCGATGTCGCCCATCTGCTGCTTGGATCCGTGCAGGCCATCGTTGTCGACGACCAGCTGCCCGTCGATCCACAGTTTGCTGCCGTCATCGCTGGTCAGCAGGAAGCGATACAGTTCCGTCTCCTCGATATCCAAGAAGCCAAAGTACTGATGCGCCGTGTGCTCTGGCGGGGGGCCGCCTTCGCCAATCGAAGTCACGGTCTTGCCGGGCTTCTGGAAGGCTGCGCGGTCCTCTGGAATCGTTTTCCAGTTGCAGCTGGCGGTGGTCAGCGTCAGGCCTGGGTCGCGTGGGTTCGCCTTGACGCGGCCAAGTGGGTTGACCTGTTCGAACGCTTGGCTGACGGTGTCGCTGACTCGGCGACTGCCTTGGTATAGAGCGACCTTCAGCACGGTGCTGGACGTCAATCGCAGCACTTCGGGCATGATCTGCGACTTCGGGTTCGGCTCGGTGCCGTTGGTTGTGTAGCGCAGTTCGGCCAAGTCGGTCTCCTTCGGCACGGTGACATCGAGCGCGGTGACGAAACGAGTCGTCTCTGACTTGATTTTCGGCGCGCGAAACACCGTTGCCTTGCCCTGCACTTCGACGACGACCACGGATGCGATCTGGTCGGGGGCTTGCGGCGGCAACAGAACCTCGACGCTGGCCGTCTCCAGTCCCGGGCCCGCCTTGGCAATGAGAGTCCGTTCGGGGTCGTGCAGCATGTAGGCGCGCGTCACGGGGCTTGCCAGGCCCGGTAGCACTAGCCGTCGGTCTTCAGGCCAATCAAAGACGTGCAGGTACAGTTTGGTCGTCTCACCATCCGCACGCACCGTGCAACGGCCAAACGGTAGCGATGCGAAGATGCTTGCCGTGGTGCCGCCGATCGCCTCGCCGTTGACGGCCATCCATTTGCCGATGCTCGCCAGCCGTTCAACCGACTGTGGCGGGAACGTGCCGTCGGCGCGCGGTCCGACGTTGAGCAGGTAGTTGCCACCCTTGCTCGCGATGTCGATCAAGTTGCGGATCAGGTCCTGGTCCGACTTCCAGCGAGTGTCGGTCGCGTTCCAGCCCCAGTGACCGTTCATCGTCATGCACGATTCCCAGTCGACACCGGCCAAGCCGGTTGCCGGGATCTCCTGCTCGGGAGTGTCGAAGTCGCCGACCGCCTCGGAGCTGCCGGAGAACCCTGCCATGCCTTGGCGATGCACGTCGACGCGATTGTTGACGATCATCTCGGGCGCGAGCTTGCGGCACAATTCGAACAGCTTGACACCACGTTCGTGCGTCCAGGTCTTCTCCCACTCGCCGTCAAACCACATCACGGCCGGTCGATAGCGCTGGATGACTTCGGTGACCTGAGCGTGCAGGTACTTTTCGAAGCGATCGTAGTCGGCGCCAACGGTACTGCGATCCTTCTCCCAACCGCGGCGCGGCAGGTAGTCCGGATGATGCCAGTCCATGATCGAGTGGTAGGTGCAGAACTTGAGGCCGTGGCGACGGCATGCGTCGCTCAGTTCTTGCATGATGTCGCGGCCGTGTGGGGTGTTGCCGACATCCCAATCGCTGACTGCGCTGTCGAACAGGCAGAAGCCATCGTGATGCTTCGACGTGATCACGACGTACTTCATGCCGGCGTCCTTGGCCATGCGCGCCCACGCATCGGCATCGAAGTTGACCGGGTTCCACTGCGGCTGGAACTTCGCATACGTGTCGAGTGGGATTTGTGCCGTGGTGCGAATCCACTCGCCGTGGTTGTCGCGTTCGCCCCACTTGCCGGCGGGAATCGCGTAGAGGCCCCAGTGCAAGAACATGCCGAAGCGCGCGTCGCGCCACCAAGCCATGCGTTCGTCCTGATTGCCGGGTGGTTGCTTGGCCCCTGGCTGGTTGCCGGGTGGCGTGGCCTTCGGGCTGGAGCCGCTCGGTGCCTGGGCGCACGCAGGCAGTAGCAGGCAGGGCAGCAGGGCGAGGGAAGAGAGGACGATGGCTTTGGGGAATCGCATGGCGTCTATCCGGGACATGTGCCGCATTGGTGGCGTTCGCGCGCGCGCTGCGCCTTGGCCTGTTACCGTTGTGGCTTCACCTCGATAGGAGTTCTCGATGAAGACCTTACTACTCAGTTTGCTCGGTTGCGCGTTCTCACAATCAGCCCTCGCCCAAGCTCAAGACATTGGGCTGACGATGGACGGCGGCGTGCTGACGGTCATCTACGGTCAGGACTGTGGCCCAGTTGGGTGTACGCCGTTCGTCGGTGGCCAGGTCGCCGCGGGGTCGAGTCGTAGTTTGGTGCACTTGAGCGCCCCGCAGACGCTCTATGCGGTGGCGATCGGCAACCCGGGTGCGTGCCTCGCCGTTCCTGGGTTTGACAACCGTTTGCTATTGGCCAATCCCATTGTGTTGGGTTGGGGGCTGACGTCGGCGCCGCCGTTTGTCGGGCTGCCGTGTCAGCAAGGCATGGCGTTCGAACAATTGGTCATTCCGGCCGGCGTGCCGGCCGGCATCGTATTCCGCGTGCAGTCGTTTGGTCAGTCGCTGGGTGGCCCGGCTGGACCTGGGCCGTTTGCATTCGGGCCGACGATTGAGGCTACGACAATCTGAGCCGGCGCCTGACCCTGGTCTGCGGTCCAGGGCTGGGTCGAAAACTGCATGGCAACGTCAGGCGACAACAAGGGCGGCCGCTCCGAAGCGAACGACGGTGCGATCTTCAAGCATCATCGCACCACGCCGAACCGCCTGACGCCGGGCCCCGGGCGGCGTTACGACCGCCGTCACTTCCGCCGCATCGCCAGTGGCGATACGATCATGATGACCATCATGGTTGCGGTCATCCTGTTTTGGTTCGCCGTCGAGTTGGGGATCTGCCCGGACGTGTTCGGCTGGCACAAGATGCCGGAGCGCTAGCAGTGGGGCCAATACCGTTGGCCGCCGGCGTGTCGGCCGTGCGTACATTGGGTAACGAACCGGTACTTCCCGCGTTCCGGGGCCGATCCTGACGCCAAGGTTGTTGGCAGTGTTGCGTCGGTCGCACAAACTGCCGGCATGGTTACGCGTCGTACCGTGCTGTTCTTCACGCTGTTGGCAAGCTTGCCAGCTGCGCGCCTGTTTGCTCAAAATTCGGCTGCTCCGGTTGCCACCAACCAGGTAGCCGAGGCGGATCCACCGGGTCCGGTGCCGTCGGTGTTGTTTGACACGCTCGACTGGCGATTGGTCGGTCCGTTCCGTGGTGGTCGATGTGCTGCGGTCTGTGGCGTCATCGGCGATACCGACACCTACTACATGGGGTCGGCTGGTGGGGGCGTCTTCAAGACCACCGACGCTGGCAAGAACTGGCAGAACATCACCGACGGATCGTTCGGTGGGTCAATCGGTGCGGTGGCGGTGGCGCCAAGCAACCAGAAGATCCTCTACGTCGGCGGCGGCGAGAAGACCTGGCGCGGCAATGTGTCGAGTGGCAGCGGCATGTGGAAGTCGACCGATGCCGGCAAGACGTGGACGTTCTCGGGACTCGCGGACTCGCGCCATATCAGCCGTATCCGCATCCATCCGGAAAATCCCGACATCGCATTCGCCGCGGTGATGGGGCACCTGTCCGGTCCGAACGAGCAACGCGGTGTCTTCCGCACCAAGGATGGCGGCAAGACGTGGCAACGCGTGCTGTTCGTCAACCCACACGCCGGGTGTGTCGACTTGTGTCTGGCACCGGACGACGCCGACACGATCTACGCTACGACCTGGCGCGCCATTCGCACGCCGTGGTCGCTCGAGTCGGGTGGCGATGGTTCGGGGGTTTGGAAGTCCACCGACGGTGGCGAAACCTGGGATTCGTTGCACGACAAGGCCGGCATGCCCGAGGGGCCGTTGGGCATCGCAGGCATCGCGGCGTCGCCGGCCGACCCCAAGCGCATCTACGCGCAGATCGAAGCCAAGGAAGGTGGCTTGTTCCGCAGTGATGATGCCGGCGCGACGTGGGAACGCATCAACGACGAGCGCAAACTGCGGCAGCGGGCCTGGTACTACACCCGCGTCTTCGCCGACCCGAAGGCCAAGGACACCGTCTACGTATTGAACGTCGGCGCGCACAGGTCGACCGATGGTGGCAAGACGTTCACGTCGATTCGCACCCCGCACGGCGACAACCACGACTTGTGGATCGATCCGAAGAATCCGCAGCGCATGATCGAGAGCAACGACGGCGGCGCCAACATCTCCAACGATGGTGGCAAGACGTGGTCGACGCAGGCCAACCAGCCGACGGCGCAGTTCTATCGCATCACGGTCGACGACGCGCGGCCATACCGCATCTACGGGGCGCAGCAGGACAACAGCACGGTGCGCATTCGCAGTCGTGCCGCCGGCGGCATCGGCGAGGATGACTGGGAGTCGACGGCCGGCGGGGAAAGCGGTTGGATCGCGCCGAAGCCCGGCGACCCGGAGATCGTCTTTGGTGGTAGCTACGGCGGCCATCTCACCCGTCGCGATCACCGTCACGGCATCTCGCGCACGGTCAACGTCTGGCCGGACAACCCGATGGGCGCCGGCGTCGAAGCGATGCGCTATCGCTTCCAGTGGAACTTCCCGATCCTGTGGTCCAAACACTTCGAGGGGGTGCTCTACACCGGCGCGCAAATGCTGTTCAAGAGTGAGGACGAAGGCACCAGCTGGCAGCCGATCAGTCCGGATCTGACCCGCAACGACCCGAGCAAGATGAAGTCGAGTGGCGGGCCGATCACGCAGGACAACACCGGCGTGGAATACTACTGCACGGTGTTCACCGTCGACGAAGGCAAGCAGCCGGGCACGATCTGGTGCGGTAGCGACGATGGTCTGGTGCATGTCACCAAGGACTCCGGCAAGACGTGGGCCAACGTGACGCCGCCGACCATGCCCGAATGGATGCAGATCAACTGCATCGCCGCCGACCCGCATCGCGACGGCGGCGCCTATGTCGCGGGCACGCGCTACAAGCTCGACGACTTCCGTCCGTATCTCTACCGCACGGTGGACTACGGCAAGACCTGGACGCAGATCACTGGCGGCCTGGATCCGGCGTGGTTCACGCGCTGCATTCGCCCCGATCCGAAGGTCGATGGTTTGCTCTACTGCGGCACCGAGCGAACGGTCTGGCTTAGCTACAACCACGGTCGTCGATGGCAGCGCTTGGCGAACGATCTGCCGTTGGTGCCGATCACCGACCTGGTGGTCGCTGGCAACGAACTGATCGCGGCGACGCAGGGTCGGGCCTTCTGGTCGTTCGATGGCTTGCCGCATCTGCGTCAGTTGCACGCGGGTCTGGCGCAGAAGGATCTGCACGTGTTTACGCCGGTGCCGGTCGCACAATTCTCTGGCCGCGGCCGTGTCGGCAAGAACGAGGGCGTCAACCCAGCGACCAACATGCACGTGCGCTTCTATGTCGCTGGCGACGAAGAAGCCGATCTGCAAGAGGTCGTGACGGTTGAGGTCAAGGATGTCGACGGCAAGGTGGTCTACTCGCGCAGTAGCGCCGAAGTCGACGCCGAGCCAGACACCAAGCCAGATGCGAAGCCCGCCAAGAAGGATGCCGACGACAAAGCCAAGGAGAAGCCCTTGGAAGTGGCGCGTGGCATGAACGACATCGAGATCACGTGGCAGGAAGAGGGCGCCAAGATTCTGGAGGGCATGATCCTTTGGAGTGGTCGCGGCGGCGCGGCGCGCCCGGCTCCCGGCGACTACACCGTCACGGTGACGGTAGGCGAGCAGTCGCAGACCGTCATTGGTCGCATCAATCCAGATCCACGCACCGACGCGACGATCGCCGACTTGCAGGCGCGCTACCGGTTGGTGCGCGATGGCAACGCGCTGGTCACCGAGGCCCACGAAGCGATCGAGTCGATTCGTTCGCTGCGCGAGCAGATGGCCGCGACCGTTGCGCGCATGGAAGAAGGGCAGAACCTCGATAAGCTCAAGGCTGCCGAGGAAGCTGCCAACAAGGAGTTCACGTCGATCGAAGAGACGCTCTATCAGACCAAGTCGAAGAGCCGTCAGGATCCGCTCAACTACCCGATCAAGTTGACGGACAAGTTGCTCGGCGTGTTATCGGCCACGAACCGCGCTGAGTTTGGTCCGACCAACGGCCAGCGCGACGTGGCGGCCCAGTTGTCAAAGGCAATCAAGGCCGAGATCGAGCGCTTCCATGCTGCTCGGGAGAAGCATGTAACGGAGTTCAACAAGCTTGCCCGCGAGTTGGCGGCGCCGCACATCAAGTAGTGGCGGTGAGGTTCGACGAACGGCGGCCGGGGGTGCATGGTGCCCTTGGGCGCCGTTTCCGTTGCGAACCAGCTACCTGCCGATGCGGTAGCGCGCGATGCCATAGCCCGCTAGTTCGAGCGGCAGGTAGCCAGCAACCAGCGGCTGTAGCTTTTCGCCATCGAGCGAGTGCACCTGGGCAGATTGCGTGCCGACGATCTTGAGTCGCACCTGGGCCGGCTGGTCTTGCAGCGATGCGACGAACAGATAGATACTGCCCTCGTGGCGGTGTGCCCGCACGGCGATGTGTTCTTGGTCTTGGCCTTCGACGGTCACGATGTCGCGAAGTTGCGGCGTGTTGAGCACGGTCGCGACCGCAAGCACTTCGCGATTGATCTTGGCGACCTCGGTGCACACGTCTCGATGGGCGAGCAGGCCCGCTTCGACGAACGTTGGCGCGAACTCGTGGGCGAAGTAGATGATGCCGTCCGCGCCACATGCGATCGCCTGCCACACTTCGGTGCGCACCTGTGCCGGCGTTGGCCGCACCGTTGCGTTGTGCACGTGTGCCGTTTCGATGCACGCCCAAACCGGCTTTTGGTATCTGGTCCACTTGCGTAGCCGTCGCACACCATTGCCAACAAACTCGAGCTTGCCCTTCACTTCGCGGCGCGTGTGCGTGACCGGGTAGATGTCGAACGAGACGATGTCGCAGCCCTTGACGTATTCGGGGTAGTCCTCGGGGTGGTTGGTGCGCTCGCCGCGCCCGTGCCAGTGATCCCAGGCGGCCCCTTGGCCGAGGTTGAGCAGCACCGGCCGCGGATCGGCCTTGCGCATCGCTTCGAAGCTTGCCACCACTTCATGTGGCGGAATGGGTGGCTTGTAACCGCGCCACCGCCGGCCCTGGGAGTTGTCCGGTTCGTCGCCGTGCATCCAGGCCACGATGGTGTTGCCCTTGTGTGCGAGGCCGATTGCGTTTTGGTGGCAGATGACGGGCATCTTGGCCCGGTCGAGTGCCTGGAGTTGCGCGACGGTCGGGCCGTTGTTCAGGTCGTTGTGCAGGCCGACGTACAGGTTGACGCCGATGTCCTGGTAGCGCTGCGCGTTGCGCGGCGACTGCAGCCACACTGCCATTGGGAAGAACTTGGGGTTCTTCGGGCGTGCCTTGGCAAACTGCTGCGCGATCAGAGGGCTAGCCATAACGGCCAGGGCGACGGTGCAAAACAGCGTGGCAAGGCGGCGGGGCGTGCTACGCGACATCCCCGTTCTCCGCGCTGTCTGGGTTCGTGCTGTCTAGCAATGTGTCGCCACTACCGCCGTCGCCAGCACCGCCGCCAGTTGGGCGACCTTGCCACAGCGAGATCACGGCTTCGAGCGTGATCCACATCGCGAGTGCGAGCAGCACCACGGCCATCGTCACGAGTAACGTGTTGGCTCCGTGAATGATCTGGATGACCAGCGCCGTGATCGTCACGCCCATCATGAATAGCATCGGCAGTCCGACCATCGTGCGGACCAACATGCCACGTTTGGTCTTGGCCAGCCACAGCGACAGGCCGACCAGAGTCAGCGCCGCCAGCAGCTGGTTGATCGATCCGAACAGCGGCCACACGACCTTGTAGGCGGGCACGAGGTTGCCGCTGGAGTCCGTGATGCGTTCGGCGACGAACCATGCGGGCACGACCAGGGAGACTACGGTGCCAACGACTCCGGCGGTCTTGGTGCGCCAACCCGTGAACTCGACAAACAGGTAGCGTGCCAGTCGCGTGCAGACGTCGAGGGTGTCGTAGACAAACGTCGCGAAGGCGAGCATGCCGAACGTGACCGCAAACTGCAGTGGAATACCGAGCTCGTGGAGGAACGAGCCGACCCCGACGCCAAACACCTTGTCCGGGCCGGCCTTGGCCAGTTCGGAATCGGTCGACAAGTGCATGACACATGCGAGCGCCAGCAGGGCGACTACGCCTTCGAGCAACATGCCGCCGTAGCCGACGAGGTGTGCGTCCGGTTCGCGGTCGATCTGCTTGGAGGTCGTTCCCGAACACACGAGGCCGTGGAAGCCACTGCATGCGCCGCACGCAATGGTGATGAACAAGAACGGCACCATCGGCAAGCCGTTGTCCGCGGTGAACGACGTGAACTCCGGCCACTGGATCTCGGGGTTCGCCCACAAGAGGCCAATGAAGCCGCCGCCGAGCGTCAGGTAGAGAAAGAACCCGCCGAGGTAACCGCGCGGTTGCAGCAGCAGCCACATCGGCAGCATCGATGCGATGCCGCAATACGCGAGGATGCCCCAAGCCCAATACAGGTTGGGGATGTCACCCGGCGCGACCATGGTCAGCGGCAGGTACGGGCCGGCCCAGATTGCGACGCCGACTGCGGGCACGAAGATGATCGTGACCAGCCACAGCGGCGGCTTGCAGAGCTTGACGACGATGCCCATCAGCAAGCTGAGGCCGAGATACATCATCGAACTCGAAGCCACGCCGCCGCCTTCGATCTGCACGCGCGGTGCCGGCGTGCCTGGTGTCGCATTGGGCATTGCGACATCGAGTGCATTGACGAACGCGTTCGCCGTGATGTCAGTGAACGCTACGACGACCAGGATCAGCGCCAGCCAGATGAACAGCGTGAAGGCCGTGTAGCTGCGCGGATTGAGGTAGCTCCTAAGGATCTGCGCGATCGAGCACGCGCCGTGTCGCACCGAGCCGACCAGCGACGCGAAGTCGTGCATCGCGCCGATGAAGATGCAGCCGAGCACGATCCACCAAAACGCCGGCCCCCAACCGAACCACATCGCTGCGATGATCGGTCCAGCGATCGGTCCCGCTGCCGAGATCGCCGAGAAGTGTTGTGACAGCAGGTAGAAGCGATTGGTCGGAACGTAGTCCTGACCGTCTTCGTGTTCATGGGCCGGGGTGACCTTGGCCGCATCGAGCCCAAACAGCTTCGCCAGCAAGCGGCCATAGAACCGGTGCGCGAGGTAGAACACGACCAGCGAGAGAACCAGCAGGACGGCTAGCGACGGCATGCGGGCAGGCTACAGCAACACCTCGCACTTGGTAGCGCTGCAACCTCTGCGTTCGGCGTTTCTGGTCGGCGCCAGCTTGCTGGCACCGATCGCCAGCTTGCTGGCACAGATCGCCAGCTTGCTGGCACAGATGACGTCGGGCTGCGCTAGCCCTTGATGCGCTCTTTGAACTCGCCGGTCTCGGTGTCGACCTTGACCTTGTCGCCGACGTCGCACAACTGGCTGACCTTCATCGTCATGCCATTGGCCAGCGTCGCTTCCTTGGTGCCGGAGCCGACGCCCTTGATTGGGGGCGTCGTTTCGGTGATCTCGACGAATGCAAATAGCGGTGGCTTGACGGTGACCAACTCGTCGTCGACAAAGACCGCCGTGTAGCTGTCGGCCGGCCACTTCAGGGCATCTTCCGCGGCGACTTTCGAGCAGCGGAACTCGTCGCCTTCTGGCGTGAAGAACACTTCGGCTTCGCCGTCGGTGTAGGAGTGCGACATCTCCTTCTCTTCCTTCTCAAGCGTTTCGAACTTGGAGTCGGACTGCTCCTTCAGTTCTTGGATGCGGCCGGACTGCAGGTCCTTGATGCGCATCTGGATGAATTGGCGCCGGTCGTTGCGCAGGATGTTCCACCAGACGACGGTGCACATCCGGCCTTCGTAGCGAATGAGGGAGCCGACGCGCAGTTCGAGAGCTTGCATTGCGCGGAGACGGTAACGATTGGCAGCTCGCTACGCTACCGATGGGTCGCTAAGCATGGTGGGCCGTGCGCACGGCTGCGGTAGATTCTCACCAATGAAGCGCGATACGTTGCGGTCATTCCAGTTGCTGTGCACCGGTCTACTGGTTCTTGGCGCATTGTCGCTCGGCTCGTGCCAGTCCGGTTCGGCGAACACCCGCACGTCCCTGCTGATCGCGTCAGACCTCGACAATATGCCGTTTGCTGGCGTTGCCGAAGACGGCACACCGATCGGCCGCGACGTCGAGATGATGCAGCGTTTGTGCGAACGCGCGGGCTTTGCGCTCAGCTGGAGTCGCATGCCGTTCGACCAGTTGCTGCCGAAGGTGGAGGACGGCCGCGTCGACGTAGTTTGCGCGACGCTCGGCATCACCGAAGAGCGGGCACAGCGCGTGTTGTTCGTCGGGCCCTACTTCCATACCCAGATCGCGGTGGTCGTGCGGACCGGGGAAGGCGAACCAAGGAGCATCATCGAGCTCGATCAGCTATCGGTGTCCGGTGCCGCGGGAACGACGTCGCAACGCGCGATCATGCGCCACCTTCCCGGTTCGACGGGGGTGTTTGAGAACAAGACGGGCGGCTCTGCTCGGTATCGACTGCTGTCGCGCGAGATTGATGCGGCGGTCATGGACGGGCCGGCGGCGGACGCACTGGTTGCGCAATCGGCGGGCAAGTTGCGCCGCATTGTGGAGCCGCTCGCCTGGGAACGCTACGCGTTGGCGCTGCCGAAGACCCACACCGAGGTCGCCGCGCGACTGCAGCAGGCGCTTTTTGAAATGGAGTCGAACGGAGAGCTCAAAGAGCTCGATCGTCGCCACGGGCTGGCCGACAACTAGCAGTTTGTATGTCCCCGCGCTCGATCACGCGGAGGATCTGGTGCCTTTTGACCCGAGGCTTGCACTCGACCGGTCCGGGCGCGATGCTTCGCCCCCCCTCACACGGGAGTGCATTCGAGCTGGTGTTCGGCCTGGTCTTCAAAACCAGTGGGGTCCCGCCTAGAGCGGGATTCGGTGGGTTCGATTCCCATGCATTCCCGCCATTCTCGCGGTGCGCCGTTCCTGGTGGATGGCCCGCAGGATGGTGTCGC
>CAXBFC010000029.1:0-30043 GCA_963974725.1 uncultured bacterium | reverse complement strand
ATGGAACTTTCATCCACTACCTTGTGCCGGCTTTGGCCGGCGCACCCAGGCACAAAAGTAACACGTTCGATGGCGCCAGCTGGCGCCATCGAACGTGTTGTTTCTGTGCCTGGCACCGTACGCATCGCGAAGGTCATCGAAGCAGCGGCAATACGACATCCTCCTCGGCGCCTTCGACGATCAAGGGCCGAGAATGTGCATTGCCCTGCGGGTGATACGCGCGCAGTTCGTGACGCATGCCCGCCGCCACCAGTGGCACCACGAACCTGCCCTTCTCATCGGTTACCGCAGAGTTGACCCATAGCCCGAAGTGTTGCAGCCGCTGATCGATTTTGCCCTTGGCTTGCGCCATTACCGTGACACCGGATGCGGGCTTTCGGTCGAGGCCGAGCACGCTGCCGCTGATCACCGGGGCTGCCTCAAGCTGCAGGGAAACCTTGGCTTGGCCCTTTGGCTGGAACAGCTCGGTAAACGTCACGAAGCTCTGAGCCGATTTCGCGGCCAACACGTATTCGAGGTTGGCCAGAGCCGGAATCGTGAACTTGCCTGCGTGGTCGGTGTACGCAACCGGCTTACTGGCAAGCGGCCACCGCGAGCCGAGCACCGGATTGCTCGGGCTAGCGAAGACAGGTACATGTGCGGCTGGTATGCCATCGCCACCGAGCACGGTGCCTTGCACGGAGAACGTCGCGATCTGGACCTCGTCACGCGCGTCTTCGATGCCGGCTGGCAATTCGTAGACACGCACCAGCCGCTCAGCCTGCCGCAACCACAATGTCGTTCCGTACTGCGTGCCGCGCGACAGCACCAACTTGCCACTGGCGTCGGCCACGTGCTGCGCGATCGCGATACTGCTGCCTCGGGCGGAGCTTGCCACCGTGCAACTGACGAACGCCGCGCCCTTGACGACCGAGCCGTCGGCGTTTCGAACGACAAGCTCAGCCCTCGCGACCGGAATCATCTCCACGTCGTACGCATCCTCTGACCGCACAACATGGGGCTGAAAGCCCGGAGCTGTGATCATGAGAGAGTGACCTGTTTGCACTCCAACATCGAACACACCCTTCGAATCGACTGGGATCGTCGCGCCATCCAGATGCAGGCGCGCCGTCGTCAGCGGCTTGCGGCCATTCGCGTTGACGACCTCGCCATACGCCCGCCACAGCGTGCGCTTGATCAGAAACTCTGTGGCCAAGTCACCGGCGATGTCGCACTTGGCCTTGCCCCAACGCCCCACGAGCCGTCCTGGTACTCCGTTCGCCACCAGCAACGTAAATCGACCTTCGTCATCGGTGGTGGCTTCATCGATGGTCGCCAGCAAGCGAACAAGCTGACCGTCACCCGCGATACCTGATTCGATCGGGCCCATCGATCGCACCATGCGGCCACGCGCTGGTGTCTCGACGTCACCAAGCACATCGACGAAGCGTCCCTTGATGGGAGTTAGTGGATAGAGAGTCAGGTCGTAGTTGCCACCGGGAGCGGCCGGCGCAATCGCCTGCGAACGTTCTCGATCGCCGCGAACCGCGACGATGCCGAATGAGTCGTGGCCCGAAACCCGGAGCAGGAACTTGCCAAGTTTGTTGGTGGTCGTGCTCGCGCCATAGCGCCGGCCCAGGCCAAGGCGCGATGCGGTCAGATTGTCGACGCCATCAAGTTCCGGACGCACCTCCCAGACCGTTGCATTGGCGACTGGTTCGCCCGCGAGATCCCGGACGATGCCAAATACCGGCATGGCCTGTGCCGTGACTTGGCTGCAGCAAAGCCCCGCAAGCGCGATCCCAGCAACCAGCCGCCCACGCACCCGCCGAAGTTTGACCTGCGTCTCGCCGACCGACAGCAATAACGATGTGAGTTCCCTCATTTGCACCAAGCTACTCCAGCCGCCCTACCCCTTCGCAACCCGCCTATGCAAACGAAGGACCCCGCGCCGGATGGGTCCCCGACGAACTACTCGCACAGGTCGAGAACCGAACGCCCTCTACGACGGCGCAGTCAGTCTATCAATGGCAACGAACACCTCGACGTCGCCACTGGCAGCGTGATAGCAGCCCATCGCGTCAAGCGACCGAACCGACATCGCCGCCAACTCCCACGGCATGCCTTCATCCGCTTCCATGGCGGGCAACGAGAACAAGTCGAACCCCGTCACCTGTTCCAGGGACTGCAACGCCTCCGATGCCGCGCGAACATCTTCGGGCAAGGAGGGAATGGCCCAGAACCACTGCCAAGTCGAATCTGATCGCCGGAACGTTCCGATGGGGGTGATCTGCGCGTCCCAAACAACGACGCCGGCTTGATCAAGAAAGCTCAGCCTCCGGGCCGCGAGGTCCAACCGGTAGTCCGTCCAGGTCCCCAAACCGTATTCAGTAGAGAGCCGGGCCTGCTTCGCATTCAGGTCATTCACGGAGCGGGCGACGAACGCTTCAAACTCGGATTCATCCATAGACGGAACGTACGCGTGCGGGTTTCTGGATGGCCGTAACCGAAGCTTGGAATCTGGGCTCAATCGCACTAATTGGCCGTGGTCTGACCAAAATCGCCCAAATCGGCTGCAATTGACCCCAACCTGGGGAACCTTTGCGACTACTCCCGCCGTCACTGCTCACACAAGCAGCTGCCCCCAAACTTCTTGCTCCGTTTCATCAAGAGAACCTGACCCTATGCGACTTCTTTATCCGTTCGCCGCGACCCTACTCATTGCCGTTACCGCTTCAGCGCAATCGCTGACCACCACCTTTGCTGGTGGCAATGGCCAAGCAGGCAACATGTTTGACCTGCGCGCCATCGTCCCGATTAACGTCACCGGGTTCGACGTCAACCTCGATGTCGGCACATGGGACATGGAGGTCTACACGCTGACCGCCACGAACACGCCATACCTGCCTGACGTGGCTAATCCCGCCGCCTGGACGCTCGTCGGATCCGCAACGGGTGTTGTCAGCACGGCGGCCAATGCGCCGACGCCACTGCCGATCGCGCTCAATGTTCCAATCAACGCAGGCGAGATCCAGGCCTTCTACGTGACGGTCACGAACGGCACGTCGATCAACTACACCAACGGCACGACGACCGGCGCGCTGTTCGCGTCGAACCCGCACCTGGAGTTCTTCGAAGGGGCCGGCATCGCCTACCCCTTCAACGCGAACTTCAACCCGCGCGTCTTCAACGGCAACATCAACTACATGGTTGCTGGTTCCGGCTTCGCCACGAAGAGCAAGTATGGCGCCGGCTGCTACGAGTCGCCCCGCATGGTCAGCGAGCTGTTTGCCCCTGGTGCCACGGTCGACTTGGCCAACACCGATTGGATTCTCAGCTACGATCCCGCCACTGACACGTACACCGTCAATGCCGGCGGCATCCCATACGACGCCGCTGGCCCAGCCGCGAATGGCGTCGACCTGGTCTTGCAAGCCCCGACTTCCAGCTCGTCTGGCGGCACGTGGGATGACTCCTCGATTGTTCAGACCCTGGATCCAGCGCTGTTCCCGGCCGGATTCCCATACCCGAACGCGACTGGCGCGACGGCAACCGACATCACGATCAACTCAAACGGTCGGATTTATCTCGGTGCCTCGTTCGACGCCACGTTTGGCGGCAACGGCGCCAACTCGCTGCAGACCCCCGGCATCTTCGCCGGCACGATTGGCCCTGGGCTCCCAGTCTTGGCCGCATTCATGACGGACCTTGACCCCGACCCGGCGACTGGCGGTGGCAGCATCTGGTACGAAGCCTCGAGCCCAAGTGGCGGCGTCCGGATCACCTGGGACAACATCCCCAACTGGCAAGACACGACCGCAGGCGCGCCGCTGGCAGTCATCAACAGCATGCAGATGGAGTTGCTCCCGAGCGGCCTCATCTTCCTGTCCTTCGGCCCAAGCGTGGGCAACGGCGGTAGCGCCGACAACGAAGGCATGGTTGGCTTCAGCGCCGGTGGTGGCGAAGCCGAACTGCGCGTCGACTGGTCGACGCTCAGCGGCTTCACGACTGGCAACGGCCGTGTTGCGCCATCGATCGACGCCGACGCAACGCCCGTTCTCGGCACGACGATCAACGTCACCGTCAGCGATCTGCCCGCCACGGCTGTGTTCGGTGGTGTCATCTACGGTCTGACCAAGCTGGATCCAGGTGTCTCCCTGCTCCCGATCCTTGGCGTCGATTGCAACCTGCATGCGACGTTGGACCTGGTGATTCTCGGCGCGCCGACCGGCACGACGTTCTCGAACCCGTTCACGATCCCGAACACCCCGGCACTCACCGGTCAAGCTCTCGTGTCGCAGGGCCTCGGCCTGGACGCATCGATCCCGAATGCGCTCGGCGCCATCCTGAGTGACGCCATCGAGCTGACCCTCGGCACCTAGTCGAACCGCTCGAACCGACAAGAGGCCCGGATCATCATGATCCGGGCCTCTTGTGCGTACGGTGTCAGGCACAGAAGTAACACGTTCGATGGCGCCCGCAGGCGCTATCGAACGTGTTACTTCTGTGCCTGGCACCGTACGTGTCTGACTGGGCGTCGGCTAAGATCACTGGCTGGTGGCAACTTCAGACGATCCCCGGTTCGCATTGCTCTACGACGAGCTGCGGCGCATCGCGCGGCAGAAGCTCTCGGAGCTGCCTGCTGGCCAGACTCTGCAGGCGACTGCGTTGGTGCACGAAGCATGGCTGCGCCTCGCCAGCGTTCCAGATGAGCCGGAAGGTGACGGCTCGCGTTTTGCGGACCCCCAACATCTGCGAGCCGCCACGGCGCAGGCAATGCGCTGGATCTTGGTCGACCGCGCGCGGCGCCGCAACGCCCAGAAGCGGCCGAGGCAGCGTGCCGACCTCGAACCCGACCAGATCGCAGCTCCCGCAACGGATCGCGGCGCCGAGCACGAGCACGCGGCGTTCTTGCGCCTCGACCAGGCGTTGCAAGAACTCGAACAACAGGACGCGCGACGGGCACGCATCGTGCTGCTGCGTTACTTCGCCGGCCTATCGGTAGAGCAAACGGCCGAAGCGATGGCGCTATCCCCCGCCACAGTCAAGCGCGACTGGCAGTTCGCGCGCGCCTGGCTGCTGCGCGCCATGGGTAGCGAGCCCTCGCCCAGCAAACTTCCGGAAGAATCGTGAGCCGTCGCGACCGTTCTGACGAAATGCGACCATGACCCCTCTCGACCAGCTTGCCGAGTTGTTTGATCAAGCCTTGGCGCTGCCCCCAGACCAGCGCGGACGCTTCATCAGTGAGCTGACGGAGCGGCAGCCCGTCCTCGCCACACAGCTTGGCGAGCTGCTAGCAGCCGACGGTGCCGGAGATGCGGTCCTGGACCATCCGCCCGAACTGAACAAGGACGACGCGGAGGAACTGTCGAAGCCGCGCCGCGAGGCGACTGTTTCAACGTCCCTCGAAAACGTCGTTATCGGATCGTTCCGCGTGCTGCGGCGACTCGGCGATGGCAGCATGGCCGAAGTCTATGAAGCCGAACAGTCGGCACCGCGACGTCGGGTTGCACTCAAGATTCTGCGGTTTGATCAGGCCAATAGCTCGACCGCTCAGCGCTTTGCTAGCGAAGCCGAAACGTTGGCGCGACTCGACCACGTCAACATCGCGCGCATCCTCGGCGCCGGCGTCCACGAGTCCTCGGATGGCGCCTTGTCATGGCTGGCAATGGAACTGGTCGCCGACCCCACTCCGATCACCGACTACTGCCATCGCAATCGTCTAGATCGAGACGACCGCATCCGCATGTTCTTGTCGGTCTGCGATGCCGTGCATCACGCCCATCGCCGAGGCTTCCTGCATCGAGACCTCAAGCCCGCTAACGTGGTCGTGCCCGCCGCCGCCGGCGCAGATGCCAACAAACTGGTCAAGGTGATCGACTTCGGGATCGCTCGATTGCTCTCGAAGAACGGTTCCGAATTGGCGCGCACGCAGGCAGGAGAACTCATCGGCACAGTGCTCTACATGAGCCCCGAACAGGCTCGCGGCGATCACGACACGCTCGACGTTCGCAGTGAGGTCTATTCACTCGGAGTGTTGTTGTTTGAGATGCTACTAGCGCGCCACCCGCACCTGCATGGCGATGAAGCGATGCTGACGGCGTTGACCAAGATCCAACGCGCCGGTCCGATTGCTCCTGCGACGCTAGCCGCGGAGTTGCCAGACGACCTCAGTGCGATTCTCGCACGCACACTGCAACCGGATCCGGAATTGCGCTACGACGGCGTGCTGGCGCTGCGCGACGACCTGCGCCGCTTTCTCAACCACGAACCTGTGCACGCCAGCCCGCCCACGACTTGGCACCGCATACGCTTGTTTGCACGGCGGCGTACCGCGCTATGTGCATGGCTGGCCGCGGCTGGAATACTGCTGGCTACCGGCCTGCTCACGATCGTCTCGCTCTACTTGCGCGCCGAAGAAGCGGCAATTGACTATCGCGCAGCGCAAGCCGATGCCGCGCGCAAGGCTGCCAACCTCGAGATTGCCCAAGTCCACTTGCGCAAGGTGCAGCAACGACTCGTCGACGTCGGCCGCAGTGCAACCACTGGTTTGCTGCAAGCATCCAACGCGCGGCTTGCCTCGACCAAGAACCTGTTGGAGCAGCGCGCCATCGTCAAAGCGACGTTTGACGACTTGGAGCAACTGCGGACCACCTTGCTCGAAGATCCGAGCAGCCAGGTTGCGTTGATCGAGGCGTATCTTGAAGTCGGCGTCATGCACGGCACCGAGTGGTTCGCGCCGCGCGAAGACGTGCAGACTGGCTACCGCGCCCTGCAGCGCGCAGTAGAGTTGGCGCGTCGGCTATGGGCATTGCAGCCCAACGACGCCAGCGAAACTTTGTTACTGAAGGCGCTCGCGCAATACGTTCAAAGTGCGCGCAAAATCGATGACTTGGAGAATGGCAACGCCGCAGCAGACGAAGGGGTCGCCGTCGCGCGAGCACGCCTTGCTGCGCATGCAAACTCGGCCGACGCCATCGGCGACCTGGTGGTCGCCCTATGGGCTCGCAGCGACCTGCAAGTTGGCAGCGGCGACGGGGCACAAGGCGCCAACGATGCCAAGACCGCGCTCGACCTCGCAATCCAAGGTAGAGAGCGCTTCCCTGCTTCGACGCGTTTTCCAGCATTGATCGGCTGGAGTCACTTTCGTCTCGGCATCTGGTGGATCTACCAGCCCGGGCGATTCGACGATGGGCTGGCACAATTGACGCTAGCCGGAGATTTCGCATTGCTCGCCTACGCAGCAGACCCGACCCGAAAGCGTCGCCAGAGCCTGCGGACGCAACTCGCCCTCGAAGTCGAACACCGCACCAAGATCGACCCAAGTGCAGCCATGCAACGTGCCCAAGTCGGCATGCAGGCGATCGCGCAACATGGCCTCAAGGACCCTTGGGCGCTGCTATCATGGACAAGGATGGCGATCGCATCGCTTGCGGCAGCAACGAGTGAACAACGGCAGCAACTGCTGACGAGCATCGAAGCCTACTGGTCTCAGATTCCAGACCAGCGCTTGCTCGAACTCGGCACAGCCGCTGCGCATTCGGTCTTGGACCTCTGCGCCGCGGGACTCGCCGAGCGGCCTGGCATGCAACCGTTGTTTCGCACCACCCTGCAAGCGGCAGCGTTGATCGCGGAGAGTTCCGATATCGCGCGCACGCGCTATCAGGAACTGCTCGCCGTGGTGCCGAACAATCGATAGATCTCCCGCTTGGCAAGTGCGGACGTTGGTTGGGTTCGTAAACAATCGTGCGCCACGGCGAGATTTTGTGAGCCCTCCATCAACGTGCGACGAGATAGAGGCGCGCCAATGATGCGCGTTCCGCCAACACCAACACGAGATCCCAATGCAGTTGCTCTCCGTCGCTCTACTTTCCTGCCTGACCAGTGCCAGTGTCGTGCTGGTTGCCAACAACACGTTTGCCTGCACGGAATCCCCGCTTCCAAGCGAGGGTCGCGATCGCTCAGCAGAATCCGACGCCGCCTTGGCATCCCTGCGCATCGAAGTCGAGCAACTGCGCACAGATCTTCGCAAGCTCGAACTGCAGCCCGTGCGCAGCATCGTTTCGTCACCAGAACCCGATCGCGCCAGCATTCGGGCCATGGTCGCCGAAGCCATGCGCCAAACACCTGAGAGCGAGGGTGGGCCTGACCAAGTAGCAAAGCCGACCGCCCAAGACAGCACCACAACCCAACTGCTGGCTGCACTGGCATCAGCCACCAAGGAGCAGGTTGGAGACCTGTGGGCGGACATCGAAGCCCAAGGCCGTATCGACGAAGTTCTCGACGTGTATCGCGATGCTGTCGCGCAGGCGCCACAGTCGATCGAAGCACGCCACGAGCTTGCGCGAGCGACGCACGCAGCCGCAATGTCTGCGCCCAACCATAAGAACGGACGCCTTTGGATTGAGTCCGACGAGCAATACAGCAGGGTCTTGGAACTGGACCCGCAGAACTGGACCGCACGCTACGAGAAGGCCATCAAGCTGGCGTTCTGGCCCGACACCTACGGCCGCTTGCCGGAAGCCATGGGCCACTTCGAGACGCTGATCGAACAGCAACAGAACCTGCCCATCGAGCCGACCCAAGCACAAGTCTACATCTGGCTCGGAAACCTGCACGCACAGCAAGGCAACACGGCAAAGGCCAAGAGCATCTGGCAACAAGGCACCCAACGCCACCCGACCAACGAACGCCTCCGCGCCCGCCTAGCCACCCTCGGCGGCTAAACGTGCGTACGGTGCCAGGACAAAAAAACACTTCCTCGCAGCCACGCCGATCATTCGCTGCCGGCCAGGCCCGACTGCCGCTGGCCGAAGGTGTTACTTCTGTGCCTGGCACCGTACGTGTCACATGCGTGGCGTTGGTGATCTGCTGCAGGTAGAAACAATGCAGTGTCGCCAACCAAGCCCTCCTCGCCGATACGCGCCGTCTTGTTCGATGTCGACGGCACGCTGTATCACGCCCGCCCGATGCGATTGCGCATGGCTGCGGCGTTGTTGTTATTGCCCCTGCGCGGCCCCTTCCGGGCGCTTCGCGTGATGAAGCGGCTGCGCAGTTATCGGCACGCCCTGGAAGAGGTGCGCGACTGGCCCAGTTCGGATGTCAATGTTGCGACCTCGCACCTCAATCGGGCAGCCGAGCTCGCCGGAGAAGATCCCGAACAGGTGCTTGCGACGGTTCAAGATTGGTTCATGCAGCGACCACTACCACACCTGAAAGGCTGCCTGCGTGCTGGCATGGTCGATCTACTCGAGCAGCTGCGCGACGACCATTGCCAGATCGGTTTCTTCTCCGATTACCCTGTAGAGGCCAAGCTCGACGCGATGGGCATTCGAGAGTTTGCCTCGGTGTGCCTCAGTGCAGGGGATCCAGCGGTCAATGCGTTCAAGCCTCGGCCGCGGGGCTTTGCGCGGGCGTGCGAGCTGTGGAACTTACCGCCAGAAGAAGTCCTCTACGTTGGCGATCGACCCGAGGTCGATGCCGCGGGGTCAACCGCAGCGGGCATGCGCTGCGTGATCATTGGCAGCCGCGGCCGCAGCGAGTCGCCGGAGTCTTTTGATCCGGTCGCCGACTTCGCCGAACTCGGCGCGTTGTTGAAGCAATGGTCGCTGTGAGTGCGTACGGTGCCAGGACAAAAAAACACTTCCTCGCACCAACGCCGATCCGTTGCCGACCAGGAGCTCCAACGCTCGCTTCAGCGCTCCTAGAGAAAAGAACCCAGCGAGAATAACTCACCGCCGGGTCCAATCTCGCTGGCTGAGGTCGACCAGCAAGCTACCGAAGCTTGCCGTTAACCTGAACAGAGCCATCCCAATCGACCGTCACCCAATCCCCTTCGCGAACTTCACCGCGAACCTCACCATTGACGAAGAGGCTGCCGTCACGCCCTTCCACGTGGATCTTGTCGTTGTTGATTGTCAGAGTCGCGGACAACACCCCATTGGGGCCCGCCTCGACGCCAACTGGTGCGGTTCTGCACCCAGCGAGCAATGCCATGGTGAAAACGAGAGCCACGTTGCGGGTATTCATCGAAACAGATGATACCGCGGTAGGCCTGTGAGAAGCCCACGGTCGAAGTCGGTGACGTGCCGTTCCAGCACAGGGTGCATTCCCGCACAATGTGCGCCACAGCTTCGGGATTCGCTCGCCAGCTGTTCCCCAATGCGATCGGCAGCTACTTTGGTCGATCGATCGACACCCAATTGTCCTCAGCCTTGAGGAACAGAGAAGAAGACATGAACAAGTTCTCGGTCGCGTTACTTGCCGCGGCTACCGCGTTGGTGATCTCACCAGCCGCCCACGCCCATTGAAGCAGCGGTGCGCCGCCACCACCGGAATGTGCGTTTCGAACCTGGCACGGTACGCCGGCACTCGATCTTCCAACTCTGAAGTTTCGAACCGAACAGGCCACCGATGGGTCGTACGATCAGTTCGGCGCGAGCTCTGCGCGACCGATCTTGCGCCGCCATGTCAGTGGCCCGATGTCTTCACAGACTTCGATCTCATCAAGCCCCACCAGAATCCTCGCACGCGACAAAGTCCATCGGGGCCCTGTTCGACTTCCAACTCACTTCGCCTGCGCGCCATCGCGCCAATCGCACGCACCCAGGCACAGAACTGCCTCCCCCCGCACTGATTCCCTAGTAGCGCTTGATCGAGAAGCCGATGGGAGCTGGACCGAGATCCTGGGCGCGTTGGTTCGCGCCATGCTTGCCGGTTCGTAGTCCGGTCACCAGCAACTCAAACTCTACGAGATCGCGCCGTTTGCTGTCGTAGCGGCCTTCGCCGTAAATCTGTGCCCGAATCGAGCGAGCACCATCGTCGAGGTCGACCTCGCCCCGGTATGTGATCCGCACGCCGCCACGTTCTGGCTTTCCCTTCATGGTGAGCTTGGCTGTACGAATTGCCGACTTGGGCCACGTGCGAGCTTGGCCGCGCACATTGTCGATCAACATCTTCTGGGCGACCAGACCGATAAACGCCTGGTCCACTGGTTGCTCCTTGCGGCCCTTGGGCACGAGAACGTGCCAGTCGCCTGCATCAAGCCAGTTTTCATTCCAGGCCCACTTGATGAAGTCGATCCAGATTGCGTCTTGATGCACCTTCTTGTCGAAGCGCACCCCACACTCGGCATCCCCGCGCGGCAAGTCGCGCGAGTACACGTGCAACACGAACTCCTTGCCAACGAAACCGGGCGGCAACGTCGACGCGACGCGCGGCACCGACTTGTTGGCATACTTCTTCTCACGGCGTAGCTTCTGCCAGCGATCGAGCGCGCGCTCCAGACGTTCGCCGATGTCATCAGGAAGGCCACTCGCAGCGAACTTCCCTTCGAGGTATTCGCCGTTGGGACCAATCATGTAGAGGCCCTGCTTGGTGCCAGGGTGGTGCCAATCCCCGGCCGGCATCGCCTCACCATAGCGCTTGAAGAACTGGTGCTGCGGGCGGTCTTTCACTCGCTGAAGGTTGCCCTCGTGCTCTGGGTAGAGCATGTAGGCCTCATCCGCAACGGTGACGAACTCGCGGCTCAACTTGGCAATCTTTGGGTCGGACCAAACCAACTGGCGGCCCCGAACACCATTGTTTCAAGTGCAGCCCAGCGGATGCCCGTTCATCGTCCAAAGCAAGATTGGACGGCCAAGCTCGCGGGCCTCGATCACTGCCGGCCAAAGCTCATTGCGCCAACCAATTGCGCGATACGCCAACTCGCTCTCGGCAGGCTCAATGAACGACAACCACTCCTGCAGGTTCGCCGCATTCGGTTGTGGTACCGGATCCTGCGGACTCGCGTGCAGCAGCACGATCATGCTCAGCGTCAACATGGCTGGAGCATAAGTGATTCATGATCACAGAAAGCAAATGTCACGATGGCCGCACAAGATTGATGAGCGCCTGCGACTGCGGCCCCATCGTGCACCGACGCGGGGCTCTGGCTTGATCAGTGCGAATCGCAATGTTTGCCGGTTTCGATCGTTGCAGGTCGCTATCAATATCGTCTAGGCCATTGGCGCGAGGTTCCGGTCCGGGCGCTCGCACGATCGTTTGTCGGTTGCTTTGCATATGGAAACTCGATGAAGAAGACGCTGCTATCCGCTGTTCTCGGCCTCACTTTCGGAGCTGCCTGTTGCGCGCAAGCGCCGCCAGCCACTCCCTTGCGCCCGTCCGTCGATGGGCAGGGCAAGGCCGCCATGGTCTTTGAGCCGCCGTTCGAACCGTCGGCTCGCTTCATCTGCGAGGACCTACCCGCGCTGCGAAAGCAGTGGCCGAATCTTGCGATCGGGCGCATGTTCGAAGCACTGGAGCTGGAGAGGATCGTGGCGCAGCGCATGGACGCCTCCGATCGGCAGCGTGAGCTCGGACAGCGCACCCGCAAGGCGGCGGTGCTCGCAAAGCTCGAACTCGAACCGCAAGCCGCATCGCTCGTCATGCGAACCTGCTTTGAACCACTGGGGCCGTGGCATCGCCTCCAAGAGGTCGAGCGCATTGACGCGATGGTGCAGCAACTTGCAACGAGGCCACGCCTCATCACTACGAACCGCATTGCTCCCGACGCGGTTGCGGCCTGGGAGCAGCGCTTGGCCGCCGATGTCGAGTGGTCGAAGAGCGCCGGTTGGTTCGACGTTCGAAGTATTGATCCGGAAGGTCCAACAACCGGTAGGACCATGCATCTGAACTCAGCACTGCGTGAGCGAGAGCTCGCGAAGGCAAGTCCGCGCTACGCCAATACCCGCTTCTGGACGCAGCGGTTGGGCCGCACCTTTGTCTTCGGCTCGGATGACCACGAGGACTTCGGGTCGTTCCGGCCGGAGGCCAAGCCTCGTGCTGCCGGAGTGCACCTCGAGTTCTTGTTCTCGACGTTTCGAGATATCATGAAAGGCGAGCCAGATCTGCAGCAGTTGATGACGGAACTTGGGCAGCTGCGAATTTCGATCGTGCCGGAAGGGGATCAGTTGCGCGAAGTCATCCAGCTCGAAGTCGCAGTTGCCGAGAACGGGCGAAACCTGCTCGAGCTTGTCGATGGCTCGGATCCGTGCATCGCCCAAGCGCTCCCCAAGGGGGCAATTCTGCAGTTCCGCGCGGATCTTGAGCTCGTCAAGCTCGCGGACTTGGCGTCGGACCTGTTCGGCGAGCAGGCGATGCTGCTCGACGCAGCCGCGCCGTTACTCGACGGTCGGATGGCGCTCGGGCTCACAGCCCCCGCCAAGGGTGGCCTGATTCCGCGCATCTATTTGACGCTAGGAGTCGCGAAGCCGACGAAGCTGGCCGAGTTCCTCAACGGACTCGTGGCGATGGCCCAGGACAGTCGGAAGGTCACGTACGGCGGGATCGAGTGCACCATCCTGCCGATACCCGGCCTTCCTCAAGGCGTGCAGCCGACCTTCTGCCACATCGACAACCGACTCCATGTGGCGGAATCGCCGCTCAGCATGCGCGCATTCTTGAAGGCTCAGACAGGCGGCGCGACGGCGATGCCGGTGGCCGACGCGGTGCAGCCAGAACTGACGACCGGCAAGCAGCTCGCGGGTGCGGACCTGCGCTGCGATCTGGCCCAGCTCTACCGAACGCTCTACGACGTCTGGCTGCCGCTCTATCAGTTGAGCGACGGCCTCAGCATCGGATTCGACGACCTACCCGATCCTGACGAAGTCGACGAGCACATCGGCGCCCTTCACGGAGTCTTTGGCCGCGATGACGATCGATTGACCATGGCACATGTCGGTCCGGTTGGCGGGCCGTTTACGGGTGCCTACCTGATTCTCGGCGGCACGATGCTGCCGTCGACAATGCAAACAAGTTCGAGCGTCTTGCGCAGCGAACTAGCCAAACAGAAGCTGGAGAATGCCTGGCAGATCCTGCAGGACTTCGAGCAGCGTCATCAGCGGCGGCCCCGAGACCTGGCAGAGTTCTTCCTTGCTGGAGCGCTGCCCGACGACGCTCTGCTAATGCCCGGCGATGAGTCCCCAGAAGTACTCGAACTGCCAGGCAAGCGCCGGGTCTCGGTGTCGTTCCGCTACTTCCCCGAGCCCGCGGCTGTGAGCATCTTCAGCCGCAAGTCGGCGGTGCTCTTCATCGAGTGCGCAGCCCGCGGCACCGGCCGCTATGTGCTCGAGGACAATGGCCGAGCGCGTTCCATCTGGGGCGATGACGCGCGAAAGCCAATCGACAGCTTCGGTAAATAGGCGCGAGGCACAGAAGTAACACCTTCGATGGCGCCAGCTGGCGCCATCGAAGGTGTTACTTCTGTGCCTGGCACCGTACCTACCACGGGGTCTTGATGCTGAGCTGCGCGGCACAGGCGGCTAGATCCTCGCGCGTTGTTGTTGGCAACTCGACGCCATGCGTCAGGTTGTCCTCGTAGCGCGCCCAGCGTTCGTCGCCAGGGACCCGCGGCTGCTCAGCGTCGGGCAGACAGCTGGTCGATCGAACCGATGCCAGCAGCGCTGCGATCCGGCTCATGAAGTTGGTGCCGCCGTCGAACCGCTTGGGATCCAGCGCGACGAAGCAGTGTCCGACATCTGCGGCCGCGTCGTCCTTGGCGAACATCGAACCGACCTCGGTGCCGATCGCCGCGCCGGTCAATACACCGGCGAGCACTTCGACGCACAGCGCCAGAGCGAAGCCTTTGCCGTCTTGTGACTGCAGAACGGGAGTGCCTGCTGCCGTTGTGGCGAGCACGTCGGGTGCGATCGGTTCCCCGGCGCGAGTTGCGGCGCGGATGGCGCTGCCAGAGGACGCTGCGGTGGCGAAGTCAACGAGTATCGAACGACCGTCTGGCCCCGGACATCCGAAGGCGAACGGGTTGGTGCCGAGCAGCGCACGCGAACCGCCGGGTGGCGCGACCTTGGCGAACGAATTGCTGACCACGATGGAGACGAAGCCGCGGTCGGCCAAGCGATGTGCCCAGGCGGCGCCCGAACCCAGATGGTTGCTGCGTCGCACACCCACTGCACCGATCCCCGATTCGGCGGCGAGCGCGGCAACTTCGTCGACGGCACGTGCACCGAGCACGTAGCCAAGCCCGCGGTTGCCGTCGAGCTGAGCCGTCGCGGGCCCGGTTCGGCGCAGTATCGCCGCGCACGGTGACTGGATGGCGCCCGTTGCTACCTGAGTCAGGAAGGTCGGCAGCCGTTCGACACCTTGGGTTGGCCGGCCGACCAGATCATTCCAAACCGCAACTTCGGCCGTGATCCGGGCTTCATCCGCTTCGACCCCACCGCACTGCAACAGTTCGGTGGCGAAACCACGTAGTTCGGCTGCAGGTATTCGTGGCGTGACACTCATCGGCGGGAAAGCATCGTCGACATCCTCAGGGTTTGCGACGACGCATCAACCCGCGAATCGCAGGCATGGGGTCGAACAGTCGAAAGCGAGGCAGCACCTGGCGGTGGCAGATGCTGCCGAGCCAACCAAACAACGAGAGTTCTCCCAGCCTGCTCAATTCGCGATATGCCCGGAAATCGCGCAGCGGATACCAGTAGTGCAAACCCTGCCGGTAGCTCGCAATCTTCGGCACCGGCATGCCAACGACGCTGGTGTAGACGAGCCACGCGGTATCGATACCGCAGCGTTGCAGCAGCTCTTGGGCCGCGGTGAAGCGCGGATTGCACTCGATGATCCGCAACGATCCGTCTCGCAGGTCACGCTTGAACTCGACGTTGCCGAGGCCGCGAAAGCCAATGCCCTTGAAGAACCGCTGGCCCATGGCGGCGATCTCCTCGTCCCACTCGGCGACGTGGTAGCTCGCGATGCCTTCGTTCTTGGGAAACCGCCGAATGATGCGTTTGGTGTAGTGGAACAGCGACGCCCCATCGCCGTCGATGTAGGTGTAGTAGCTGCCCAACAAGCTGTCGGGGCCCGGACACTTTTCCACGACCATCGTCTCCAAGCCGGCATCGAGCACGCGCGCCAGCAGCTCGCGTAGTTCGCCTTCTTGGTTCGCGACGAAGAACTTCCGGCCGCCCTTTCCGAATACCTTTTGGAAACGGTGCGAGTGCAGCGGCTTGATGATTACGGGAAAGTTGGCTGCCGCCGCGACACGCGATGCATCCGCTGCCTCGCGTACCTGCCAGGAATTGGGCACAGGCACGTCGGCGGTGCGCGCTAGCTCCAGGGTTCGCTGCTTGTCGAGCAGGTCGAGGTGCAACTCTGGCTTAGCAGCGTCGAGCCGATAGCGCGCGGCCAGTTCTGAGTGATGGCTCGCGAGGAACTCAATCGCATCGTCATCGCAAGCAAGCAGCACGCTGCCATCGAGGCGACGCTCGGCGCCGAGTAGCAGGGAGCGCCACGCGGTGACAGCGCCAATGGCTGGATCGAATGGCAGAGCATTTCGACAGTAGCGGGTGGCCAACTCGGGTCGCCCAACCGGCATCGACATATGCACGGTGACCCCGCGCGGCGTCAGGCTTCGGACGATGGAGAGAGCATTGACCGAGCCGCCAAGCACGACGACTGCCGGCAGCTCGCCGCCGGTCGCTGGTCCTGTTGATCGATCGGTCATCGACTCTCGCCGCTGAGCAAGTGTGCCAACACGATAGCCGCCACGTCAGTCTCCGGCTCGCCATGGCACAGCACGTGATGGTGAAGTGCTGGCTCGGTGTTGACTTCGTGCACGATGCCGCCAGTTTGTGCCAGAGGCGCGGTTGCGTCCGTGGTCAAGAAGTCGACGCCCGCCAAACGAACGGGAAGCGCCGCCGCCGCCGAGCGACCCGCTGCGACGATACTCGGATGAATGTCGCCGAGAATGCGGACGTTGTCGCGGGCCGAGTTCTCGTTGACGACGCGCTTCACGCGAACGATCTCGTCGCCGCCAGGCACAGAGGCTAGCGAACGGCCGGCAACTGCGAGGCACTGACGCATCTCGCGATCGCTGCGCAACGGGTGCATCGCGGTCCAAGGTGCTTGTCGTCGCGCTTCGTTCTCGGCGCGCAACAACGTGCGAAGGTTGCTGTGGCCATCGCCGACGACCGACGGCGGGTCCCGGCGGATGGCATCGATGCAGCGGCCATCGAGATACAAGAGCCGCAGCGACGCGCCCGCGACCTGTTCTTCACACAGGATGCCATCGCCGTGCGCGAGTGCCGACCAAGCGGCGCGTTTGAGGGCACCACGAGTGGTCACGCCGGTCGTCACGCCGCGGCCCGCCGAACCAGCGCGCGCCGGCTTGACGACAACCGGGTTGGCGCACTCTTGGGCAAACTCCCAGGCTTTCCCGAAGGAATCGAGATCGAACTCCACATGGCGCACAATCGGCAGGCCGGCGTCGGCAAACAACCGGTTGCAGGCAGGTTTGTTGCCAGCCAGTTCCAACACCACCCGACTGTCCAGCATCAAGCTCGAGCGGCGCACGAGCGTGCTTGCAGCGCCCTTGCGGATGCGTATCAGCTCACCACCAATTGGCTCGATCTCGGCGCCAAGTGCCTCCGCGGTGCGCTGCCAGAGCTCTGCGTAGAACTGCCGACGGATACGTTCGAACGTGCCGCGTTCGCCGCCGATCACGGCGCGGGCGCGCACGGCCAGGCGCAGCCAGCGCGCGCTACGACTTGCCATCGAATGCTGAACCTGTTCGCATGGAAACGAAGGAGACGAACTCTGCGGAATGGACAAGCTCAACCTTGCCGCGGCGATTGACTACACAGCATGCCGGAGCCGAAACGAAAATGAACCACAAGCCTCAATCAGCCGACATGCACCCCGGCCCCGGATTTCGTATCCGACAAAACATCGAGCGACCGACCGCCGAGGACGTCGCGCGATTGGCGCGATTCGCGACGCCAGATATCTCGGACTCGATGAATCGGCTCTACACAATGTCGCGCGACATTGCGCACTTGGTCGGGCCGCGAACGGTCTGTGGGCCAGTCTGCACGGTTGAGGTCTATCCCGGCGACAACCTGATGGTGCACAAGGTGCTCGATGTTGCCCAGCCAGGCGACATCGTCGTAGTTCACGGGGGCAGTGGCCCGAATGGAATCATCGGGGATTTGATCGCGACCAAGGCGCGGCACCGTGGCATCGCGGGATTCATCGTCGACGGGCTGGTCCGCGACGTGGCCGGCATCGAAGCAGTTGGCATGCCAGTCTTCGGACGTGGCGTGACGCCAATGGGGCCGCTCCATCGGGGGCCCGGCGAAATCAACTATCCGATCAGCTGCGGCGGCACGGTCGTTCTGCCGGGTGACGTTGTGGTTGCAGATGAGAATGGCGTCGTCGTCGTTCGCCGCGATTTCCTCACCGACCTGCTGGAACGTCTGGAGCAGCGCGAGTCGAAGCTTGCCGACTACGTCGCTGCCGTGCAACGCGGCGAGTTCTCCAACGACTGGGTCGATCGCACTCTCGATGCTGGCGGTTGCCGTCGCGAGCCGGACTAGGTCAAGAGTCAGAGCAAGGAGCGTGCGCCCGCTCGCCGAATCTTGCAGATGATGTTCGACGAAGTCCGCGCGAAGCAGTGAAGTAGCAGGCACCAACCATGCACAAACTTGCTGTGATGTTCGCGCTTGGCGCGACTCTCGCCCCTTCGCTCGCCGCGCAAGGCCTGCAAACGACCCTCGAAGCCATCCAGCCATTGACGCTATCGCTTGGCGGCGTGCCACAGCAACAGCACCCCGCTGGTCCATTGACCAGCGCATCGCTCAGCATCCTCGATCCGACCTGCCTCGCGAACGGCACCCTCACGTGCGCGATCACCGGCAATTCGCTATCGGCATCGCACAACGTCTGGGGCCCCAACTGCGGCGGCCTGACCGCAACGAGCGATTTGCGACTCAACGTGTCCGCGCTGCAACCTGGTTGGGCGACCCTGCGCATGAGCATCACGGCCAGCGGCGACTGCGGCGGCCAGTTCCGCGTCGACGTCGGCGACGATGGCTCCAACGAAGTTTCCTACTCGTGGGGCTCGACCTTCGAAAAGACCCGCAACCTGGTCATCCCCGTCGGCACGACCCCGTTGCCAGTGCGCATCTACCAGTATACCTGTGGCGCGCAGCCAACAGGCCAGAGCGTGAACCTCGTGGTCGAGCAATGGGACGCAACCGCAACGCAAGACCAAGTGGGCTGCGGAGGCCTGTTTGGCTCAGCTGGATGGCAGGCAATCGAGTGCGACCACACGCTGATGTTCGTCGACGACCCAGCCCCCGGCGCACTAGGAGTTCTGCGAGCCGGCGGTTTCGGTCAGTTCCACAGCTTCGTCGTCGCGTCCACCGCACCGACTGCGCCATTGCAGCTGCCAGCACCGTTCACCCAGATCTGCCCGACTCTTGCGAACGTGCTGCTGCTCGCTCCGGGCGCGCAGTCAGGCATGCTCGGTCGCCAAATCCTCTGGGAACTGCCAGTGCCAACGCTGCCGGTCGGCCTCACCTTCTTCGTGCAGCACGCGTGCGCGGCAGTCTGGCAGCTACCTCAAATGTGGGCGCTGACCCGCTTCGACACGAGCAACGTGGTGCGCATCGATACCTAGTCCGCAAATGCGGAGGCCTTGGCGAGCAAGCGACGCGGGCCACAAGCGGCCGCCTGACCTGAACGCCAGGCAACCCGGCCAGCCACGACCCATTCAACGCGTGCGGTGCCCGAACAACCATCCCGACGCAGCCAGCGTCACGACCGCGACCACCGCCATCGGCAGCAAGTACTGCCCCACCTCGGCAAGGTCGGCCCCCTCGAGAAAGACCGCGCGGCAGCCAGCGACGGCATAGCGCGCCGGATTGGCGATGGTCGCCTGCTGCAGCCAGTGCGGCATGGTCTCGATCGGGGTCGTGAAACCCGATAGCAGCACCGCCGGCATCATTACCATGAACGCACCGAGCAGTCCCTGCTGCATGGTCGTCGCAAGCGACGAGATGAATAAACCGATGCCCAAGATGGCAATCGAATAGACCGACAACACGGCGACGAGCGCAGGGAGCGTGCCGACCATCGGCACCCCGAACCACACGACGGCGCCGCCCGAGAGCAGCAGGCCATCGACGAGACAAGAGCATGAACGGCGGGATGGCCTTGCCGATCAGGATCTGCAAGGAATCGATCGGTGCCACCACCTCCATGGTGCCGCGCTGCCATTCGCGTGCGACGACCAACGCCGTCAAGGGCCGGCAGCAATCGCACTGCGGTGGGCGTGGCTTCGGGGCTGCTGCTTGCCGGACGTCGGGCTTGCTGGATGTCGGGCTGCTTGCAAGTTCAGTGACTGGGTCGCCCGCGAAGTTACCGGTCAACGACGGCAGCTCCGCAGCAGCTGAGTTGCCCAAGCTCGCGCGACCGATCGTCATTCGAAGTTTGCGCAGCGCCTCCTAATCCATCATGTAACCCTGACTGACGTCGATTACGCTGCACGCTCACAAAGGGCGAGTTCGTTGCCCATGGAGCACACCCAACTATGAAAGTAGCAGTCGTATACAATCGGAAGAGCGAGAAGGTCATCAACGTCTTTGGCACGCGCAACCAGGAGCGCTACGGCAAGAAGTCGATTGATCGCATCGTCGATTGCCTCAAAAAGGGCGGGCACCAGGTAAAAGCCTTCGAAGGCGACAAGGACCTGATTGAAGAGCTCGAAGAGTTCATGCCTCGTGTAATGAAGGGTGAGCGCCCCGGCATGGTATTCAACCTGGCCTACGGCATCCAAGGCCAGGCCCGCTACACGCACGTCCCCGGCATCCTCGAGATGGTCGGCATCCCCTACGTCGGCTCGGGGCCCATGGCGCACTCGCTGGCGCTCGACAAGGTCGTGGCGAAGATGATCTTCGCGCAGAATGGTCTGTCGACCCCAGCGTTTGCCGTGCTGGAAACACCGGACGACAAGCTGCCCGAGCTCACCTACCCGCTGATCGTCAAGCCGCGCAACGAAGCCGTTTCGTTCGGCATCAAGATCGTCAACAACGACGACGAACTGCGTGAGGCGTCCAAGGCGATCTTCGACAAGTTCGACCAATCCGTGCTCGTTGAGCGCTACATCTCGGGCCGTGAGATCAATGTCGGACTGATTGGCAACGGCTCGCCCGAAGCACTACCGCCCGCGGAACTCGTGTTCGGAGAAGGCGGCCCCAAGATCTACACCTACGAGGACAAGACCCGCAAGTCGGGCCGCACCGTCGACGTGGTCTGCCCTGCCGAGATCGACGACGCAACGCGGACTGCCGTGCAAGACCTCGCCATCAAGGCGTTCAAGGCGCTTGGCTGTTCGGACTGCGCCCGCGTCGACATGCGCCTCGACGAAGATGGCACGCCGTATCTGCTCGAGATCAACAGCCTGCCCAGCCTGGGCGAGCACGGCTCGTATGTTCAGGGCGCGCAAGCCGTCGGACTCGATTTCTGCGGCCTGGTCAATCGCCTGGTGGAGGTCGCCAGTGCGCGCTACTTCGGCACGCCAACGCCAATGGACCTGTCGGTTCCGGGACGGACCACTGACAAGGAAGAGCTGATCGAGTACGTCTCGGGGCGCCGCGACCGCATCGAAAAGCGGATTGCGCACTGGACCAGGATGTCCTCTCGGACCAACGATACGATCGGGTTGCGCACCGCGGTTGGCGAACTCGACAAGTCCCTGGTCGAGCTCGGCCTGCGCGCCAGCGAGGCGCCGACCGAAGCCCACGTTGCGAGCCTATGGGAAAGCCCCGCAGGGCTCGACGGCGGCACCTTGTTGATCGGCAACCTCGATGTCCCGCTGCCGGAATCGGCAGTGGTGCCGGTGTTTCAGCGCGAACCAGAGTGGTTGCACGGTGAGGGCATTGGCTCTTCGCGCGCGCCGCTAGTGGCGATGGAGTTCGCGCTCCAAGCGCTCAAGCGACGGCGCAAGCTGGCCAAGTCGAAAATCGGCGTGCTTTACTACGGCGACGAAGGACGCGACTGCGTGAACAGCGCCGCGTTCATCAAGAAGACGGCGGCGCGCGCCAAGCAAGTACTGGTGCTGCGCTCTGGCAACCCGGGCGACAAGTTCCTTGTGCAGCGCCGCGGTGTCCGGCAGCTAGACCTTCGGATCACCGGCGCCGCTCGCAAGCTCGGCCAGGTCACGAAGCGACCCGAGGCGTTGCGCTGGGCCTGGGAGCAACTCGAGAAGTGCTGTGCATTGTCTACCCGCAAGGGGCGCGTTGCCGTCAGCGTGTCGAGTCTTCGCACAACCGGCTACCAGAACTTGCTGCCGCACGAGATCGTCGGCACCATCTTGATCAACTACCTCGACCCCGCGGTCGCAGACACCGTTGAAGCCAACATCCGCGAGATCCTTGGCAAGGGCCGCGAAGGCTTGAAGGTACGCCTGGAAGTCATCTCAGAACGACCGGCATTCCAAAAGCGTGACTGCAACACCCAGTTGATCGAGGCGATGCGAACGGCATCCGAGCGCTGGGAACTCCCGTTCGTCGAAGACTCTTCGTTGCTGCCATCGGTTGCCGGACTGGTCCCGCCGAATGTTGCCGTGCTCTGCGGTGTCGGCCCCGCCGCGACCGAGACGTTCACAGCCACCGAAGCCGTCGAACGCATCAGCGTTGTGCAGCGAACCTTGCTGCTGGCCCAGTTCCTGTTGGCGGAGACCGAAAAAGCATGACCGTTACCGAACTTGGCCACCCACAACGAGTGGCCGTATCCAAGAAGGGCGTCGTTGCAACCGCACACTTTGCTGCCAGCGAGGCAGGAGCGCGTATGTATGCCGCCGGCGGTAGTGCCGTGGACGCGGCCATAGCGTCAGCTTTGGCGCTTGGAGTCTGTGAACCTGCGGCGTCGGGCCTCGGCGGCCAGACGATGATGCTGATCCACGTGCCGGGTCAAAAAACGATCGCGATCGACGGCTCGTCGCGTGCCCCGAATCGCACGCCGCCAGCTGAGTTGAACAAGGCTGAGCGGCTGCGCGGTCACCGTGCGACGACGGTGCCGAGCACACCAGCAGCGCTGGGCTACGTGCAAGCGAAGTTCGGCAAACTGTCTTGGGCGCAGGTTCTGCAGCCGGCGATCGAGCTCGCTGAGAAAGGATTTGCGGTCTCGGAGCTGCAGGCCCGCCTGACGCTGCGCGAACTCAAGCACCTGCAAGCGGGCAGTGCCCGGCGCATGTTCTTGAAGAAGGGCAAGGACCCGTACGCGGCCGGCGAAACGTTCTGCCAACCCATCCTGGCCAAGACCTTGAAGCGCCTGGCAGAGGCGGGCTACGAAGACTTCTACAACGGCGACATCGCGCAGGCGATCGCCGCCGACATGGCGAAGAACGATGGCCTGATCCAGCTCGACGACCTGGCTCAGATCCCGAACCCGATCGAACGTCGCCCAGTTGGTGGGCGCTTCGGGAGCATGCGGATCTTCACGTTTCCGCCGCCCGCTGCCGGGCGCACGCTGCTCTATATCCTGCACTTGCTCGAGCAGTTCTCGGCCAAACGCCGCAGCCTGGACTCCAAGGAAGGGGCACTGCTGTTCGCGGAAATCACGCGTCGCGCGATGCTTGACCGCCAGGACCGCGCGGTCGACCCGAGCTTCTATCCGCAGATCGAAGACAAGCGCCTGCTCGACGACGACTACGCTCGCATGGTCGCCAAGCAGATTGGAACGCGCATCAAGACCTCCGGCGAAACGACGCACCTGTCGACGATGGATGGTGACGGTTGCTGTGTGGCGTTGACACAATCGATCGAGCGCGTCTACGGCTCGTTCGCCGCGAGTCCAGAGTTGGGCTTTCTCTACAACAACTACATGAGTGCCTTCGAACACGAAGACATCTCGCACCCCTACTACTTGCGGCCAAACGCCGTGCCGTGGGCCAGTGTCGCGCCGACCATCGTCATGTCGGGTTCGAAGCCGAAGCTCGCACTTGGTTCGCCCGGTAGCGAACGCATCGTTTCGGCGATCTCTCAGGTGTTGTTGCGGTTGGAGAACCAGTCGCTGATGGACGCCATCACCGCGCCAAGGCTGCACTGCGGCCTGGATGGCAAGGTCACGCTCGAAGCATCCAGGATGCGATCCGACATTCCGGGAGCACTGAAGCGCCGCGGCTTCACGGTCAAAGAAGTGGAGCCGTTCTCCTTCTACCTTGGTTGTGTTCAGGCGGTCATGCGCGAGCGCGACGGTCTGGTTGGGGTCGCGGACCTGCGCCGTGACGGGGCGGCATCGGGCGCATGATACTGCCCATTGCCATCTCGGTGCCGCACGCCGGCCTCGACGTGCCCGAGCATCTCGCGCCAAAGTGCCAGCTCACGCCTGAGCAGGTCGCAGCCGACGGTGATGTCGGCGCGGCCGAGATCTACACCCTCAAGCCGCACGTTCGCAAGTTCGCAACGACCAAGGTTGCCAGAGCCGTGCTCGACATGAATCGGGCGACGGACGACGTGCGGAAGGATGGCATCGTCAAGACACACACGTGCTGGGATGAGCCGATCTGGCGCGAGCCGCTGTCCGACGACGAGGTCCAGGCTTTGATCAACGATCACTGGCGGCCCTACCACCAGGAGCTTGCGGGCTTCGCTGGCACGGTAAAGCTGGCCGTCGATTGCCACACGATGGCGGCCGCCGGACCGCCAGTCGGGCCCGATGCTGGTCAACGGCGGCCGTTGGTGTGCCTTGGCGATGGCGCCGGCACTGCTTGTCCTCGGCACTGGATCGAAGAACTCCAGCGCTGCTTCCTTCGCTACTTCGGCGACGACGTGACGATCAACAAGCCGTTCTCCGGCGGCTACGTCACCCGCCATCACGGCGGCAAGACGCAACCGTGGGTGCAAGTGGAACTGTCGCGAACGGACGACGTGGCGATGACCGACAAACGTGACTGGGTGCTGCGAGCCTTGACGGACTGGTGCCAGCTCAACCTTAGCCCGTAGGTCGTCGCGGAGCTCGCCAGCCCGCGACGGCACAACCCTGGCAGCGCCCGGCGGATCGCGCGTCGCCGCCAGGTGCGCGCGATCATGCCGGTCACACTTCCGCGCTGCCCAGAAACGGGCGATACGATCTAGCCGCCGCCACTCCTTGCAGTGCCACTGCCTGCAGCACCACTGCCTGCAGCACCACGGCCTGCAGGGCCACTACCTGCAGCACCAGGCTCGGCAGGCTTCAACGTCGTCGCCAGTTCCTTCGCCGCTCGACGTTGCCAGAGACCAAAGCCACTCAACACGTTCTTGGCGGGTGGCTCGGGAAGCTTGCAGTGCTTGGCGAACTGCCGAACCGTATCAAACTCCTCATCGCGCTTCTTGAGCAACTGGACCAATTGCGCTTCGAGGGTTGCGATGCTTTTCGCGAGCCGCTTTCGCTGGTTTTCACGCCAGACGTCCTTATTCCTCAGCCCCTTGGGAGGCTTGCCCGGACGCTTGCGACGCGCCTTGGCAACGCGCTTTTCTTGCGAGGCGATGCTGTCGTCGAAGTAGCTCAACCGATCGCACAAAGCACCCAGGGACGCAACCGTGCCCCACTCGATTAGTGCTGTCCGCACCGCCGGCAGTTGCTCGTCATTACACAGCGGCAACAGAACGGCAACACCGTTGACCGCGCGATCATCAGGCACCTTGCGAAGCGCATCGACCAGCAACGGAATCGTCGTTCCCAATTCCTTGCTCTGAGCAAGCAGTGCCAGCAAGGCATCCAACGAGTCCGTGTACTTTTTCATCGCGTCGACATAGCGCTGCTGGCCCGTTGTCGGCGAAGGCGGCGAAGGCAATCGCTTGCGCAGTTTCTGAGCCTCCGCGAAGTTCTTGTTGATGCGCACCGCGACGGCATCGCAGTGCTCGCGCAACACCGCAACCGCGGATTCGCTGGACACCACCCTCTTGCCGATCAAGCCCACTGCGTGGTTGCGCACCCGGACATGGTCAGAGGCCAAGCCAACCGCGAGCGCCGCAACTTGCGCATCTCCGCCGCTGCCTTCAGCCGCGATGGCATCCAGCGCGGACGCCTGTTCCTGCGAGGACTTGGCCGCGCGGTAGCGAGCGAGCGCCACCTCCAACGACTGCGAGCAAGCAGCTCCTGTGAGCATGCTGGCAATGAGCAGGGCGGCCGCCAATTCCTGAGTTTTCTTCCTCACACAAGCCTCGCGTTCCGGTTGTTCATCGTCGCTGGTATTCAGGCATCTTGTCGCTGCAGCAATTGGCCACAGCCAGCCCCCACGCCAGAGCGCGAGTAGTGTCGAAGCCAACCATAGACTAGCTTCTGGCCGTGGACCTGGCACACATCGAAGATTGGGCTATCGAGTATGTGAACTCTACCGTTCTCGACTACAAGCTGGCACCACCGGCGCCACCGACGACGTTTCGTAACGATGCAATTGTTCACCGGATGGAGGCGCCTGGGCGGCCGTCAGATCTGGACCTGATTGGGCGCACTCGCCGATCGGTTTCGCGGGGGCAGATGGCCAACCCGCGCAAGCGAGCACAACTGGTCCACACCTTCTGGCACCACGAACTCCAAGCGGCGGAGTTGATGTGTTGGGCCATCCTGGCCTTCCCCACTACGCCGGAGGCATTTCGACGTGGGCTGCTGGGTATCTGCCTCGACGAGATTCGTCACATGGGACTCTACCGCGGGCATCTCGAACAACTCGGGTTCGCGATCGGCGACTTCCCCGTGCGCGATTGGTTTTGGCAGCGAGTTGCGAGTTGTGAGACGCCACT
The DNA here is from genome assembly GCA_963974725.1 of uncultured bacterium. Taxonomy (GTDB): domain Bacteria; phylum Planctomycetota; class UBA1135; order UBA1135; family UBA2386. Next base: position 3,506 of record CAXBFC010000029.1, on the reverse strand, counting down.
ACAATTCACGGCATTGATGGGCATGGGTTTCGAAGGCGGCAACCTCGATCACACCAAACGATTCGAGTCGTGGTTTGGCGAAGCTGGTGATCAGCACGGATCCGATGTGCAGAGAATTGTCGGCAACGAAGAGGTCGCGCACGTGCAGTTCGCCATGAAGTGGTTCGCGACCTGGTCCGAGGGCACCGACTTTGAGAGTTGGCGACGGGAGCTGGTTGCGCCGTTGACGCCAAGCATGATGAAGGGCGCATGCCTCGACGATACACGGCGGCTGCGAGCAGGGTTCTCGGCCGAGTTCCTTGCCGAGCTGAGGGCCTGGGATGCGAAATGATAACCGTTGGCTGGATCCTCAATCTTGACGCGGATCTGGAGTTGGCGGATCCAAGCGGATTCACGCCGACACGACGCCTGACACAGCAGAGCAAGGTTCTGGCCGATCGATTATTGGTCGCGGCCAACGCAGCCGACCAACGAGTGCGCCACATCCGGCTGGCGCCTGGAGACCACCCGACGACTTGTCAGGCATGGTGTGCAACCCCGCGCGCCCACGCTGCTGCGCGCGCCATAGGGCACGAACTACCGGCCACGCCGCCGCTGCCGGTGCTCCAGAAGGTCAACCACCGCGCCTTCGCCGCCGGCTTCAGCCCAGGCCTACCGGGCGCCGCATTCGTCACCTCTACGCAGGAGCTCGACGCGCTGATGCAAACCGCGACTCCCGAGCACGGCTGGCTATTGAAGCGACCGTTCGGATTCAGCGGGCGCGGCCAGAAGCGCGTGTCGGCTGTGCCAACGGGAAGAGATCGACGTTGGGTCGAAGCGTCGATGGTCGAATACGGCTGCGGACTCATGGTCGAGCCGTTCGTCGCAATCGATCAGGAGTTCGCCCTGCACTCTTGGCTCGGCAAAGACGGCGTGTGCTTGACGGGACAACCGACCAGACTCATCACCGACGAACTTGGGGCATGGCTTGGCAACGAACCTGGCCCCGCGTTGCACGATCAAGAACGAGAGCAGTTACACGCCGCCCACGCAGTTGCCGCACGCGCCCTGTCGGCGGCGGGGTTCTTTGGCCCGTTCGCAACCGATGCCTTCCGCTACCGCACCGATGATGGCCGAGTGCACTTCCACGCGCTGAGCGAACTCAACGCGCGCTACTCGATGGGCTTCTTCGTAGGCCTTGCAGACTGCCTGGAAGAGTGGGCTCGGCGCGTTGCCGCACAGGTATAGGTACTGTGCCTGGCACGGTACCTACTTCTTCGCGCGGAGTAGCTCTAGGGCCTTGTCCAAGGTCGGGTCGCGAGTCTCAAAGTCCCGGCTTGTGCATGGCACCAACACATCCGGAGCGATGCCTTCGCCTTCCCAGCAGGTTCCGTCCGGACGTAGCGCCTGCCAGCTGGGGAGGGAAATGGTGACGTCGTTGCCAAGGTTGTAGGGCTGCGGATTGCCGCTGCTGCCGCAGGTCGGCTGGCCGACGATCGTGACATCGCGCGCCTGCTTCATCATCAGCAAGAACGCTTCGTTGCTGCTCATGACGCGCGGGCCGGCAAGCACCACGACCGGTCGGTCGTAGGCGGCGTCGTGGCCGGTGATCACTCGGTCTTGGATCTCGCTGAAGCCATCCGCGCCTGGGCCCGTGCGGGTGCGGTGACGTGCGTAGACGTGCTTGCCCTCGACAAACCAGCTGGCGATCTGCCGCGCAATGCGCTCGTCGCCGCCGGTGTTCGACCGCACGTCGATCACCAGAGCCTTGGCGTCCATCATCTCTGCAATGGCTCCAACCAAGCGCTCGGGCTCAACGTTCTCTTGCCAACCGGTGATCAGCAAGTAGCCGATGCCGTCCTTGGTGCGCGCCCGATAGGCGCGGGGGCTCACGCTTTCGAGTGTCACCACGCGACGCACTGCGAACGTGCGGTACAGCGGATCGATCAGCGGCTGGTAGGTGGCGTAGACCTTTTGCTTGTAGCTCAGGCTCATGTGCTGATCTTCCGCCGCGGCCAGCATCTTGGCCGCGAGGATTGCGAACGCGCGGTCGGTGCGCGCGCCGAGCAGGGCATCCTGGTTCTGCTGACGAAGCGCTGCCCAGTCACGGACTTTGCGATCGCGGTATGAGTAGCGCGTATCCAGCAACTTCGTGAGCTCTGCGATCGCCGCCTCGTTGCGGCGTCGCTGCTCGGCCGCGGGCCGAGGGTTCGCCGGCAGGGTTGTGAACTGCCACTTGACCGGGGCCAACCGCGTGCCGTCCTGGGCCCGGATCTTCCGTGCCGAAGAGCAATTCAGACTCAGCTCGTATTCGTGATCCGGCTGCAGCTCAACGTACAACACCAGCTTGCGTGGCCCGAGCCACTTCGGTCGGCCATTGAACTTCGGGAACGATCGCCCACCACCGCAAATCGAGTGGCCGGAGCGATTCATGTCCCGGTCAAACACCACGACGAGTTCCGTGGTTGCCGGATCGACTGCCTCGGCGAGATTCTCAGGAGCCAGGGAGACAACTCGGGGCGGCGTCTGTGAGGCGAGCCCGCTACTGAGAAGCAACACGAACAGCAGGAACCGGATCATGGCGAACAAGGATACTCCATTGGCGGCGATGCGCCGAATCAGGGTACATGACTGCGGGGCTGCCAAATGGCAGCCCCGCGGTCGGCGGTCCCAGGACCGCATCACGAATCGTTCGGACTAGTTGCCGAGCGACGTCGCGGTGGCGTTCGAGAGCACGAAGCCGAGCGCGTTAACACCCACGTCGAGCACTGCAGCCTGCTGGTAGAACACCTGGCACATGTAGGCCGGGTTGTTCGGGAGCGCGAGCGAATACGGGTTGGCACCCGGGTTCGCGATCAGCAAGTCGGTGACGATGATGCTCGTCGCCAGTTCACAGCCCGGGGCGCCCAGGGCACCCAGGTCGAGCGGCAACGGCAAGCCGTTGTAGACGTCCTTGCTGGTGCCGAAGGCAATCAGAACCGCGGCCGGGGCGGCCAAACCGCTATCCACTTCGAGGGACAGGTTCGCGCCGATCTGCGGCGGACCCGTGACGGTCAGGCTCGGCACAACGCCGGCCGAGTTGACACACCCGGCGGCGTAGGAGCCACCAGCAGCGGCCTGCGAGACACTGCAGGTCGAGTAGATGAGTCGACCGTTCCACAAACGCGGTTGGAAGACACACGGACCCATGAAGCTCGTCATCGAGCAGCCAGTCGGAGCGCCAGTCGTCGGGTCCAGCGGGTGGATCGTCAGGTCCGAGTTGCCGTACGGAGCGTTACCGGGGCCAGTCGTGTACGAGATCTGCATCGAACCACCGGCTTGGTCGGTGTGCACAACGGCGATGCCGTAGGTGCTGTTGGCCGGCAAGTAGAACGAGTTGTTCAGCGTGATCGGGACCATTTCCGGAACGGCAACCGTGCCCGTGCCGGTCGCAATGCCGGAGCCCGAAGATGCGAGAGTCCACGCGTTGATGTTGCCTTCCTTGCCAGCGTGACCACCGGAAGTAATGAACACCGACACGTCCATGC
>CAXBFC010000028.1:0-30053 GCA_963974725.1 uncultured bacterium | reverse complement strand
AGGTTGCGGCCAGGGTGCGCTTGAAGATGGCGACGGCGCTGGCGATATCGACTTCGACGACGGGATCGGCGGCGGCTAGGGCTGTCGCGATGCGCGAGCCTAGCAGCAGCGCATCGGGCTTGGTGGCCGCGGCTGGAGAACGGGCGTCTAGCATGCCTAGGGCGAGCCTGGGCTTGCCTAGGGCGAGTTGGGCTTCGGCGGCCAAAAGACGCAGGCGGTCGAGCGTGGCGGCATTCAGGCCGGTTGGTTTCTGGGCCTCGGCGTTGAGCCAAGCGGCGGCGCGGTCGACGACCTTTTGGTAGTCCTGCGCGACCAACGCAACCTGTAGACGCACGAGGCGGTGTGCGGGCTTGTCCAACCGGCGGGCGACTTCGACGGTGTCGAGAGCTTCGAAGGCCGAACGCACATCGCGTGCTTCGGCTAGCAGGTCCTCAGAACTGGTCCAGGCTTCGGTGGCCGGCTTCAATACGGCGGCCTCGATCAGGTAGCGCATCGCAGTGCACGAACGATCGGCGACCGCCTTGTCGGCGCTCTTGACGTCCTTGGCTAGCGTGATGGCATCGTGGCTGCGCAAGACCAGGCGCAGACTCTTGCGTTCGCGGTGATTGAGTAACGGTTCGCAGGCGGCCAACCACTGGCCCGGCTCGGTGTTTGGCTCAGCCGCGATTTGGCCGAGAGCGAGCAGCAGCGGGTTGAGGCGGAACGTGTTCTCCGGGGCGATCGGGTCGCCAAGCTGCGCGACCACGAACTTCAGCGCGCCGATCGCCTCCTCTGCCATGCCTGGCTCGCGACCGATGACTTTGACGCACTCCACCAAGGCGCGCAGCACCTCGGCATCGAGTTCGACCGTCAGGCGCTCGCGCAAGACGACCATGCTCGACGAGAACCATGCACTGCGGCGCGTGTCGGTCGAGGTCGGCAAGGTCACTAGCGAACTCGCAGCCTGGCGACGCAGCGTCGGCTCCTCGCTGTCCAAGAACTTGTGCAATGCGTCGAGCCAAGGCTCCGCGAAGTTCGTCTCCTTGCGCCAGACACCGAGGTGGATCAGGCACGTCGAACGGAACTGCTTGTCGAGAGCCCGGTCATTGGCGAGCGCCAACAGCAAGCCGAAGGCCTCGGGCACGCGGTCGCCGCCACGATCCGCCGTCTGCGTTTGGGCGAGCTTCAGGGCCTTGGTGCGCAAGCCAAGTTCGGAGACAGTCCGGCAGCTCTCATCGATCAGCTTGAGCCAATCCGCTTTGTCCGCATCGGTCTCCGATGGCGCGACCCAGCGCGGCTCGGTGCGCGACGCCAGGGTATCAAGCATCAGCTGGAGCTGCTCTTGCTGCCCCCCACCGGCGGCAAGCAATTGCCTGGCGCGTTGCACCAGCGCCATGCGCGCATCCGCAGATGGGTAGCGGCGCAGACCACGCAACGCCGCAACCTGGCACTCAGCCGACTGCGACGCGAGGTGCTCCACCAACAGCTTGCGAATTTCGTTGGCGAACTCAACCTCTTCGGGCTTGACCAGGTAGGCAGCGACTTCCAACAGCAACGCACGGCGATGCTGTACGGCAACGTCCTGCGAGTTCGAGACCTTGGCAAAGCGCTGTAACAACGAACGGAAGAACGCCTGGCGGGCCGCCGCCGGACCATCGACGGACGTCGACTTGGCCAACACCGTTTGCAACTCCTGCAAGCAGGCATCCAGAACGGCCGGCCCGCCAGAGAGCGTGCGTTGCTCGACGGCGGCCCAGTTGATCGTTGGGCTCGGTGCAATCAGCACGTTGACGAGATCGCGCGCAGCAATCATGCGTTCGCGTCGCAGATCGTTGCGCAGCCGGTCCGTGGTCGCCGGTCCATTGCGGGCCGCGCGCTCGGCAAGGTCCGTGTATCCCAGCGAACCGAAGGCAGCGGTCCAAGTGTCGAAATCCGCCTTGGTGCGAATGGGATTGTCGGCGTAGGTCAGCAACTGCAGGGCCTCCTGAGCTGCAATTCGAACGACCGGCTCGGTAGCGTCGAGTTGCTCAGCGATGGTCTTGGCCAACAGCGTCTGCCGCATGTCCGCCAGGCAACGCAACACCAGCGCGCGATCCTCCGGCTTGATGCTGGTCATCAGCGTGCGCGCCGCAGAATCGAGTTCGCTGACCGGCATGCGCCGCAACATTTGGCGCGCGGCGATCAACAGGGACCCGGTGACGGCATGCTCGGCGCCGGCTCCAGTAAGATTCGTCCCAGCACCATTCGCCCCAGTGGCATTGGTCCCAGTCGCATTCGTCCCAGGGACATTGGTCCCAGTACCATTCGCCCCAATACCATCCACCCCGGCGGCATCCGCAACGCACCAATAGCGCGAACAAGCATCCAGGTAGCCGATGATGATCAGCTTGCGCGCAGGTTCGTTCGCGCCCCCGAACTGCTGCGCCTTACCAAGCAACAGGTGCCCTTGCATCGCAGTCAGAATCGCTAGCCGCAAGCCGTCCGGATCTTGCTTGCGCCACAATCGCTCTTGCAGCAAACGATGCGCTTCGGACTTCGCACTCGCGAGAATCTGGGCGACGGCGGTTTCGCGCGCGGTCCGACCTTCTGGCCCGGACTTGTCGAGCATGCTGCGGAGCTTGTCGAGATCCAGCGGATCGCCTTGCTGGTCGGAAGGGCTGGCGGAATCACTCCCGATTTGCCTGCCGGATTCACTGCCGGATTCACTGCCGCCAAGCTCAGGATTGCCTGCAACAGCAGCTAGCGGGGAGTCAATCGAAGCAGCGCTACCAGGCCGGATCAGACATCCGAACAGCACGCCAAGAACGCACGCTCGAACCAAGAACTCAATGCCCAGCCAATTGCCCTTCGTTAACGCCATACCGCCATTTGCCTCAACTTGCCAAGTGCCACCATGATCGCCTCGATAAACGCCGCCGGCCCCATACTACCAGACGCCACGGTGGGAATAAGCATCGGCATTCGGAAGCCGAATCCGGAGCGGCGCCCAGAAGCGCGGACAACATCGGATCGTTGCGGCCACCCGCGGTAATAGAGCGGCGACGACCTCGCGAGCCACGCATGGCGCAGAGCTGCAGCAAATGGCAATCGCGGCGTCTCGACTACGAGATCAGCCAGCGCCCGGCGCGCGATTTGCCGACCTGCACTACATAGTTTCCAGGTCCAAACTCCGCCTTCACGTCGGCGACCACCTGGCCATCCACGCGCACGCCCTTGCCCTGGATCAGGCGCCGTGCCTCACTGCTTGACGCCGTCAACCCGGACGCCGCCAACGCCGTCGGAAACTGGATCTTGCCCGCGTCGGTGCGGCGCACAGCGTCGTCCGGCGTCCACTCAGGCAGATTGTCCGGGACCCCGCCATCCTTGTGCACGCGGTCGTACTCAGCGCGCGCAGCCTTCGCCGCGTCCAAGTCATGGAAGTTTGCGACCACCGCTGCTGCCAACGCGAACTTGGCTTCGAGCGGGTTGCTCAGCAACTCGCTGTAGGTCGCCTCGGCCACGTCGGTCAACAAGACGAAGTACTTTTCGATCAGTTCGTTCGGCGTCTTCATCAGCTTGCCAAACTGCACCGACGCGGACTCCGCCACGCCGACGTAGTTGTCGAGCGACTTCGACATCTTCTGGCTGCCATCAAGGCCTTCCAGCAACGGCATCGTCAGGCAGATCTGCGCCGTCTGCTTCTCCTGGCCCTGCATATCGCGACCCACCAACAGGTTGAACAGTTGGTCGGTGCCGCCGATCTCGACGTCGCACTTGAGTTCGACCGAATCCCAGCCTTGCAGCAGCGGGTAGAGGAATTCGTGCACCGAGATCGGCAAGCCGCCCTTGTAGCGCTTGGTGAAATCGTCGCGCTCCAGCATCCGGGCGACGGTGTAGCGACTGGCGAGACCGACGCAATCCATGAACGTCTGGCCGAGGAACCACTCGCCGTTTTCGCGTTCCTCGATGTTGTCGATGTCGAGCACGGCACCGATCTGAGAACGGTAGGTCTGCTTGTTGGCCTCGACGTCTTCGCGGGTCAACGCCGGACGGGTCTTGTTGCGGCCGGTCGGGTCGCCGACCATCGCGGTCGCGGTCCCCCACAATACGATGACCGTGTGGCCGAGTTTCTGGAAGTCGCGCAGCTTGCGCAGCGGCACGGTGTGCCCCAGGTGGATGTCGGGCGAACTCGGATCGATGCCGAACTTGATCCGCAACGGCCGGCCCTCGTCGCGGCTGGCGGTCAGGCGCTTCTTGAGGTCCTCTTCGTCGACGAGGTCGACGACGCCGCGTTTGATCACGGCCAACTGTTCTTCTACCGGTGGAAACTGCACTGCGGTGGTCTAACTGGCCGCAGCCGATAGGGCAACTGAGCCGTGCCAGATCGGTGACGAACTCTTGCGTAGGCGCCGATTGCACCGGCCCGCGTGTGGTGCCAGCCCGCATATCTCACCAGAGACGCAGACTAGTGCGTCAGAATGCCCCGCAGACAAGGAAGACGACCATGGGCCGCGGAGGCAGGTTCGTAGACCCACCGCGCAGCTCAGACCCGTCCTTCAGACCGACAGAGCCCGCAATGCGGGCGGCAGGCGAATGTCTGACGACGGCCGCAGACCATTCGGTCGTGCTTGCCAGGTTGCTGGTGAGATAGGTCGGCTAGCGGCCGCTTTCGGGCGCCGACGAGCCAGCAGCCGCGGCGGGCTTGCCGGCGCGAGCCTGCCACCAAAGCAGCCAGGCGTCGCGATCACCGACCGCGATCGACAGCCCGGTGATGTTCTGCAGGGCGGCCATCGCAACATCTGCCTGGTCGGCGCGGGCAAAGCGAACCTGATCGATCAGCAACGTGCACGCCTCGTGCCGCTGCGCCGCTGGAATGTTCAAAGACGCCAGGTAGACGCTGGCGAAGTTCTTCGGCTGGAAGGCGCCAAGCGCGACCTTGAGAGCCGCCAGCGGCTGAGCCGCGATGATTTCGTAGCCTGCTGGCCACTGGGTATAGGAGGCGGCAGCGATCGCAGTACTCTTGACCGGCGCCCGGATCCCGTCGATCTCGACGTGGCCGCGCATGTCGACGCGCACCGTAATGCTGCGACGCACGGCATCGCCGGCATCGCCGCCGATGTCGATCGGCAGGCTCAGCTGGTTGTCGCCGACCAACACGAATCGCTCAGGCAGCCACACGACCCCGTTGGTATGCAACGACCGGGTGCTGCCGTGCACGTCTTCGTCTTCGACCGTCACCGAGACGGCGAAGCCAATTGGATTGCGGTCGTTGTGACCACCCAGGGTGACGGCGTGATCCATCGCCGGTAGGCGCAGGTCCAACTGCAGGTCTTTGCCCAGCGGGGGCGCTTTGGGTGCGGCTGTGGACTTCTCGGCACCAGTGTCGGCCTTGGCTCCGGTGACGCTGGTTCCGGCGGTGCTGGTTCCGGCGACCTTGGCTCCGGCGACAACGTTGGTTCCGGTGACCTTGCCCCCACCGCCCTCAGGAACGCGCAGTTCGAGCACCGCGTTTCTGGCCGCGTGCTGTCGGAACCGAATGCCGCGGCCAATGGCGCGGTATCCGGCTAGGTGCTGCGAGACCGAGTCGGGGATGTTGGGCTTGTCGTAGCTTTCGACCAGCGAGTCCAACAACGCGACGTCACCGTCGTCGGCAGCTTCTTGCAAGCGGCGCAGAATGCCGCTGTAGAACTCAAGCAACAGGCGGTTGTTACCACCTGCTTCCGGAATCGGGATCGCGATCGGTTGCGACACCGGCAGTTCGGACGCCTGGTCCACCAAATCCATTGGTGTATAGGTCGTCACACATCCGGCAGCCAAGCAAGCGAGCAGCGGCGCGAGACAAGCTCGCACCGCCGACCGTCGTTCAACTGCCGGACTCAGCACTGCTACTCCTGGTCCTTGGCTTCTTCCGAAGCCGGGGCCGATTCCGCAGCAGCTTCCGGTGCCGGCTCAGCAGCCGGGGCTGCCGCTTCCGGCGCACCATCGGCTTCGCGCTCACTGACGCGCGCACCAATGCCCTTGAGCTGGTCAGCCAGCGAGCCGAGCATCGGCATCGCAGCAGCTGCTGCAGCTTCCGGTTCGGCGGTCGTCGAGGCAGCAGGCGTACCCTCGGCACCTTCTTCGAAGTGCGCTTGGATCAGCGTCAAGCCGATCTTGCGCTCGTCGGTGTCGATCTTGATGACGCGAACTTCGACGCGCTGACCAACCTTGACCACGTCTTCCGGGTTCTCGACCTTGTGGTCGGCGAGCTCGGAAATGTGCAGCAGACCCTCGAGGCCCGCTTCCAGTTCGACGAAGACGCCGAAGTTGGTGATCTTGGTGACCGTGCCCGGAACGCTGTCACCGATGTGGTAACGAGCCGGGATGTCGCCGCTCCACGGGTCAGCCTGCAATTGCTTGAGGCCGAGCGCGATGCGCTTCTTCTCTTGGTCGACGGACAACACCACGCACTCGATCTCATCGCCCTTCTTGACGACTTCGTTCGGGTTGGTGATCTTGCGGGTCCACGACATGTCCGTGATGTGCAGGAGGCCATCGATGCCCTCTTGCAGCTCAATGAACGCGCCGTAGTTGGTGAGGTTACGCACCTTGCCACGGATAACCGTGCCCGGCGGGTAGTTCTCAGCAACCATGTCCCAAGGGTTGACCTCGGTCTGCTTCATGCCGAGCGAGATGGTCTGCTTCTCGGTATCGATTTCGAGAACGACAACCTCGACCTCATCGCCTTGCTTGACGACTTCGTTCGGGTGGTTGACGCGCTTCGTCCACGACATCTCGGAGATGTGCACCAGACCTTCGACGCCGTCCTCAAGCTTGACGAACGCGCCGTAGCTCATGAGGTTGACGACTTCGCCGTTGATGCGCTTGCCGATCGGGTACTTCTCCGCGATGTTCTCCCACGGCGAAGCACTCTTCTGCTTCATGCCGAGAGCGATCCGCTCGCGCTCACGATCGATCTTGAGCACCTTGACTTCGACTTCGTCGTCAAGCTTGACCATCTCCGAAGGATGGTTGACGCGGCCCCACGACATGTCCGTGATGTGCAGCAAACCATCGATGCCACCGAGGTCGACGAACACACCAAAGTCGGCGATGTTCTTGACCACGCCCATGCGGACCTGGCCTTCCTCGAGTTCGGTGAGCAACTGGGTCTTCTTCGCTTCGCGCTCTTCTTCGATGAGCTTGCGGCGCGAGATGACGATGTTCATGCGCTCTTCATCAATCTTGATGATGCGCGCTTCGATGTCCTTGCCAATCCAGTCGCCAATGTCGCCAGCGCGACGAATGTTGACTTGCGATGCCGGCAGGAAGACTGGCACGCCGATGTCGACGAGCAGGCCACCCTTGATCTTGCGGAGAGCGAGGCCCTTGACGGTGTCGCCTTCCTTGTGGGTGAGGATGATGTTCTCCCAACCACGGATGCGATCTGCCTTGCGCTTGCTGAGCAGGATGTAGCCTTCGGAGTCGTTGATCGCCTCGACGAGACATTCGACTTCGAGGCCTGGAACAACTTCTAACGGCTCGGGGAACTCGTCGATCGAGATCTGGCCTTCAGCCTTGTAGCTGACGTCGACGATCACGATGCCGTCTTCTTGGACCTTGATCACCTTGCCGCGCACGATCTTGTGCGGTGCAAGCTCGGCGACGGTCTTGCCGATCGCATCATCGAGTTCGGCCAGCGTGGTGGTGCCGAGGGCATCGGAGGTCAGTCGCGACAACTCTTCGTCGGACAGTGCAAACTTCTTGATTAGGCTTTTGCCAGTCATCAATGGGGTTAGGGGTAAGGGTTAAAAGGAAAACAGGGTCTAGCGGCACTCACCACAGCGGTGACTACTCACGTGAGAGACGATGAAGTGTCGTGTCGACCGATGGCCGAGCGTCCCAAAGGACACAGCCACTACAGGCAACACAACAGACACAGTCCCGTCGGCCGGACCATCCAGCCGTCGGTCGCTGACGGAGAGGCTCATGCCCCACCTCCAGCAGATGCAGAAGTAGATGAAGAGGGATCGACCGTTCCGGTCGTGGACCCTTTGCTCTCATGGCCCGCGGACGAATCCGGCGAGCTTTCCTGCACCGGAGAGTTTGCGGGATCCCCAGCCGGAGCGGGCAGGTTTTCGCGATTCTCGGGCAGGAGTTCGGCCTGGGCGCCATCCGCCGGGGCCTGAGCAGCTGCCGCCGGCGCCTGCGAAGCTGCCGCAGCTGCCTGGGAAGCTACCGTTTGGGAAGCTACCGTTTGGGAAGCTGCTGTTTGAGAAGCTACTGCCTGGGCCTTGGCCAGCGGCTGCCGTGCCAGTTCGGCAACCTTCTGTCGCAGCGCCTCGACGCCCCCCTCGGCCAGCACCTGCTCGGCCGTCCAGGGCTCGCCGTAGCGAACCACGATCTTGCACGGCCGCGGGAACCAGGCGCCACGCGGGAAGGCGCGGAACGAACCATCGATGCCAATCGGGACGACGGTGGTCTTGGTGCGCCGCACCAGGAACTCGACGCCACCTTTGAACTCGTCGACGCTGCCGTCTTTGCTGCGCGTGCCCTCGGGGAAGATACCGACGACCTCGCCATTCTTCAGGCAATCCGAGATCAACCGCATCGCCTGCTTCGATGGCGCATCGCGATCGATCAGCGTCACGCCGACCTGCGACAGCCACCAGCGACACGGCGCCAGCGACGCGAGCCCGGCTTGCGCCAAGAACCCGACCCACCGCGTCGCCGTGATGCCGACCATGCCCGGGTCGAGGTAGCTCGCGTGGTTGGCAACCAACAAGACGCTGCCGTCCTTGGGCAACTTGTCGGCGCCTTCACAACGAATGCGGAACCACACCTTGCTGAACACCAGCACCAGGAAGCGCGACACCGCCCACCAGAACGCACTGCGGCGAACGGTTTGTATGCGCACCAGCTTGTCCTTGTCGGCGCCGCTCACAGCGCTTCCCTCGGTGGTTTGGAACCTTGGGGTTTGGAACCTTGGGGTTTGGAACCTTGGGGTTTGGAACCTTGGGACTTCGGGGATTCGGACTTCGGGGATTCCGGCTTGGCGGCTGCGGTGTCGCCAGACTCGGAACAGCCGCCGCCCTGATTGCCGTCGCCTCGAACCAGCGCCAACAACCGCTCGATAACCTCAGCCGACGTCAGGCCGGTCGTGTCCAGGTAGAGCGCATCGTCGGCCTGCTTCAACGGCGCGTCCGAACGGGTCGAGTCGAGCCGGTCGCGCACCATGATCTCTTCGAGCACGTCGACTTCGCTGACCTTGCGGCCCTGGCGATCGAAGTCCTGGCAACGGCGACGAGCGCGCTCACTCGGCGCGGCATCGAGGTAGACCTTCCAGCGCGCCTTCGGAAATACGACCGAGCCCATGTCGCGGCCTTCGGCAACGACTGGTCCTTGCATCGCGACGCCGCGCTGCAGGTCCCCCATCGCGGCACGAACAAACGGCAGCGCCGAGACCGCCGAGACCTGCGACTCGACTTCGCGGGTGCGCAGGTGCGCGGTGATGTCGCGACCGTTCAGCAACATGTGACCAGCCTGAAAACCGAGCTCCGCATCGCGCAATGCAGCTTGCATGCGTGCGTGGCCGAGGTCGGGTTCGCCGGTGCACTCACTCGGTGCGATGCCGCGCTCGAGAAAGTGCCACGTGATCGCGCGATACATTGCCCCGGTATCGAGGAATGCGTAGCCAAGTCGCTGCGCCAACTGCCTGGCAATCGTGCTCTTCCCCGCGCCTGACGGACCATCGATCGCGACTACATCTGTCGGCGCCACATCCGTGGCAGCCGCTGCACCTTTGCCACTCGCTGCAGGGTTGCTGCCGGGCAGGTGCTTCGAGGAGTCGCTTCGTTCGGTCAAGCTGTCGCTGTCGGCCAAGCTCGCGCTCGTCCGGACATCGGGGTTGGAGAATGGGGATGGCGGTCCGCGTCGACTCGAAACCTGCAGGTGACGCAAGGCCGACATCCGAAGCCCTACGCAGGCATCCGGCGGAAAATTGGGGCGGCCAGTGTAGCGACCAGACGCCCCGGGAGGCAATGCGGAAAAGCCCTCTGCCGCATGCTTATGGCGTCGACTGCGCACGCGCAGGGTCGTCAGGCGGACCAGGCGCATTCCGGCGGTAGGTCTACTGGTTCGGCCCTCGCCTGCTCAAGCCCGCCCCGAAAACTGACCGGCTGCCACAGGTCGCTGCCGACAATCAGGCCCACTCCATCGCCATCAAACGCCGGCAATACGTGGTAGAAACCATTCTCGAACGGCCCGCGGGCGTGCCGGTGGATGTGACCGAAGATCAGCCGCTGCACACCGACGGCAAACGCCGTTGTCACCGCCCGCTCCGACGGCAGAAAGCGGGTCTGGTCGCCCGAATGGATCACGGCCTGGCTCTTTTTGCGCGCCTTCTCGGCAGCCCGTTGCGCCCACGAAACGGGCAGCCGACGTGCGATCCAGCGAGTGATCGGATGGCGGAGCCAGCGCTTCGCGCGCTGGTAGGGAAGGTCGTTCTGGCAAAGCTCATCGCCATGCACGAGCAGCGTATCGACACCGCCAAGCAGCATGCGATAGCCACCCGACACCAACTCGGCGCCGCTCGCCTGCACGAACTCTTCGCCGAGCAAGAAATCGCGGTTGCCAACCAACACCACCACCCGCAATCCGGCCGTCGCCGCCGCACGGAAGCGGGCCGCGACGTCGCGCCAGATGCCAACGCGGATCTGGCCGCGGCAGACATACGAGTCAAACAAGTCGCCGAGCACCAACAGCGCATCGGCTCGATCGCGCGCGACCGCGATCGCCGCGTCCAACGCTTCGAGCACCTGGCCGCCATGCGAACCGACATGAAGATCGGAGATCAACACCGCGCGCTCTGCGGGCGCACCGGCCACAACCTGGGTGCCGAGCACTTCGATCACCGACGAACCTCAAGGAACACCGCACCGAACGGATCGAGCATGGTCTTGACGACGTTGGTGTTGCCGTGGTCTTTGCCGTTCAGTTCGCGCACGTTGCGCTTGCCCGGCAAGGTGATCTCGATCGGAATCGGACCGTCTTGATTGATTTGTCGCATCAGCTTCGGGCGCGCCAAGGCATTGAGCCGGACCGCCAGCACGTTGCGGCCATCGCGAAGCTTCAGCGAGACGCGTTCGATGCAGGTCGGCAGCCCCTTGCCCGTGACTTCACACGGTGGCGACACGCGCGCCCGCCGCAACGCAGCCCGTACGCGGCGACGCAACTCGCGGGCTCGCCCCACCTGACCCGGATCTAGACGCCACTCGTCGTAGGCAGCGACCGGCGAGTTCAAGTAGTAGGCGTAGCCGCCGCCGATCGAACGTTCGAGGAACGTATCCGAATCGGTTTCCTGCCTGCTCGTCTCGCCCCGCAACGAGCGCTCGGCAGCAGGCAGTGCGCGATCGCGAGCCGTCGACTTACCTTCGCGCACCAACAAGTCATGCCAGGCAAGCGAGCGCTGCTCAATGCCAAACAACGGGTCGAGTGCGCCGCGCTCGCGGCGCTGCAAGCGTTCGTCGTAGATGGCCGTCGAGTGATCCGCCAACAATAGACCGCCGTTGCGTACGTAGACATTCAACGCCGCGACGGCGCGATCGCTGAGCGCAAGCGTCGCCGGCAGAACCACGCAGCGCGGCCGTTCGGTGAACAGCCGCTGCTCGAGAGTCTTGGCGGTAACAAAGTCTGGCTGTTGGCCGAGGTCCTGCAGCAACCGGATCCAACTGAGGCGCGCCGCCTGGCTGGTGCTGTGGGTTGCTTCATACGACCCCAACCTGCGCACCCAGGTCATGCCGTCCTTGGCCGAATCAATCATCCACCACGCGCGCACCGATGCGTGCGACTCCACCAGCCACACCGGGGAGCGCTCGATCTGGGCACCAGCCAACGCATCAAACTCGGCGCCGTGCTGCGTGAACGCGGTGCGAACAGCCGCGCCGAACTCGGTTTCCTTGCCGTCTTCCTGAACGGTGCCGTCGTTCCAAACAACCACGCCGGCCATGCCTTGGCTCGCCATCGCCATCAACCGGGCGCGCACGTATTCGCCGATGTCAATTTTGCCGGCTGGGGTGTCTTCACCTGGCGGAATCAGGGTCGCGTAGCGATGCGCCCCGCGCGGCAACAGGCTGCGACTCAACTCGATCGAACCGCCGATATCGTACGGCTCGGCGAGCGTGTCGCCGGTAATCAGCCGGCCGTAGTCATGGCCACCGAACGGGCCCGGCACGGCCAGCCCGGTCAGCCCGACCGGCACTCCCGGAACGGCTGCTTGTACACGTTCGCGAATGGTTCGCACCGCGGTCGCGAACTGGTCATCGACGAAGTCCAGCCACAGGGAAAACGGTCGCAGATCCGCTGGCAGCAACTGCTCGCCGAGTTCGCGACTGCGCACCTGATCGGTCGAGATCGGCACCGCGACATCGATGCTGGCATAGTGCGTGCCGAGCGCGGTGTTCAACGCATCCACATCCGAGAAGCGCTCGCGCACGTAGGCGCGGAAGTCTTTCAGGCAGTGCTCGCACTGGCAACTGTCGAGCGGCGCGTTGTGACGCGTCGACGACGCTTCGTCGGCCAGCGCCACGAACAACATGCCCTCCGGGCCGACGCGCCGGGCTTCGTGCGCAGCCGCGGCCGCAGCCTTGTCGACGCGACCAGCTTCGGCGAAGCACTGCGGCCTGACCAACTGGGACGCATCCCGAGTGCGTTCAAATAGCTGCACCACCGGTCGCCAGTCGCGGTCGCGCAACTCAAGCAGGCCCTTGCCGATTGGCTGGTCCAAGTAGAACCGCAAGCCGAGCGAACGGATCGGCGTCGGGTCCGCGCCGCGACCCAACTGCACCGCGGTGTAGCCAGAGCGGCGCGCAAACTCGGGACCCTGCTTACCGTCCGCACACCACAACACGCGCTCGAATCGCTGCGGCGGGGCAACCCTTGCCTTGCCTGCCGGCGCCTGGCCGGATGCTTGCGCGCACAAGTCGACCGACAACGTCGCGAGGCAGCACAGCACGGCGAGCGCCAGCCCCACCAGGCTGCGGCATCGATCGCCAACCCGGCGTGGCTGGGCAACAGGTAGCGGCTCGGTTGCTGGGCGCAACGGCACAGCTCGACTCAACTGCATGGCTGGGCGCAACGGCATAGCTCGGCTCAACTGCATGGCTGGGCCCGCCGGCATTGCTGGGCTCAACTGGCTAGCTGGCCTCAACTGGGCAGCGGGGCTCAAGTCGGCAGCTGGGCTCAAGTCGGCAGCTGGGCTCAAATGGGCCGCGGGCCACGGCAGCGACTTCGTGGAGGGTCGAACGTTCACGCGGAGCCTGGGCATAGGGCTTCTTGCTGTTGGGTTGCGCGTTCTGGGTCGGAACGCGATCGCACGCTGGCGATTCGGTTGCCCCCCGGGAATCCGGGCGGCATCACGCGCACAGGCTACTCGATTCCGTAGTCTTTCAGCTTCTCCCACAACACCTTGCGGGAGATTCCGAGCACCGAAGCGGCCTTGGTCCGGTGACCGCCGACGCCGCGCAGCACGTGCTCCAGGTGGGCACGCTCGGCGACCACCAAGACTTCGCGCAGCGTTTGCAGGTTTTCTGACGGATCGAGTGCGGCGCGACGAGTCTTGTCGACCGGCAACAAGTGCTCCTTCTTGAGCACGGTGGCGCTGCCCGACAGCGCGATCGCCTGGCTGACCCGGTTCTCGAGCTCACGCACGTTGCCCGGCCACGAGTAGCCACTCATGGCCTCGAGCACGTCGGTCTTGACCGTGTAGTTGCGGCCGCCACTGAGCTTGTCGATGAAGTGGCGGACGAGCAGGGGCACGTCGCCTTCGCGATCGCGCAGGCCCGGCAGGATCACCGGCACGACGTTGAGGCGGTAATACAAGTCCTCACGGAACTTGCCCTCCTGCACGTGATTGAGCAACGGCACCTTGGTCGCCGTGACGACGCGGATATCGACCTTGACCAGATCTTCGCCACCGACCCGCTCGAACTCACGTTCTTGCAGCACGCGCAGCAACTTCACCTGCACGGACATCGGCATGTCGTCGATGTCGTCGAGGAAGATCGTGCCGCCGTCGGCGACCTCGAAGCGACCACGTCGCTGCCGCTGGGCATCGGTAAACGCGCCGCGCTCGTGGCCGAACAACTCGGTCTCAAGCAGCGTGTCGGGCAACGCTCCACACGACAACGCGACGAACGCACGGTCCCGGCGCGGGCTCAGCTGGTGGATCGCGCGCGCAATGCGCTCTTTACCCGTACCGCTCTCGCCCTCGATCAACACCGAAGCATCGGTAACGGCAACAGTGCGAACCGTCTTGACCACGGCCTGCATGGCGCGGCTTTGGCCGATAACGCCCGGCAACCCGCCTTCGTTGGTCTGCAGTTGCTCCTTGAGACGCTGGTTCTCACTCAGCAACGCGCGAAACTTGCCAATGCGCTGCAGCCGGTCGACCACGTGCTCGTTGAGGAACGGCTTTTGGATGTAGTCGTCGGCACCGAGACGCATCGCTTCGACCGCGTGCTCGACGGTCGCATACGCCGTCATCATGATCACCTCGGTATCCGGCCGCGCCTGCTTGGCAGCTTGCAGGACCTGCAGGCCATCGGCGCCGGGCAGGCGAACATCCGTGATGACCACGTCGTAGCTGCGCTTCTGCAGCTCGGCGATGCCTTCCTTACCATCGCCGACGTGCTTGACCTCGTAGCCAGCACCCTCGAGATCATCGGTCAGCGTGACCGCGATCGTCTGCTCGTCTTCGACCAGCAGAATCCGCATTTGATCATCAGCCATCTCGCCCTTCATCCATCGGCTCTTGCTCGTGTTCGTCGTCGTCCAGATCGTCGAAGGGATCATCGCCCAACGGCAATGCATCACCATGACCACCTTCGCGGAGCTGGGTCTCGCCAAACGAAACCACCTGATCGCCGCCGCCGGAGGTGGCGTATTCGAGCGCCGCTTCGGCTTGAGACAGCAAGGAATCGAAGAACAAAGTGCCCTGATCATCGCAGGCGGTCAGGCCGACGCTCGCCGTCATCGTCAACGGGTTGCCGTCGACACTGACATCGACTTCGAAGAACATCTGGTGCAAGCGGTCGGCAACGATGCGCGCCTTCTGCAAGTCGGTGTGCGGCATGACCAACAGGTAGCGGTCGTCGTTGGTCGTGCCGAGCAGGTCCGAACCACGAGTCTTCTCACGAACCAGCTGCGCGACGGCCTGCTTGACGGTCTGGCGCAGATTGCCGCCGTGGAGGTCGGCCAGGTGCGCGATGCGGTCGACCTGCAGCAGCACGATCCCCATGGGAATGCCGTGGCGGCGGGCGCGCGCAAACTCGTTCTTCATCAGGTGCAGGATCTGCGCCTGCGAGAACAGCGAACTGCTCAAGAAGCCGTCGCTATCGACAGCTGGTTGGCGCGCCCCTCCCGGGCGGCCTTTGCGGAAGCCTGGTCTCGTCATCTTTGATTGGCACCCCACCGTGACTGAGGCGGGATCCTGTGTCGCAACTATCTCTTGTCTTCGGGCAGGCTACCAATTCGTCTGAACAGAAGAACGGTAACTACTGTGCAGACAAAAAAGTACGGGCCTCAGCCGGTCAGAACTGAGGCCCGTGAATGCGGGTCAGGCTACGCAATGGAGAGGGCGGTTAGGGAGGGGGGATACTGGTCTCCACCACACAGCCACGACCCGACGGTGTCTGCTGGATCGAGATCGGGTCAGGATCTCGAACTGCCCCTGATGGTCAAGTCAGGGACTTAGCGAACCAAACAGTCAGAGAGCATTTCGCTGCGGAGGACACTCACGAATGAGGTCTTCCCCGGTCCTCCTCGTTCGCAACCAGGCTAGTCACGATCGGCTCGGGCCAGAGGGGCATCATGCCAGGACTCCACCAGATTTCAACACCCACCTAAGGGTATTTTCGACTCTTAACACCTTGCAAACAGAGGCCTACACAGCGACAAGATCGCCACTAAAGCCTTTCAATAAATCATCTTACAATGATTCATCGGGCACACACCGGGGCAATCACCCCAAGCCCCGCCCAGACTTGCCTGCTTAAAACGCCAACACTTCACAATCTGCCAAGGTCGCTCGCTCGAACCTCACCGACTACCCAGGAAGCCTCGCTAGAAGCCTCCTAGAGGCCACTAGGGGCTCGCGCTACTTGCCGAACAGGTCCTGGATCCAGGTCAGGATCCGGTAGATGTCGAACTCAGGCATCTTGTACTTCAGCACAAGCAGGGCGATCAGGATCACGACCACGAAGATCGCGCCAAAGATCAACTGAGCGGTCAATCGGGCCACGAAGCCCTTGGTACGGTGGGTTATCGACGGCCCCTTGGCCGTTCGCCCGCCACGCAAGATCCAATCACGGTGCGCGGCCAGGCCTTGCTGCACCAAACGCTGCTGGTCCACGTCTTCAGCGAGCACGGTCTGGGTGACGACCTGCCACGGGAACTCGGCGGTGCTCTGCTCGACGGTGCGCCGAAGCTGCTCCATCTTGGCCTTGGACACGGTCCCAGCCATCAACCGCAGGGATACATCGCTGACGGCGCGCAGGGTCTGCTCGGCTTCCGTCAGATCGGGTGGAGTCTCGCTCATCTTGCGGTCCCCTTCTCGGCCGGGAGAGGATTCTACCGGGTTTGGCGCACCGCAGTGACCCTTGCGGGCTTCGCGCGGCGGCGACTAAGTATGCTTGGCTTGCGCCAGGGCCTGTTCGGCAGGCCCACTTGACTGCCGACCAACTTGACTGGCCCGCCAACTTGACTGGCCCGCCAACCTGACTGCCCGCCAACCTGACTGGCTCGCTTGACTTACGCCTTTTGGGCTTTCGCGAAGGCGCTGTTGCGGCCACGAACGGCCTTCATCAGCGGGAACGAAACGGTCTTGTCGCCCTTCTTGAGGGTGATCACGCCGCGCTTGATGACCTTGGTGCAAAGCTTCAGGTTCATCACGGTGCCATCCGGCGTCATGATGCGAACTGGCTGCAAGTTCGGCTTGAACTTACGCTTGCTGCGACCGGTAACGCGACGGCCAACGCCGCCGTCCTTCTTGGCCAGACCGCGGCGCTTGACCTTGTTACCAACTCGGGTGCGACGACCGCTAACTGCACAAACTCTGGACATGGTGGGCTTCGGGGTTCGGAAGGGGCGAACAAGATAGCCACGCGAGCGGCAAACGCAAGAGCAGAGATGGCTAGATGTTCGGGGGCAACCATCAAGGGACCCCCCGGGCCATCCCCAAACGACCCGGCGGACGCCTGCGGCGCGCCGGACCAGCCCATGGAAGCCCCTTGGCACCACAGGTTAGCAGGCCAGGCGACTCGCACCTCGCCCATTCGATCGGGGATCCCGCTAGAGGCTGGACTCCCCTACCCAACTGGACACTTGGTTGTTGCTAGCCCCGGCGGGTGCCGACGGACCGCCTCAGGCCGAAGCAGAGTGCTTTCAGTGCCGTTCTCGAGCCGAACGCATCGTGGTTTGCGCCACCAACACCCAAGTGATGCGCTGGCTTCCCTACCTCGGCGCTGGTGACAGATGCGCTTTGTAGCGCGCCAACCGCTCCTGGTATTCGGCCATGCCCTTGCCACCCTTCTCGATGGCCAGTTCCTGCAGCTCGACCGCGTCCGCGATCCGGCCGACCAAGAACATCGCGAGCGCGGCGGTGTCGAACTCGAAGTACTCCATCGCGTCCCGCTCCTCGAGCATGCGTTCGACCAGGCCGACGGCAAACCAGTCGTACCGCCCCATCGTTGGCAGCTGGGTCATCAAGTACCAACTGTCGTTGTTGATGCCGATGCGCAACCCCTGGTCCTTCAAGTAGACCGTCAGGACGCCCTTGGCAGCCTTCTCGTCATCCTTGCAACGCAACGCGACAATATATCGCCCGGCCGCCAGCAGCCGCGGATCGGCCCCCAGCTGCTCCGCCTGATCGAGAGCCTGCGTCGCGAGATCGCCGTGGATCTGCGGATTCTCGTCCCGCGCCAACAGCATCGCGTAGTCGAGGCAACCCTCCGCCGTCTGCATGACGAGCTTGCGACTGCGCATCGCCTGACGACCGGCTTCGCGACCATCGCCCGACAGAATCAGCGCGCGCAGATACGCCAGCTGCACCACAGGGTCGGTCTTGGTGAGTTTCGCTGCCTTGGCCAGTGGTCCGCGCAACGCCTGCAACACCGAAGCGCGGCGCGAGTCCCCACGCAAGACTAGGTCGGCGAACACCGCCAGTGGCCGCGCGTCGTCGGACAGTTGATTGGTCGCTTGCAGCAACCACTGTTTGGCTGCGGCCTGGTCATTCGACTTGGTCGCCAGCGTCAAGTAGAGCAAACCACTGAGCAAGCCATCGCGGGGCGCGGCCGCGACCATCGGTTGTAGCGCCGCGACCGTCGCCGGTCCGACGGCGTCATCGAACCCATCAGGAAGTTGCACGCGCGTGCCTGCCGCGCGAGCCGCTGCGACCAAGTCGAATTGGCCATCGAGCACATGCTCGATCGCATCGGCGAGGCCCGCTCCGGGCCGGCCGATAAACGTGACCGTGCCGTCCTTGGCTTGCACCATGACGTTCTGTCGGAACTCACGATTCACCGTGAGCCAACTGCGCTCGGTTCGCACGTCGTCATCGACGACCACCGAACACGTGAGCCAGCGCCTGATGCCCGGCTGCTGCTCGTCCTGAACCGAAGCGACGATGCGTACGCCGCGCTCCCGATAGCGATCCTGCAACTGCGACAGATAATCCGCATCGGCCTGCAGCAAGTGTGGCAACTGCGAATAGAAGGCCCAAACGGTGCAAACCGGTGCCGTCTCGGAGCCAACCTCGATCGGCGCTCCGCGCACCCACTTGCGCCAGTGGGCTGGGCCAGTCTTGCCGCCGAGCTCGGCAGTACCAACTACTGGGCCAACCGCTGGATCAACGACTGGTGACTGCGCGGCCACCGAAAACGTCAAGAGAAGCGCTGCCGCGCCCCATCGAATCATGCTGTGCAACGGCATCTTGTTTCTCAGTTAGCGCGGTGGCTGAGCCAGCAACGCGGCTTGTTGTTGTTTGTGTGCGGTGGCGAAGAGTTCGAGCGATCGCATCTGCGCGACGACGCCTTCGACAACCTGATTCAGGCCGCGCGACAAGGCGACCACCGCCGCATCCGGCCCCGACTCTGATAGTGGCTCAACGCGCACGAATTCCTCGTGGAACACCAACTGGCCGTCGTGCTCCAACCACAACTCGAGCGCCACCCGCGCCACCGATCCTTGGTCCGTTTGCGCTTCGACAAAGTCGATGATGCGGCCGTGCAACGACCAGGTTTCGGTGCCGGCATCGGCGCTGCCCTTGACCAGTTCGCAAACGCGCGCGCGCGACAAGCCGAGCACCATGGCGTCGGTAACCATGCGGTCAAGTGGCGCCACCCAGCGCGCCAGTTGCCGCGGTTCGAGGCTGACGCCCGACTGAAACAACAATCGATCGGAATCGAGCGCGGTGCCCAACTGCAGATCGTAGACGCGCAGCGTGCCTGCACGCATCGGATCGGGCGTGTCCGCTTGGCTCGGCTGCAGCCGGTAGTAGCGCTCAACCGGCACATCGACACTGCCGCAGGCAGCAAGCAGCGCAAATCCGAACCATGGCAAATACTTCATCATCTTCCTCCTGCCGGCGCCGCCGGATGATTGACGCCAAACAGCAAGCTGTCGGGAGCAAGTTTCAACTGACGCAACAAGCCTCGTAGGTCATCCAGCGTCGAACGAAAGCCCGTGATCGTCGCCAACGCGGGACCGCGGACTCCGGTGACGATCGCGGTCGATTCGCGCAGCAGGCCGTGCAGGTCGGCTTCCAGTCGCTCGACGGTTGCCAGGGTGGCAGTCATCGCTTCGGCCGAACCAGTAGCCGCGTTGGCGGTGCCTTCGGCAGCCTGCATGGTGCGGCGCGCGTCGGCGAGCAACGCGCCCACTTGCGGCATCGCGTCGTCAGCCAGGTGGCGGGCAGCTCGCTCGGCGTGCGCCAAGATCGCGGCGACCTTGCCCTGATTGTCGTCGGAGAGCACGGCGTCCGCGCGCACCAGCAGGTCATCCAAGCGCTGCAAAACGGACGCTGCCTGCAGGACCACTTCGGGCAGACTCGCCTTCAACGAGTTCATCGGGTCTTCTTTGGGCTCGATGAACGAATCCGCTGGCAACGACTTGCCCTCGGCGGCGTAGCCCTCCAGTTCGACCGACACTTGCCCCGTCACCAGCAGACGGTCCATGCGCGCCCGCGTCACATCCTGGATGTTGGCGCGCGACGGATCGACACTGAGCTCCACCAAGGTGTTGCCATCTTGGAAGCGCATGTCTTTGACGACGCCAATAGGCACGCCCTGGAAGTTGACCTTCGAGCCGATCACCATGCCCTTCACGTTCTCGGAGAACATGATGTAGTAGGTGGCGCGCTCGTGGTTGAAGCTGCGCTGCATGATGAACACGAGCAAGGCCACGAACATGACCCCCGTGCCCAGCACAAATAGCCCCAATCGGAATCGTCTGGTGTTGCGCATGCCTCAGATCTCTATGTGACGAATGACGTCAAGGCTGTTGCTGTCCTCGACCGGCAGGCGCCGTTCGATGAAGTCCCGCAGCCGTGGATTCGGATCGTGCCAGACGTCGTCACGTGGGCCAAGTGCGGCCACGCGTCCATCCAGCAGGACTACAATGCGGTCGGCAATCTGATGAGCCGACGGCAGGTCGTGGGTCACCACGACCATCGTGATGCCGAAGACCTTGTTGAGTTTGACGATCACATTGTCGATCTCTGCGGCGGTGATCGGGTCGAGACCAGCCGACGGTTCGTCGAAGTAGACGATGTCCGGATCGAGTGCGATCGCGCGCGCAATCGCGGCCCGCTTCTTCATGCCGCCAGACAGCGAGCTGGGTTGCAGTTGGGCCGCGTGCAGCAACCCGACCATGTCGAGCTTCATGCGGGCCGTCTCAATGATGACGGCTTCGCTTAGGTCCGTGTTCTCGCGCAGCGGCAAGGCAACGTTCTCAAGCACGGTCAGGCTGCCGAGCAACGCGCCGCCTTGAAACGACAGGCCGGTGCGCAGACGCATGTGATGCAGCAACTGCGGCGGCGCCGAATAGAGGTCGTGACCGGAGACGCTGACCGCCCCCAAGTCGGGAGCCAACAACCCCGACAGGTTGCGCAGCAGCGTCGTCTTGCCGCAGCCCGATGGCCCCATGATGACGAACACCTCGCCGCGACGGATCGCCAGGTCGACACCATCCAAGACGATGCGATCGCCAAAACTCGTCGTCAAGGCGACGGCTCGCACCAAATCCTCGGTGCGGCGACGCGGGGCCGCTTCGAACTCAGCGAGGTCCATCATGTCAGCATCCTCTGAGTGGTCACGAACAGTGCATCGATGACGATGACCAAGAAGATGCCGAGCACGACGGCGTTGGTCGTCGCACGACCGACTCCTTCACTGCCGTCCTTGACCCGCAAGCCCAGCGCACACCCGACCACGCCAACGGCGGCGCCAAACGTCATCGCCTTGGCCAAGGCCACGACGAAGTCCGACAGGTGCAACGCGTTTTGTAGCTGCTGCCCGAACGCGTCCAATTCGATGCCGGCGACCGACCACGCGAACAGCGCGCCGCCACACATGCCGACGACGTCAAAGACGACGCTCAACGCAACCGAGGCAAACGCGCAGGCCACAACCTTCGGCGCGACCAGGAACGAGATCGTGCGGATGCCCATCTGTTCGATCGCCGCGATTTCCTCACTGACGACCATCGATCCAAGCTGGGCGGCATTGCGCGAACCCGATCGCGCCGCCAGCACGATCGCCGTCATCAGCGGCCCGATCTCGGCGAGCACCGAAACCCCAACCATGTCGGCGATATAGATCTCCGCACCCCAGACCCGCAACTGCACATACGCCTGCATCGCTAGAATCAAGCCAAGCAAGAAGGCGATCAACGCGATGATCGGCAGCGCCCCCGCAGCGCAGTGGTCGACTTCGAGCGCGGTGCGATCCATGCGCAGAAAACGACGACGGAACGGGCCGACGAAGATCTCGCGGGCTGCTTCGAGCGTCGTTGCCAGCACGGCCGCGGCACCGTCGAGCATCGGTTCGACCATCGCGCCGAGACGCGTCACCGGGTCCGGCTTTGGCTCCACCACGTCCTTGCCGACCAGTCGCTCGATCGAAACCAGCGAGAAATAATCGAGCATCAACTGGCTGACCCCGCGCAGTTTGACTTCGCAGCCAGCGCCCTTCGCCTTGCGCATCCCGGCGACGACCCCACCCAGTCCGGCCGAGTCGAAGCTCTCCACAGCCTCCAGGTCGACGTAGACCCGCTCTGGCTTGCCGCGCAGGGCGCGGTCCAGGTCGGTGACCAGGGCAGTCACGTTGGCGCGGTCCAACGTCGCCCCGGCAGTAATTGTCGGGTGCGTCACGGGGGGAGAACGGGGGTGTTGAGATCCTGTATTCGGTGCTATCGGCCAATCAGGACCACCGCTTGACCCCGACCGGGCCACCATTCCGCCCGGATCGCCCCTTCCGCTGCGGGCCGAATGACGCAAGAATGGCCATGGTCGCAATATCCCTCTCGCGCACACCGTCCGAGCTACCCCGACCCGTCCCTCGGGTGACCCGACTCATGAAGCCTACGACCCTTCTGTGGATTGCCAGTTCGCTGGTGACTTGTGCCGTTCTGGCAGCCTGTGCCAGCACCCTTCCCCCAACCACCAGTGAAGCCGAACAGATTGCCGACGCGCGCACTCTGTTGGCCACGACACCAGACCGCACCGCCGACTTGGCCGAGGCTCTGCTCAAGCAGAATCCTCAGCTGCGCGAAGCACGGCTACTGTTGGCCGAGAGTTCGCTGGCGATGTCGCGCAACCCAGGCTTTGCAGGCAAGAAGCTGCACCTGCTGGATGCGACGCGCAACTTCGAAACCGCGCTCCAGGACGCCGAGAACGAGCCCTACGCCCGCGAGTGGCGCCTGCTCGCGGAGACCCACCATGACTTGCAGGAATGGGCCAAGGGCAGCCAAGCCGCGATCCGCGCGGCGGACGGGTTCCAAAAGAAGCAGGGACTCGACAACGCCAAGGAATACGCGTTGGCGCGCCTGATTGGTGCCGACTGCGACTACCGCCTGTTCGTCGCAGAACGCCAACCTGAGATGCAGAATGGCAAGGCCGACATGAACGGCATCGTGCCACCGGAACCGCGCACGCGCACGCTGGCCAGCGTCGCCGTCGCCGGCTACGCCGAAGCACAGGGCGATTACCCGGCGCACTGCACGAACCAGTTGGCGATCATCCAGCGCTGGCTCGGCCAGAATGGGGAAGCGATTCGCACCTACGAGCGTGGCGTCATCAACAACCCCACCGAGACCGCCATCCACGATGCCTACATCAACTGGATGTGTGACCTCGGCCAGGAAGACGCGCTGGTCGGCGGCTACCGCCGGTTCGTGCGCGAGAAGCCGAATGCGACGGTGCTGCGCTGGTACCAAGGACGCGCCATCTACGCGCGCGCCAACCGCCTGCGCCGCGAAGGCAACTTCCAAGGAGCAATCGCGATCTACCAGAAGTCACGCGACGTGTTCGCCGAGTATCTGGCGCTGACGCCGAAACACCGCGGCACGATCAACCAATGGCAAGCGCTGTGCGACCTGTCGATGGCGCGCTGTGCTGCCGACAACGGCGATCTCAAGAACGCCGAGAAGCATCTGCTGAGTGCCGGCGAAACGTCGCCGAAGGCCACCGAGTATGTCGATGGCAAACCGCAGTTGGTCGATACCTATGGCAACCACTTCACCGGTGCTGCCTTTGCGATCCATCAGGCACTGACCGAGAGCCCGGAAAAGGCACTCGAACGCACGCTGTCCTTCAACGAAGCGATCGTCGACCGCTTCCCTGACCAGTGGGGCTTTGTCTACAACAACGCCGGACTGGCGGCGCGCGACCTCGGCGTCAAACTCGCATCGCTTGGCGACGAACCGGCCGCCAAGGAACTCTGGGAGCGCAGCTACCAGCACTACGTCAAGGCCGTCGAACTGTCGCCGACCGATGCGCGTATCGTCAACGACTGCGGCTTGATGTTGATCTACTACCTCAACCGCGACCTCGACAACGCGCGCCAACTGTGCGAACGCGCCATTGAGATCGGCACCGCGCAACTCGCCGAGATGCCCGAAGACGTCGCCCAACGGGATCGTCACCTGCTCGAAGAAGCCGTCGGAGACGCCTGGCAAAACATCGCCGTCTTGCTGCGCACGCACAAGAAGGCGCCGTTTGAGGACTACCAGCGCTTCTGCGAAGAGGCAGTCAAGTTCTACCCCTACCAACGTCGCGAAGCGGCGGCGATGCTGCGCACCAAGGGCGACAACGCGCTCGGCTCGACGGCACGTGGCACGGCTTCGGGCAGCAACTCGGGTTCGTCCAACGCCAGCGCCAACAGCAGCACCCCGGCACAGCAAGGCAGCGCGGCCGAAGCCCTCAAGAAGGCGATGCCTCAAATCGAGCAGCACGCCGCCAACGAGGACTACGACGGAGCTCTGACCGTGCTCGACAAGCTCGCCAAGGACTGCAAGGACTACGCTCCCTACCGCGTCGTGCTGGGCACGATGACGTGGCGGCTCGCCAACCAAGCGCGCGACAGTGGCCGCCAGGGCACCGCGGCGTTCTACCAAGACGCGATGAGCGCCTTCAAGAAGGCCGTCGAGCTCGACCCGGAACCGATCGAGCCGCGCCAGATGCTGGCCCAGACGCAGTACGACATCAACGAACCGCAGCAGGCTGCGGAGACGATTACGTCACTGCTGCTGCACATGCAGTCGAAGGGCGGCGGCACCGACGAGCAAACGCTCGCAGCCCACACGTTGCGCGCCAGTGCGGCCTCACGCGCCTACTCCCAAGCAAAGAACAACGGCAACAACGACCAGGGTCTGCTGACCTCGGCGCGCACGTCGATGCGTTGGCTTGAGCAGAAGGGTAAGTTGACGCCCGAGCTACTGAAGCTCTGGTCGACGACCGAACAGTGGGCCGAAGCACCCGCCGAAGCGACCAACGTCTACGTTCGCGCCAGCGAACGCGCGCCGGCCGACTTCGCGATGCTCGATTTGCTCGTCAACACGGCAGCAGCGCAAAAGCAACTGCCACTGGCGATCGCTTGCCAAGCGTGACGATGCAGGCACCGTCTGGTACCTCGGCAAGGCGCAGTTCTACTACGCCGGAGATCAACGCCAAGGCGGCAAGACCGACGAAGCGATGAAGACACTCGACCAAGCGATCGCGAGCTTCACCAAGTCGATGACCAAGAATGCCGGCTACAAGGACAGCTGCGAGCAGTGGATCGCGATGTGCGTTGGCAAGCAGGGCAACATCGCCTACGCGACCAAGGACTACGACCTGGCAGAGAACCTGCTGATCAAGGCCGCAACCCTGCGTCCCGACTTGATCAACCAGGATCTGGGCCTCACCGAAACCACCAAGCGTGGCATCCTGTTCTTGGTCGACAGCTACCGCAAGAAGAACAACCTGATGAAGTGCGAGTCGATCAGCCGCGCGGCCGCCCAAGCGGCGCTCAGCGACATCGACTTGCAGAACAACTCGGGTCTGTTTGCACGCGACTACGGCAACGCGATCGAGCGCGACGGCAAGGTCAAAGAAGCGCAAGAGATGTACGAGCAGAGCTACCGCGCGTACGGACGCGCCGTGCAGCTCGACGGCAAGAACGTGCGCCTGCGCAACGACCTCGCGCTGATCGCGATCTACCACCTCAATCGCGACTGGGACCAGGTCAAGGCCTTGCTCGATTCTGCGATCGCCGATGGCGAGCGCATGCTTGAGGAATCACCGCCAAGCGATGAGAACGAGAAGCAACAACTCGAGGAAGCCGTTGGCGACAGCTACGAGAACCTCGCGCTGTGGCACATCAAGCACTCAAAGGATGGCCAAGCCGCCAAGGCAGCCGCAACCAAGAGCCAGGACTACTTTCCCGGTAAGCGTCGCCCCGGAGCCCGTCGACATCTGCGCTCCGCGGAACAGCTGTTGCAAGGCAAGTAGGTATGCAACTCGCCTCGCGTTTGTTCCTGCCCCTGGCGCTGTTGGCCGCTCTGCCGGCGCAGCGTGGGGAGACGCCGCCGGTCGCCGCACCGCCAGCTGCCACCGCGGCGTCCCCCACCCCGACGGCAACGGCCCCACAAGAGCCCGTTGTCGTAACGCAGCAGGAACAAAACGCGCTGCGCGCGACCGCCTTCAAAGCCGAGAACGAAGGCCGCTACGCGGTCGCAGCCGACGCGTTCCTCAAATTGTCGAAGTCGGCCCCGACTCGTTTGGACTGGGTGCTCGCGGCCGGCCGCTGTCTCGGCCGCAGCGGTCGCTTCGGCGAAGCGATCGACTTGCTTGACGCCGCCCGCAAGCGCTTCGACGGCGACATCGAAATCTCGGCCATGCTCGCCCGCACGCTGCTGCTACAGACCGAGCGCGCCGCGGACATGATGAACCCGGAAGTCCTCTGGGCCGATGCCGCGGAGATCGCCGAGGGCGTGCTAAGAGCCCACCCGGACCACGAAGACTGCCGGCTACTGCTCGCCCAAGCGCGCTACCTGCTGGGCGATTGGGACGAGGCAGTTCGCCAGGCAGAAGAAGCCGTCACCCGACACCCCAAGCGCCCCGGCGCTCACGTGCTGCTCGGTCGTATCGCCACGGACAAGTTCCGGCGCCTGCTTCAGAAGTATGAAACGAGCGACGCGACCGGTCGCGAACAGAGTGAACAGGTCGCCGAGCTGCACCGCGAACGAGTTCGCGCCAAGCAGGCGTTTGAGAAGGCTGCCGAGTTGGACCCGACGCGCGCCCACCCCCACGTGGCGCTGAGCCAGTTGGCATCGATCGATGGCAAGGCAGCCGAAGCCAAGCAGCACCTGCACAACGCATTGGCGATTGACCCCGATGTCGCGGTCGATCACGGCTTGCTGACCGCGGGCATGACGCCAGCGCAGCGGCTCGCGTTCTACCAGGGCCTCCGGGCAAGGTTCGAAACGTCGTCGACCCTGCCCAAGGCGCCCCGCGCAAAGAAGATCGCGACGCTGAACTTCCACGAGGGGCGCGCCCTGCTCGATGGTCTGCAGTTCGAGGCCGCTCGCAAGTCGTTCCGACTCGCCATCCAGGGCGACCCCAAGGCCAAGAACGCGCACTACTACGCCTTCCTCGCCGCCTACTACCTGAAGGACTACGACGACGCCGAGCAGCATGCGGCAACCTATGCGCGCGCCAGCGCCCCTGCGTTTGCCGACGTCTTGCGCGCGGTCTCGGCCGCCGACCGCGAGCAGATTGCCGAGATGGTGCTCTACCTCGGCAACCGAGCGTTCAACGAAAAGCGCATCGCAAACAGTCGCGACCTGAACCACGTCATCGCGTGCCTGAAGGATTCGGCCGACGCTTGGAACAACCACGCGTTCTTGTGCCGCGAAACCAAGCAGTTCGCGAGCGCCTACTCCTCCTACCAACACGCGATCGAGAAGGAGCCGACGTCGTCACAACTGTGGAACGACGCCGCGGTGGTCCTGCACTACCACCTGGCAACGCCAAAGAACCTGGCGAAGGCGCGCACGATGTATGAGAAGGCGCTGCAGCTAGCCACGGCCACGCTCGCCGACAAAACGATCAGCGAGCAGCAGCGTAAGTTTGCCGAAGAATCGCAGGTCAACGCGCGCGCCAACCTGGCGGAACTCGACAAGAAGCCGGGCGGCAAGTAGCCCGGTTCCGGTGGATGGTCGCCCGCAGGCCGCTGCGATGCTGGGGCGCTGCGATGCTGGGCCGCTGTAGGTCTGGCCGCTGTAAATCTGGCCGCTAGGAATCTGGCAACAATCGCGCGGCGAGGTTGCTGTAGTTGCGGTAGCTCGTCACGTCTGGCGGCCCCGGAGCGTAACGCCAGATCAGACCGCCCAAGTCGCCGCGTGGCACGGCGACCAGCGAGCTCGAAACCGTGGCGTAGTCTTGGCCGTGCTTGCAGACAGTGTGGTAGTCATTGCCACCACGGTCACGGACGGCCGTCGCCAACGCTTGCAAGCGATCGTCAATTGACATCCCGCCAGCCAAGGCCGGATCGAGATGGCGCGGCGACCAATCGCCGGCGGCATGTTCGTTGGTTAGCGACAACACCGGGCCATGCCAATCGTCGCAGCTGACCTGGCCATTCGCGTTGCGGATGACCACCACGCGATCGCGATCGGCGACGACCAACTGAAACCCTGAGTGCCGGTTCTTGCGAACCGTTGCGAGCACAGCTTGCACGCCGGATGCAACGTCGTCGTGGTCGAGCGCCAGGTGCGGCAAGTGGCCGCGCGAAGGCGCGCCGACAACTGGTGCTTCGCCGAACACATTGGTCAATCCGGCAAAGTGGCCGAGGTCATTGACGCCCAGCCACGTACCACCCGCAACGCGATCCCGCGGCGACAGGATGCGCCGACGTTCGCCTTCCCAGATTCCTGGTGGCGCCGCCTTGCGGCCGGTTTGTTCGTCTCGATTGGCGGCGATGATCAACGGGTGATCGGCCGACAAACCACGTAACACGATCAGCGAGCACATGTGGGTTCTTTCAGCTGGCGGGACGACGCTCGACCCGGCGCAACAACAACATCCCCAATCCGGCCGCGCCACACAACAGTCCCCCGACGAGGAAGGCAAAGCGGAAGTCTGGATCCTCGCCGGGAGCGTCGCCCTGCACGACGAACGCGCCGAGCAGAGGTCCCAGGGCGAGCCCGAACTGGATGCAGCTTTGCACCAGGGCGAACGCGAGGGTGCGGTGCTCGTCGGGAACCCGCTTACTCATCGCCGCGAATGCCAACGTCATCGACCCGGCCATCGCGCAGGCGCACGCGCAGCGCATCAGCAAGAACTGATCGATATTGGCCACCAGGGCCGTGAGCGACTGCACTACGGCCAGAGAGAAGCTGAGCACAATCAAGCAGCGCAACGGCCCATGCCGGTCGGCCATGCGTCCCCAGATTGGCGTGCAGAACCACTGCGCAATCGCCAGCACGCCGAACGCGAGGGCGATGGTGCGATCGATGGCCAGGCTTTCGGAGGCACTGACCGCCAACAGCACGCTCTGCGGCCCCAGTTCGCGCACGAACAGCGACACCATCGGTTCGAAGACATGCTGGCCGAGCCGCAACACCATCATCATCAGCAGCAGGATCGCCAAGACCCGATTGCCCAGCATGCTCTTGCAAGCTAACCAGAAGCCACCAAAGAACGAATGGAGCCGGGCAGCCGGCAACGGAGGCAGGTCCACGGCGCGCACGTGCAGCCAGATCCCCGATAGCAGCGAGAACGAACTCGCGACCCAGAACAACGCGCTGCGACCAAACAACCCGGTGATTTCAGCCCCCAGCAACGGTCCCAGCAGCGTGCCTAGCGCCATCGCCGTCTGCAGGCGCGCGATGATGCGCCCGTGCACATAGCGCGGCAACTTGCCGGTGCCCAACGCCATGACCGGCGCGACATAGCCAGCAAACATGCCTTGCACCACGCGGATCGCCAGCAGCCACAGCGGCGACGGAGCCAGCGGCATGCAGGCCGTGGTCACCGCGATGGCGATATTCGCGCGCACAGCCATGCGCTTCTTGCCGAAGCGATCCCCCAGCGCCCCCCAGATCGGCCCCATGCAGGCTGCCGTAAACGGCCCGGCACCAAAAATCAGTGCGGCCCACATCGCGACCTGCTGGGGGTCGGCGATCTCGAACTCTTCTTCGATGTAGAGCGCGAGTACTGGCAAGAACGCCATCAGGCCCATCGCCGTGGTGAACAGGCTGAGCCACGCCGCTCGGAAGTTGCGCCGTCCTTGATGCAAGCATCGCTTCTACTGGCAGCGGCCGCGCGATCTCCAAGAAAAAGCTGCCCGAAGTACACCGGCGCATGCCACTACTTGCATGCACAGCCAGCTCCTGTCCCTTTTCGCAAGCACCCTGTTCGGCATCACCCTGCTATTCGCAGCGTCCACCCCAACCCTGGTGGCGCAACTCGAAGTCCACGGCATCAAGAAGCTGGCCGAGCTCGTCGTTCACACCAAGTCAGTCCTGAAGGAGCAACCGGCCGCAACCGGTGCCGACTTGTGGCACATGATGGTCGCGCATCT
>CAXBFC010000027.1:0-30292 GCA_963974725.1 uncultured bacterium | reverse complement strand
CTCGATTGCCTGCAGGTGAACCGGCAGGCCAGCCAGCGTTGGGTCGTTCGGGACCGCCAACGTGTAGATCGCTAGCGAGCCGAGCGTCATCATCGGTTCGACGACGTCCGGACGCGCGAGCAGCGTGCAGCCAGGGGCGAATAGTGCCTGCGTCAGCGGCGAGTTCGCACTGGCAAGGCCTACGATCATTGCCGATGGACCGCCGGTGAGGCCGTCCGTGCGGATGACCAGGTTGCCGCCCAGGCTGGGTAGCGCCAGCAGTTGCAGGTCGGGAGCACTGGTGCCATTGGAGCAGCCCGTGCCATACGTGTTCCACGATGCGAGCACGCAATCGGCGTCCTCGATGCGGAATGCGTCGATTGCAGCTTCGGTTACCGAGTCATTCGGTTGGTCGGCGACGGTGTATCGCAGCACGAACTGGTCCGGCGTCGAGAACACAGTGCTGATGTGCAGCGTGCGATGCTGCCACCCCGAAGTGTTGGAGACGGTTTCGATCGTCGTCCAGTTGCTGCCGCCGTCGTTCGACGCGCTGATCGTCATAGTGTCGACGACGCCATTGAACGAGTCGAACCAGATCGCGTAGGACGCGATCGGGTCGGTCGAGGTCGATAGATCGACGACGTCCGTCGTCAGCACCGTCGGGCCGCCATCGACGTCCTGGTTGTTGGTGTTGCCGGTGACCCAGCATTGACCGCTGCCGTCGAAGTCCGTTTGTGGTCCGCGCGAGTCCACTGGTGCACCGCGGGTCCAGGCACCCGTCGAGAGCGCCGTGTTGGCAACGCTCCAGCCAGCTGGTGCCGTGTTGAAGTTGTGGTTGCGCACCACGATGAGCGCGGCGGCCGACAAGGCGCTGTAGGACTCGCTCGGAGCATTTTCCGGGCTCGTATAGGTGTTGGTGTCGAGGCCTTGGGCGCTGACGTAGAACATCACGTTGCTGCCGCAGGTCGTTGCCGGGATGGTCGCGTCAAACGTGTTGGCGTTGATCGTCGTTGGCGTGATCTGCTGGAACGCGCCGCCAGTCGAGTAATGCAGGCGAACCGAGCCGGCGACGAGGCCGATCGGGCCCGACGTCGTGATGCGAATCGTCGTGCTACCATTCGGGTCGAACGAGCTCGGCAGTCCGTTCGGGAACGCGAACTCAAGCTGCGGGCAATCACAGATACCCAGCGGGTTGGCCAGCGCATTCTGCAACCCGGCCAGCGTGCTGCCGGTGCCGTTGTTGGCGCCGCCGGTCGACGAGCAGCCGCCGTGCGTGTGGATGCCGATTGCCTGGTTGGTGCCGTCGAGAATGATCGGCGAACCGGAGTTGCCGCCGGTCGTGTCGGTCGTGTAGCGGACCGTCGTGCCGCTGTTGCTGAAGTATGGGCCAGCGTGCGTCTTCTGCGCCAGGTGCCAGGTAGGCGATACCGGCGAAGACGTCGAGCCGAAGCCGGTGATGCGGATGTTCTGGCCGCTGACGGCCGGTGGCGGCGTCAGGTCAAACGCTTGCATGCCGTTCGATTCATGCGGGGTCAGTCCCGTCGTCGAGTTGGCGAACGCACCGAAGTAGCCCCAGTCGTTGCCGACTCCTTGGCCACCGTTGTGTTGCATCGACGAGGCGTCGATCGCGTATTGATCTTGTGGGGGTGGGTGTTGGATCGAGCCGCTCGCCGTCGACAGCGGCACGTTGAACTCGACGATCTGCATGTTGAGCGCTGCGCAGTGGCCGGCGGTCAGGAAGCAGTGGTTGCAGTCGTTGATCATCCACACCGTGCACGAGGTGGGTTGGCTGCGCGCGACGCGAGGATCGGTGCTGCGGGTGCGGTCGTCGGTCGGGCCGCAGATCGTATCGACGCCAAGCGGCGCAAACGGTCCGGCGATCGCGTTGCGAATCATCAGGCGGTTGTCGCCGGTGCCTTGGTGGGCGAGCAGTTCGACCAAGACCGAGTCGCCATTGAAGTAGGCCGACGTGTCGTTCCACTCGCCGACGTGGCGCAGGTGCTGGGTTTGCACGGCGCCGTCGAGCAGTGACGTGATCCGCAAGAACGAGCCGTCTTGACCGCGGTCAGGACTGCCCGAGAGCAAGACGCCTTGATACTCAAGTCGTAGCCAGGCAGAGCCCGGCACCGACACGACCTTGGAGAAGACGACTTGTGGAATACCGATCATCGCGGGCGATGACGAGGTATTGCTCACGACGCCTGAGTCGATGGAGACGAAGTGGCTGCTGCTCTCTTCCGGAATTGCCTGTGCAGAGACAGCGGTAGCGAGCAGCGCGAAGGCTGCGAAGCGGGATAGGACCATGTGGTGGAGTGGGGGGCGGGCGCTTTCGGGACCGACGGAGTGTATCCAGGTCTGGGCCCGTTGGGGCGGTTTTGATGTCCGCGTTGTCGATGGCTTCGGCAGCGCACCGAGTCGCGCATCCTGCATGCCGTATCCGTTGTTGCCTGAAACGGATGCTGTGCGCGGCGACCTGGAACAGATTCGCATGAGTCGGTGCCGCCGCAGGCTTCGGTCAACCTTCGGCGGCAGCGACTACGTGCCGATCGCCGCAAGGGTCATACGTGCTCGGGGTGTTCACAAGCTCCAAGCAGGGCGCCCGCGTTGACGTTCTCGTCTCTCGCAAGCAATCCGCGAGCGGCGCAGCTACCGCTTAGAGGACTTGCGAAGCGTGGGTAGCCGACCGAATCGTCGCCGTGATCGGCCCACGCTCATTCTGGATCGGGTCTTGCCAAGCACTCCACCGACCACAATGACTACGGCAAAGAGCACCATGAGCACGCACACCAGCGAAGAGACGCCGAGCGGCACCCAGAACCAGAAGGGGCTGTCCTCTCGGGTGATGAGTTCGTGGACTCTGCTGCTCGACCTTCGAGGAAGGCGGAAGTCCTGGACGCCGGTTGCCAAGGCACTCCATGTGCCTGTGTAGCCGATCCAGAGGCCGATGCCGCCCAGCGCGAGCCCCGAAGCGGCGGTCTTGATCCGGTTACCAATCGACTTCATCTCGGTGGCTGCCCGCCTGGCCTCGCGGTCGCACGGGTCGCACACGTCTTGGCCAGGCGTGATCGTGTCGCCGCACTCGCCGCATTGGTCGCTAGCGGGCACCGGGATCTCTTCTGAGCACTTGAGGCAGCGGATCGATGCGCCTCTCGCGCCTCTGGTAGCCGTTTGCTCGTTGCGGCATTTCCTGCAGATGACTTGTATCTCGCGCATGCTTGGGAGTCCGGTTGGGAAGGTCTCTCTGGCTCTAAGGAGCTTGACGGTCTGGTCGTTCCCGTGATTCGCTAAAAAAATCTAGCGCGCGATTCGGCTAGCGATCGGGGGTTCCGCCCCGAGTCATGACCTTGGCGAGCTTGGACAGTGCTCGCGCCAGGCGGGTGCGCACGGTGACCAACTCGATGCCAAGCTGCTCGGCGATCTCGGCATGACTCATGCCGACCATGCGCGCCATCAGGATCACTTCGCGGTGATCGGGCGTCAGTTCGTCGAGTGCGGCCTCAAAGCTGGCGATCGCTTCGCCGGCGATGGCATGCTGGCTTGGGCCACATATCGTGGCGTAGGCATCACGAAGCTGGTCGACGTTGCGTTCTTCGCGATCGGGGTTGCGCCGTTCGGCGGCGTAGAAGTCCGCACGGTTGCGAATCTTGTTGAGGGCGACGCCAAACAGCCAGTGACGGAAACTGCCTTCGCCGCGCCATTCGTAGTTGTCGATGCCGCCGAGCGCTTCGCGACACACGGTCTGCACCAGGTCCGAACACGACTCCTGCTGGCGGATCTGGTTGCTGCTCTTGGCGCGAACGAATGCGCGCAGGCCGCCGAGGTGGCGAGTCAGCAGTTGCTCCATGGCATCGGTGTCGCCGGATTGCGCGGCAGCGACCAAGTGCATGGAGTCAGGGGGCGTCACGACAATAGTGTAGCAGCTACTTGTTGTTGATCTTGGTCCGCCACTCTTTGGCTTCCGGTGATTTGGTCGCCTGCAGGTGCATGGTCAGGTACTGAATGGCAATCTGGGTGTCCGGATGCTCGTCGCCGAGTGCCTCGCTGAGCTTGGCGTAGGCCTCACGGAAGCGCTTGATGGCGGGTTCATGCTGACCTTGCATGCCTGAGAGCTCGCCGAGGAAGACCAGGCAGCGTCCGAGTGGCGCGCCCTTGTTGTCGAACACTTTGCGGCGAATCGTCAGGGCTCCTTCGAGCAGTTGCTTCGCTTTGCCGAAGTCGCGCGCATCAATCTGCAGGCTGCCAAGCATGCACATCTGTGTGGCGACGGCGGCGCTTTCTGGGCCGAGGAACTTGCTGAGAATGCGGTGCGCTTCGGTGTGGTAGGTGATCGCTTGCTTGATGTCGCCTGAGGCTGCTGCGATCTGTCCGAGCCGACTCAGGCGTTGGCCCATGGTGGGGTGGTCGTCGCCTAGCGACTCGCGCGTGATCGTCATGGCCTTGTCGATCGCTTCCTTTGCCTTGTCCACGTTGCCCAGCGCGACATAGCCCTCGCTCAGCATGCTCCAAAGCTGTGCGATCGCATAGTTGGGTGAGCCTCCTGCTTCGTATGCGTCGATCGCGCTGCCGATCTCCTTGACCGCGAGTTCGTTGTCTCCTCGCTCGATCGCTAGCTGGCCAAGGTTCTGTAGGTGGCGGATTCGATTCACGAGGTTCGAACCCAAGCTTTGGCGGATAGCAAAGCAGCGATCCAGCAATTGCTCGGCTTCCTCGTAGTCGCCGGTAAACGATCTGAGCTTGGCCTGCAGATCATCGACACCGGCCCTGATGGCGCCTTGGTTCAGGCGCGCCGCCGACAGGATCGCGAGGGTTTGTTGGCAGTGGTCCTCCGCCGCTTCGTAGTCTTGCCGGTTGTAGGCGCCGACAGCCAGCGTGTGCTGGACGCTCGCGCGGAGCTCTGGTTCTCCGCCGTGTTTTCGCAGTAGCTCCTGGGCTTGCTCAAGCAGCGTGGTCGAGCGATCCATGATCCCCAGGTGATGGTAGACCTCGCCCATCGTGACCATCAGCTGCGAGCGAATGGCCGGCTCTTCGGTGAGGCCCGTTTGGATGTCGCGGAAGCCCAGGTCCAGTACTTCGCGTGCTGTGATTGTTTGGCCGCGGTACGTTTGGCCATCGGCAACGCGGAACAAATCGACCAGGAACCGGCTGACGCGCCCGCGGGTATCGGCTTGCTGCTCGGCGACGATGCGTTGCTGGTCCGCGACGATGCGCTGCTGCTCGGCGGCGATGCGGCTTTCGTTGGCATCGATTGCTAGCCATACGGATACGCCTGCGACGAGCAACAGCGCAGCGATCAGGCCCGCAATCACTGGCTGTCGTTGGCTCCAACGCATCGCACGTTCGAAGGTGCTGGGGCGCCGCGCGCGGATCGGTTCGAGCAATCGTGCCCGGCGCAAGTCGTCGGCGAACGCGCCTGCGGTGTCGTAGCGGTGGTCGGGCGATAGCGCCATCGCGGTCTGCACGATGACGCTGACGTCGCGCGGCACGTTGCTGCCAAGTTGTGCCGCCTGGCCGGCGAGGATGTTCTGGTAGAGCACCTCGCGCGTCGGGGCTTCGAACGGATGCCTGCCGGCGAGGCACTCATACATCGTAACGCCAAGCGAATAGATGTCGGAGCGCCGGTCGAGCGAGATGGATTTGCCCTGCACCTGCTCGGGCGACATGTAGGCGGGCGTGCCGAGCTGATCGGCCGATGCCGTCAAGCCTTCGCCGGTGTCTTGCTCGGGCCGCGCCAAGCCGAAGTCGAGCACGACGGGTTCGCCTTGCTCGTCGATCATGATGTTGCCTGGCTTCACATCGCGATGCAAAAAGCCCGCTTCGTGCGCCGCATGCAGTGCGCGCGCGATCTTCTCGAAGACGGCTAGTACATTCTCCGAGCGCTTCTTGTAGTTGCTCTGCGAACCGAACTGATTGGTGTTGGTGCCATCGCTAGCGAATAACGACTCGTTGGCGTCGACCAGCGTGCTGCCGTTGACGTAGCGCATCGCCACATATGGAGTGCCCTCGACTTCACCGGCTTCGTAGACGGTGCAGATGCCGGGGTCGTCGACTTGCGACACCGCTTCGATTTCGCGTTGGAAGCGTTGCCGTGCGCGTCGTTGGCCGAGCAACTCCGGTCGGATCAACTTCAGCGCGACTTCGCGGCCCGTGCTGAGTTGACGTGCGAGATACACGACGCCCATGCCGCCTTGACCGAGGATCCGCAGCAGTTCGAAGCCACCAAAGGTGCTGCCGCTGTCGGCGGGAAAGCGATCTATCGTCGACTCTTCGAAATCGCCGACGAGACCGGCGGACTTCAGCGCGCCGAACCGGAGCCGCAGTTCCGCTGCGTGTTGGGGGTGTTCGCTGCAGGCGCTCTCGACTGCCTGGCTCCATTGGGCCATGTCGGTCGCGAGGCACTCGTCGAGGATGCCCTGCACCTCGTCATCATCAAACGTGTCGTCTGGCTCGGGCGTAGAGGTCACCATGGAAGACTAGGCCGCCCGTTCGGGAAATCGGCTCGCAGTCCGATTGTCTTTTGAGCGATTGCCCCCGGTGTGCCACAGGAGGTGTGCGACAGGAGGAGTGCGATGGCCCATAGAGTCGGTGGCGCGGTACGGCTTGCCGCGGCATGCTGCGTCCAGTCTCAAACTCATGCTGCACACACTGCACATCCGCAATCTTGCTCTGATCGAACGCGCCGAGCTGCGCATGGCCGACGGTCTGACCGTCATGTCCGGGGAAACGGGTGGCGGCAAGTCGCTGCTGATCACCGCTCTCAAGCTGCTACGTGGCGAAAAAGCTGCCGGCTCGTTGGTCCGGCACGGCGAAACGGAGCTGCAGGTCGACGGTGAGTTTCGGCTCGGCGCCGGCGCGCGCAGTGCGGCGATCAGCAAGTTCGTGCAGGACGCGTGCGGCGGCGTTGTCGACGACGACCTGTTGCTGGTGACGCGCATCATCGACCGCCAAGGCCGGACCCGCGTGCGGCTCGGCGGCAGGCCCGCGACCCTGTCGGCGCTGCGCGAGCTCGGCGGCATGCTGTTGGAGATTCACGGCCAAGGCGAGTCGCGCGCGCTGATGCGGCCGGAAATCCAGTGTGAGACCCTCGACGCGTTTGCCGGCACCGCACCGCTGCGCTTGGAGTTTGGTGCGGCCTTGCATGAAGCACGCGCGTTGCGGACGCGCATTGGCCAGCAGGCGGACGGCGAGCGCGAACGCAAGCAGCGGTTGGAGTTCTTGCGATTCCAGCACGCGGCGATGAAGGAACTGGCTCTCGCGGACGGCGAACTGGCTGCGCTCGACCAAGAGCACTTGGTGTTGAGTAATCTGGATGCGATGCGCGGTCAGCTCGACA
Source organism: uncultured bacterium (assembly GCA_963974725.1). Classification (GTDB taxonomy): domain Bacteria; phylum Planctomycetota; class UBA1135; order UBA1135; family UBA2386. The sequence continues at coordinate 22,983 of CAXBFC010000027.1, read as the reverse complement.
GCGCCCTGACGGCGCTGCAAGAAGGCGAAGCCAACATCTGTGACGATTTGGCCAAAGCGGCGCGTTCGGTGAAGCAGGCCGCGGCGATCGACGTTCGTCTTGAAGAAGCCTCCGAGCAGATGGCGCAAGTCGAAGACCTGGTCGGGGACGTGTGCCGCAAGTTGCAGTCTGGCCAGGCGCGTTTGGAATTGGATCCGAGCCGCCTCGCATCCGTTGAAGAGCGGCTTGATGAGATCCACACGGCGTTGAAGCGTTTTGGGCCGACCGAGGCCGATTTGCGACAGAACTTTCTCGATACGACAAAAGAGCTCGAGACGGCGGAAGAGGCCGATACCGAGCCGGAAGTGCTGATTGCTGAGCTCAAGAAGGCGGTCGCCAGCGTCGCCGCGATTGGCCGTAAGCTCATCCGGGCACGCAAGAAGGCTGGCGTTGCGTTCGCCGCCGCGGTGATGGCAGAGCTGCATGACCTCGGCATGCCGCGAACCGAAGTGCGTGTCGCGATGGACGAGAAGTTCCCCGTCGACAAGTTGCTCGACGAAGCAACCGAGCACGGCCCGGTCCCGGTCGACATCGAAGTGCGCATCAACCCTGGCGAGCCGTTCCATTCGTTGCGCGCCACGGCGTCCGGTGGCGAGTTGGCGCGGGTCGTGCTCGCGGTCAAGAAGACACTCGCCGATCAGGATCGCGTGCCGCTACTGGTACTCGACGAAATCGACGCCGAGATCGGTGGCCGCCTGGGTCTCGCCGTTGGCAAGAAGCTGCATGAAGTTGCGCGCCATCACCAAGTCGTCATCGTCACGCACCTTGCTCCAGTGGCAGCGTTTGCCCAACAGCACTTCTTGGTCAACAAGGAAGTCGGCGGCGATGCCGGCGATGAACGCACGCGTTCGATCGTGCGGCAGCTAAAGCGCAGCGAGGTCGAGCGAGAACTCGCCGCCATGGCAACGGGCGATGGCTTCGACGCCTCAGCCCTCAAGCAAGCCCGCACGCTCGTCGAGAAGGCCCGGCAGAACACGCAGGGCGGTTAGCAGTCTCTGGCGTGCATCGCGACACCGCGCGTCAGTGGGCCGTGATCGGGCGCCCGGGCGAAGCAGTGCGAGTTGCTTGGGGTTTCCCCTTGGTCTTGAGGCCAACTGATTGCCTGGCTGTTGGTGGCGATTCTGCGCCAGAAGCAAGGTCGCAAGAGGTTGTTCAATGATGGCTAAAGGCCACTCCGGTTTGGTCGGAAGAGTCCCTCAACAGCCAAGGAGCCAGGTCCGTTTTGGGGCGCAAGTGCGTGCTCGCGAACGGCCGATAGCAAGGGGGTGCGCGTCGAAGTTGTCGATCCTGGTGGCCACGGAATCGGACTGGCTATCGGTCTGCTCGAACTTGGCCACGAGGTCCGGTATGTCAGCGCGCATTCGACGCGGCCCGGCAGCGCGCAGCTACAGAGCATGCGGATCGAATTGATCGAGCGCATGTTTGGCGGCTTGCAGGAGCCCGCAGGCGAGTCGGACTTGTTGGTGCTCGTTGATGTGTTCGGTGACTACTTGCAGTGTTTCGATGCGGGCATCGGCCCGACTGGCGTCGAGGTGACGGACCCGATGCAGGACGACGCCGGGGTCCTGGTCTACCCGCACCGCCTGAAGTTCATGAGTGAGCTTGCCCAGGCTGCGTCGCGCGTCGCGGTGATCGACATGTCGGATCACGGCAGCTTTCGCGAGTCGGCGTTCGAACGGATTCCCCAGGCGCACTTGTTCGCGAGGGAAGTGCGCGGCACTAGCGATGGCGCCTGGCAGCCCTTTCCGTTCCTCTACAACTTCGTGATGTTGTGGCTGGAATACACGCAGCCGCAGTCGCACTGGCTTCTGGCCGACCGCCCGCCCCCGACATGGGATTGGGCGTTCTGCGGCACGTTGACCCACGAGCGCTACGGTCTGAAGCGCCAAGCCGCGATTCAGGTGTTGGCGCAGCGCTGGCCCGAGCTGCTCGGTGCCGTCTTGTCGCAGAAACCGTACGATGAAGTGTTGGGCGCGTTGCAGTCGGTGCGCTTCGGCCTCGACTTGCCAGGCGTGGGCGAGATGTGCTTTCGACTGCACGAATGCCTCGCCGTTGGAACCCCGGTTTGGCGGCCGCTTGCGGGAGATGTGGCGCTGCCGCCCGGTTTGTCGGGTGCGGTGTTTGCGGATCCGGAAGCTCGTGATCTGGGCAGTGTCCGTGCCGAAGCGGTGCGCGCAACCTACGCCGAGCACTACGCGCCGATAGCCGCGGCGCGCTGGTTGCTAGCGGCGATCGATGCGCGGTCGGATCAATACTGTATGTACCAGGCGACCAGCATTGCGCCGATGGCCAGCAAGTAGAGCTGGAACATCAGCGGCAGGACGAACTTGATCCACCGCCCGAACGGGATGCGTCCGAGCGCCAACATGCCCATCAAGAGCGCGTTGGTCGGCACGATCATGTTCGTGAAGCCATCGCCAACTTGGTAGGCGAGCACGGCCGTTTGCGGCGTGACTTCGCAGATCTCGGCAAGCGGCGCCATGATTGGCATCGTCACGTACGCCTGCCCAGAGCCCGATGGGATGAACAGGTTGGCGACGCTTTGCACGATCAGCATGCCGACGGATGCGAGGAACGGGCCAAAGCCAGCGATGCTCTCGGCGATTCCGTTGATGATCGTGTGGATGACGACACCGTCGGTCAGCACGACCTCGATGGTGCGAGCGACTCCGATCAACAGCGCGGTGGTGGTCATCTCCGCGGCGCCTTCGCAGAACTTGGTCGCGGCCATGTTTGGCGACACCTTGCCGGCGATGGCGGAGACGATGCCAAGGCCAATGAACAGCGCCATCAGTTCGGTGAAGTACCAGTGGTGCACCGCGGAGCCGTAGACGAACGTCACGATCGCACCCGCGAAACAGAGCAGCACGATGATTCGTGATGGCGTCAGCGCGACGTTCTCGGGCATCTCGTAGCCGGTCGAATAGTCGATGTCCTTGACCAGGCTGCGATTCGGATCGGCCTGCACCTTGTGGGCGTAACGCATGATGTGCATCACGCCAATGGCGGCTGCAATCAGCATGAAGATCACGCGGAACGCCCAGCCGGACCCCCGTTCGACCCCTGCGATGTCTTGGGCAATGGCAACGGTGAACGGGTTGACCGCCGCGCAGCCATAGCCGACGCCGGCCCCGATGTAGACGATGCCGAGCGCCACGATGGCGTCCATCTTCAACGCCAGGCAGAGCGTCACCAGCAGCGGGATGAAGGGCATGTACTCCTCGGCCATGCCAATGGTCGAAGAGCCGATGGCGAACAGCAAGGTCATGCCGGCCACGAGCAAGACTGGCTGGCCTTTGAAGGCATTGATCGCGCGTCCGATCAGGGCGTCGATGGCGCCGGTAGCCCGGATGATGCCGATGATCCCGCCGACCACGAAGACGAAGAAGATCACGTCCTGAGCTTCCGCGAAGCCCTTGGCAATCGAGGTCAGGGTCGCGTGCCACGGCAGCGCTTCGCCACCATCCTCGACCGCGTAGGTGCCCGGCACGACCCGCATTCTGGCTTTACTGGCTGACTTCCACTCGGAGATCGCGGCTTGCGGCGGCGGCACGCCATCTTGGATCCACTGGTGCAGGAGTGCGCCAACCGTCTTTTCGATGTGGGTGCCCCGTCGCCAGGGTTCGCCCTCGGCTGGCATGCCTGCCTCCCAGTCCCTCACCGTTTGCGGCGAAACGATGAATTGCAGCGCCAGATCCGCCTCTGAGAGGTTTCGCTGCTTGCGGGCTGCGGTCAGTCGTTCGCGCAGGGGGGCTGCGTCAGCAAGCTCGACGTAGGCCTCGCCGGCGGATGGTTTGGGTTCGGTTTTGAACTCACCTTTTGGCAGCACATACGTCAGCATTTGGCCGACGAGCACCATGGCGAAGATCAGAACCAGCGAATGCGGGAAGCGGCTCGGCTTGTTCACACGGCCATCATGACGTCGTTTCCCTCGCGTTGCGACGTTTTGCCACGTGAGCAGAGGAGACTGTGCGGCTACACTTCTGGCGCTTGGAAACGCCCTGCAAGCTGAACATCACAAACAACGTGCTTGAGCCCTTCTTGCTGGAACGTCGGCTTCTGCCCAAAGTCTGGGGCGGGTCTGCATTGCAAGATGAGCTAGGCATGGTCGTGAAAGGTGCGGACCTGTTCGGCGCCACCGAGGAGCAGGCTGCTGCAGTCGCATCTGGCAAGACCGTGCCTATCGGCGAATCGTGGGAACTGTTCGATCGCCCCGATGGTTCGAGCAAGCTGCGCGGCACCGAGACAACGCTCGCCGACTTGCTGCGCAGCGATCCGGAAGCGGTGCTTGGGCGCGGCGTGCGGCTTGGTCACAACGGCACGTTCCCACTGCTGCTCAAGTTCTTGGACGCGCATCAAGGATTGTCGCTGCAGGTGCATCCAGACGATCGCCAAGCCAAGGGCGACATGGGCAAGGACGAGTGCTGCGTGATCCTCGGCGTCGGCGATGACGCGCGCATCGTGCACGGGGTCGTGCCCGGGACGGATCGCGAGGAGTTTCTCGCCAAGTGGGAGACGGCCGACGTCGAGCCGATGCTCTACTCGTTCGCCCCGCAGGTTGGCGATCTCGTGCACATTCCGCCGGGCACGCCGCACAGTATCGGGCCAGGCGTGGTGGCGTTCGAAATCCAAGAGAACAGCGACCAGACCTATCGCTTCTACGATTGGGGTCGCGGCCGCGAGACGCATGCCGATGAGGCGCGCAACGTGGTCAGCATGGTCGTCAATGAACGACCGCCCGTACAGCGCTCGACTTCGTTGCCTGACGGCGGCGAGTTGTTGATCGCAACCGAACACTTCGTTGTGCGCCGCTACGAGCTGGCGCGACGAATTGAGTTGGCGACCCAAGGTCGCTATTTGACGCTCACCGTGCTGAATGGCGGCGGGCGATTGCAGTGGGCGAATGGCGCGAACGAAAGCTCGTTGGTGCTCAAGAAGTGCGACACGGTTGTCGTGCCCGCCTGCGTTTCGATGGTTGCTGTAGAGCCCGATGGTTCGATCGACTTCGTCGCTTGCGACCCGGGGACACGATAAATGGCCAGACGTCACGAAGACCGTAAGCCTGGGCAGCGCTTTGCTCGCCCAGGCCAGACGACCAACAAAAAGACTGGCAGCAAGAAGGCGCCCGCCAGGAAGGCGCCCACTACGCCGGCTCCGGGCAAGACGGCTTCGGGCATCTCCAGCACGCGTGTTGCCAAGGCGCCCGCGAGCAGACCCGCGAGCAAGGTTGCCGGCAAGCGACCATCGTCCACTCCGCTCCGCAAGGCTCCAGCCAAGCGGGCGCCGTTGCGCGGCAGCAAGCGCCTTGCCGACGGCCTGATCGTCAAGCCGAGCACGGTGTTCGGCGAGAAGGAGTCGGCGACCAAGGACGGCAAGGTTCGCCTCAATCACTTCCTCGCGCAGTCGGGTGTGTGCAGTCGTCGCAACGCAGATGACTTGATTGCTGGCGGTCGCGTCACGGTCAACGGCGAGAAGGTGCGCGAACTCGGTGTGCGCGTCGACCCGGTTGACGATGAGGTCGTCTACGACGGCAAGCGCCTGCAGCCAGAGCGCGGCGTCTACGTGCTCGTCAACAAGCCCAAAAACGTGGTTTGCACGAATGCCGCATACGAGAAGAAGAAGCGCGTCGTGGACCTGCTGCCGACGATCCGCGGCCGAATCTTCACCGTTGGTCGACTCGACCTCGACAGTGAAGGTCTGCTGCTGGTGACGAACGACGGCAGCTTCGCGCAGGAGATGACGCATCCGCGTTATGGCATCACCAAGCTGTACTCACTGGTCGTGCGCGGTCGCATCAAGGAAGAGCACTTGAGCAAGGCACGCGGCGGCGTGTGGCTTTCCGAAGGTCCGACGAGCGGTATGGAGATCAAGATCGATCGCCTCGCCAAGGAGCGCACGTTTTTGAAGGTGACGCTGCGCGAAGGCAAGAACCGCGAGATTCGCCGCGTGTTTGCCAAGCTGGGCTACCCGGTGACGTCTCTGAAGCGGGTGCGCATCGGCCACCTGACGTTGCACGGATTGAAGGAAGGCGCGTGGCGCTTCCTGCAGGCTGACGAAGTCACGCGCTTGCGCGAGCTGGCCCACCAGGAGCAAGCGGCAGGTGGTGCCGCGGCGCCGATCAACGCGTTTGCGGAGACCCCCGGTCAGCCGGCCAGTCGCCGGCGCGTGATCCGCAAGACGCCCGTTGGCCGGTCCGGCGCTGGCAAGCCGGCTTCCCGCAAGCCGGACGGCCGCGGTCCGCTCGCACGGAAGAAAATCTCCAGGACGACCAAGCGATGACGAACATGGATATTCAGATGTTGCCCGACGTAGACGTCGTCGAGCTCGACAACGGTTTCCGCGCACTGCTGGTCGAACGTGCTTCGTTGCCCGTCGTCGCTTCGGTGCTCTGGTATCAAGTTGGGTCGCGCGATGAGCACACCGGCGAAACCGGCGTCTCACACTTCCTCGAACACATGATGTTCAAGGGCACCGATGTCTTCGGTAAGGGCGAGATTGACTTGCAGACCAGCAAGATGGGCGGCAGCAACAACGCCTTCACCGACACCGATAGCACGGCGTACTACTTCTCGATGGCCTCGGACCGCTGGGAAACCGTGCTCGAGATCGAGGCGAGCCGCATGCGCGGTTGCCTGTTGGATCCTGCCGAGTTCGAGAGCGAGAAGAAGGTCGTGCTCGAAGAACTGGCGATGGGCGAGGACGAGCCGTGGCGGCCGCTCTACCAGACTTGCGAGGCGCTGATGTTCCAGACGCACTCGTACCACCATCCGGTGATTGGCTACAAGGAAGAGCTGGAGCGCCTCGGACCCGATGGCATGCGTGCCTACTACCAACGCAACTACGGCCCCAACCGGGCCTGTTTGACGGTGGTTGGCGCGATCGACAAGAAGCGCACCCGCGCGCGCATTCAGGAACTGTTCGGCGACATTCCGCGCGCCGACGATCGCAAGGTTCCAATTCGCGAGCCGGAGCAGTTGGGCGAGCGCCGGGCCACGTTGCGCACGCCACACTCGGTGACGCGGATGTGCATGGGGTTTCCGACTTGTCGCATGGGGGAGCGCGATGACTACGCGCTCGACTTGATTGCGCACGATCTCGGCAACAGCAAGAACAGCCGTCTTTACAAGCGGTTGGTCGTCAAGGACCAGACGGTGACCGACGTCAGCGTGCTGAACGAAGTGCGTCAGGATCCTGGTGGCTTCTTCGTTCTGTGTGAACTGCATCCTGGAGCCGACCACCGCAAGGTGGAGAAGGCGATCCATGAAGAAATCGAGGCGTTGACGCGCGAAGGAGTTGCCGAGCGCGACCTCAAACGCATTCGCATCCAGATCCGTTCGTCGTTCTTGTTTCAAGACGAGACCGCGCTCGACATGGCGATGAAGCTGGCCCGGTTCGAAGCGGGCACCGAGAAGGGTTACGCGACGCTCGCCGATGTGCTGCCGACGTATGATTCGATGCAGCGACGCGAGTTGCGTGATATCGCGGCGAAGTATCTGCAGCCTGATCGTGCAACGGTTGTCTGGGGTGTTCCTGCGGCAGCTGCCGAGCCGAGTCGCAAGGCGAAGAAGGCCACGAAGCGGAAAACCAAGAAGGTTGCTGTGAAAGCCAAGCCGGCCAAAGCTGCCTCAGCAGCGAAGAAGGCAGCAAAGAAGAAGGCAGCAGCGAAGAAGGCAGCAAAGAAGAAGGCAGCGAAGAAGGCCGCCCCTAAAAAGAAGGCAGCCAAGAAGTCTGTCCCCAAGAAGTCCGTCGCCAAGAAGGCGACTCGTAAGCCTGCAGCGAAGAAGCGCGCTGGCAAGAAGAGCAACCCAGGGCGTAAGAAGTCGTGAGCAAGCAGACCATTAAACTGTCGATTGCCGAACGCAAGCTGAAGAGCGGCTTGTCGTTGCTCGCCGTTCACAACCCAGGGGTGCAAACGTATGCCTGCGTCGCGTCGATCGACGTGCGCATCGCCGACGAAGATGCGCGTTGGCCGGGCGTTGCCAACATGGTTGGCGAGTGCCTTGACGAAGGCACGGCGAAGCACGATTCACTCGGGCTCTCGTCGGCGGCCGAGAGCCTCGGCGCGATGCTCGATGGCAATCATCGGGGCGGCGTCGTCATGTGCCCAGCTACCTCGCAGATGAAGGCGACGGCGCTATTGCGCGAGATGGTGCTCGAGCCGACGTTCCCGGCTCGCGAAGTGCGGCGCGTGCAAAATGAAGTCATCAGCGAGATCCAAGCCGAGGCGGACGACCCACGGACCGTGGCCGCGCGGTTGTTTCGCAAAAAGATCTACGGCAACCATCCGCTAGGCCGGCCGTCGCAAGGCACCATCGAGAACGTCGCGGCAATCAAGCCAAAGCACTTGCGCGATTTCCACAGCAGGTGGTTTGGGACAGCTAACGGCTACATCGCGGCTTCCGGGCCGTTCGAGCTCGAGGATATGCTCGATCGTCTCGAGAAGACTTGGGGTGGCTTCCGAGGCAAGGCTCCGGAGCACTTGCCGTTGCCGAAGCTGACGCTGCAAGAGAAGAGCTGCAACGTGCACCTGCCGATGCCGCGCGAGCAAGTGCACGTGTTCCTCGGGCACCTCGGCATTCGTCGCGAGGATCCAGACTTCTACCGCCTGTCGGTCATGGACCACATCCTCGGCACTGGCCCTGGCTTCACGTCACGCTGTTCGCGCAAACTGCGCGACGAGATGGGACTGTGTTACTCGGTGTCGGCTGGCATCGCTGGCAGTGCCGGCGAAGAGCCTGGCACGTTCACTGCCTACATCGGTACGTCCGCCGAGCACCGTGAGAAGGCCGTCGACGGGTTCCTCAAGGAGATCCGCGACATCCGTGAAACGGTTCCGAGTGCTAGCGAGCTGCAGGACGTGAAGGACTATCTCACCGGCAGTTTTGTGTTCGCACTCGAGCGCAACAGCAACCTGGCGGCTTACGCCATTCGCGCGCGCCGATTCAATCTCGGCTTCGATTTCATCGAGCGTTACCCCGACTTGATTGAGTCGGTCACCGTCGAGCAGATTCGCGAAGTTGCGCACAAGCACTTGCACCCCGACCAATTGACCATCATCAGCGCCGGCGCTTCCTAGCTGGCCCAGCCCATCCCAGCCGCCCAGCCCAGCCTCGCCCAGCCCAGCCTCGCCCGGCACAACTGCGATCATGTCCGCTCCGACTCTCGACGACGTTCTCGATCTTCTGCAGGAAATTGCCCCGCTGGAATTGGCGGCGGAATGGGACAACGTAGGTGTTCTGCTGCGGCCAAGCAGCGATTCTGCTGCGGTCAGCAAGTGCATGCTGACGATCGATCTGACGGAAGCGGTCATCGAAGAAGCGAAGCAGTTTGGTGCTGACCTCGTCGTCTCCTACCACCCGCCGATCTTCAAGCCACTCGGGCGTCTCGACGCACGCGATCCAACGCAGCGTCGCGTCATCGCGGCGTTGACCGCTGGCTTTGTTGTCTACTCACCGCATACGGCGCTCGATGCGTCCGCCGGTGGCTTGGCCGATTGGTTGATCGAAGGCGCACTCGGTGACGATGCCCCGGAGTCGCTGCGGGCGTGTGGCGATGGCGACTATGGTCGCGTGGCCGAACTGGCGAAGCCGATGGCATTCCGCACGTTGCTCGAGCGCTTGAAGCAGCTCTATGGCGTTGCGCACCTGCAGGTCGCGAAGCCAGCCGGAATGTCGAGCAAGGTTGGTTCGATCGCCGTGGCGGCCGGAGCTGGCAGTGGCGTGCTTCGGGGTACGTGTGCGGATGTCTACGTGACTGGTGAGATGTCACACCACGATGTGTTGGCGGCGGTTGCCGATGGCGTCGCGGTGGTGCTCGCGGGTCACTCGAATACCGAGCGCGGCTTCTTGCGAGTGCTCAAAAAGCGATTGAGTTCCGAGTTCGGCAAGGGGCTTCAAGTGCGCGTGGCGAAAGGGGATCGCGATCCGCTGGTGGTGGTCTAAGAGCGTAGGTAGTCCGGCGAGCGGCGTTCCGCTCAAGCGGCCATGGCATCGCGCCGATGCAGGAGACAGCACTCGCCAAGGAGATGGCCGGGGTGCATCCCGAAGCATCGTTCTCCAGGCGAGCGCGACCCATAATGAAGACTTCCCTTCTGTTGGCTGCTGCCACAGTGTGTGCGCCGATCGCGACCGCTCAGAATCCTGACGTCGCCGAGGAATTGCGGGTGCTTCGCGAGCGCATCGATGAGATCGAAGAGATGCAAGTCGATCAATCGGATCGCATCGGGGATCGGGCGCTGGTGCAGGCCTTCTCGGCGAAGAACTTGGACTTCGGCGGTCATGTCACTTCGCTGTTCACCTCGATCGATGGCGAGGCCAGTCGGGAAACAGGTCACCTGGTATCGCTGGTTGAACTGTTCTTGAAGGCGAAGCTGGACGAAGAGTGGTCGTTGTTCGCGTCTCCGGGCTTTTACACCTTCAACAGCGGCCTGCTCGACAATCCGTTGACGGCGGCTGCTGGTGACCCCTCGTTCGTTCCTGACAACGCGACGACGGAGAACTTGTTCGTCTCACGCATTTACGGCGAGTGGAGTCCGTCTGACGAACTCCACTTGCAAGGCGGTGTCGTCGGCTCGCCACACGGAACGACCAACCGGGAGTACTTCATTCCGGCGCGAACGATCGCGGCAGGCACCATGCATACGCGTGTCTTTCTCGCCAACAAGCTCTACCCACAGTACTTGACCGGTGTGAAGGCGATGGGCAAGTTCGCGACCGGCGATACGGACTGGGTCGAGTACGACGCCTACTTTGGCGGCGAAGACGATAGCGCTTCGGATGCCACCTATGGTGGTCGCCTTGGCTACGCGTTTGGTGACGTCGGCTTGACCGTGGCCGCCAACTTCGGTCGCGGCACGCGGCAGGCATCGTCGACGCCTACGACGAACTTCGGTGTCTTGCAGTCGCCGTTCCCGATCGATCCGAATGGCACTCGCGACTACGAGTTCGTCGGTTTGGATGTCGATTGGCGGAGTCGCAACTTCATCTTCAAGGGCGAAGCCTACGTCAGCGCCGAGCGCGGGTTCGCTGACCAGCGCGTGCTGTCGGCCGAGACGACCTACTTCGTGCATGCCAAATGGGGCCTTAGTTATCGCTACGACTTTTACGATGCGGGTGGCGACCTGAGCAATCCAGCCTTTGGTCCGCAAGTGGTTGTGGACCTTGGGCATGCAAGTGAGCACGTCATTGGAGTTGTCTTCAATCCGAATACGTCGGTGCGTCTGCGCCTCGATCTGCACCACAACAACCTTCCCAACTCCTCGAACACGGTGCAGTTCGTCAACCTCAGCTGGTCGCTCAGCTTCTAGGTGGCGAGCCATTCAAGGAGGGGTGCAATGCGTAAGCTCGCTATCTTGGGTTCGATGTTGCTGCTGGGGGCCGCGCCCGCCGAACAGCAAGACAAGACGAAGACCTACGCGGTCATCGTCAACACCAAGAATCGGTGCACCCAGACGGGCAGTACCGTCAAGGCGACCGTCAAGAAGCTGTTCTTGAAGCAGATGACCAAGTGGCCAGACGGCACGGCTGCCAAGCCCTATGGCCGCAAGGCCGGGCGTCCTGAGCAGAGTGCGTTCGTCAAGGATGTGCTCGGTATGGGGGACGCGGAGCTCGCGCGACACTGGCTGAAGATGAGGAACATGAACGGCACGACTCCGCCAAAGGGAGTGAGCTCGGACCGCATGATCCTGAAGTATGTCGAGAAGCACGGTGGTGCGTTCGGCATCGTCAAACTCAGTGAAGTGAAGAACTCCAACAGCGTGAAGGTCCTCTACCGCTTCTAAGCAGACCTCTCAGAAGCCTGGCAAGCAGGCGTTTGCGTTCTGCGCGCAACCATCATTGCCACGGGGCCTTGCTTGGCGTTACCCAGTTGCCAGGCGGCATACGCCGAAGAGCGCAGGTAGGAGACCTTTGAAGATTCGCTCTAAGTTGTTTGTGGCGTTGGCGGCCGGGCTGGTGTTCCAGCTCGTTCAGCTATTCACCACGGGGCACTACATCGGTCGCATGACCGATGCGGCTCGCACCCTCGACCATGCAGTCAGGGTCAGCGAAGCGAGTCGAAAAGCGAGCGATGCGACACATCAGATCCGCCAGAATCTGTCCGCCTTGCCGCAGGCGGACAAGCAGGTGGAAGCACTCGATGTAGCGCGGGTCTACCTCGACGAGTTGTGGCTGCAGATCGGTCAAGTCGTTCGCACACCGATGGCCATCGAAGGCCTGTCCGAGTTTCAAGCCGTGCTCGCCAAGCAGCGTGATGAGATCGACAAAGAGGTCGCCGCGTGCGGTCGGTCGATCGTCGCCGCGGATGAAGAAGGCATCGAAGAGCACGCGATGTTTGCAGAGGACGCGCTTGGTAACCTCTATGAGTCATTGCAGAAGCTTGGCGTTACCGTGCATGCAGCGATTCAAGCCGCTGCCGAGGTCGAGCGCGAAGTTCGGGATCTGCCGGCGCGGGCGGGGTTCATTGTGTTTGGCATCACACTCGTGCTGTTGTTGTGGTACGCGTTTGTGCTGTCGCGTCGCTTCGTGCAGCCCATTCTCGAAGTCGCCGAGCACGTGCATGTGATTGCTGAGGCAAAAGACCTGCGGATCGAGATTCCGATCCGCAGTCGCGATGAACTCGGCGCATTGGCGGCGGCGATCAACAGCCTGGCATCTCAGTTCCGCAGCTCGTTGCAGACGGTTGTTGGCTCGGCGCGCGACATGGAGCAGCAAAGCGACTCGCTTCGCCAGAGTTGCACCCAGATCGCTGACTCGTCTACGGATCAGGCCCGCAACGTCAGTGAACTGGCGCGCAGCCTCGACTCGGTCAGTAGCGAGATTTCACGGACGGTGGAAGGCACGGCAAGCGCGCGCAACCTCGCCGCTGGGTCGCGCGAGAAGACCAAGTCGAGCTGGAGCCAGATGCAGGATCTGAGTTTGGCGATGCAAGAGATCGGTGAGGCGAGTGCTGAGGCGCAGAAGGTGGCGACGGTGATCGATGACATTGCCTTTCAAACCAACCTACTCGCCTTGAATGCAGCGGTCGAAGCCGCCCGTGCTGGTGAAGCGGGCAAGGGCTTCGCAGTGGTCGCAGAAGAGGTGCGCAACCTCGCCAAACGCAGTGCTGAGTCGGCGCGCAACTCTTCGGAGATCATTGTGCACTCCCACGAGCGCGCCCAGGCCGGATTGGCGATGGCGCAGTCGTTGGCGCAGACGATGAAGGAAGTGATGGGCGCCGTCGAAGAAGTTGATGGGCACCTGTGCACCATCAGCGAGATCGCCGACCGGCAAGTTGGTGACCTGCAGGCTCTCAACGGTCGCCTGGCCGACGTGGATATCGGGATCCAGTCGGGAGCGAGTGGCGCGCACCAGCTGGCGACGACCGCCTCGCTCACCTCCGAGTGTTCGGCCGGGCTGCTGCGACTAGTCGAGCATTTCCAGCTCGAGGAATCGCAGGGTCACAGCGACTAGCAGGTTAGCAACTTCTCGAGGAGCCGGTCAAACTTCAGCTGGTCTCTCGGCGGGGCTCCGGATCGCGTGGCGGAACACGTAGTTTACGATCGGAATACCCAGAATCAGGCCCCAGATGCCGAATAGCTTGCCGCCGATGGTCAGCACGATCAGAACCAGGACCGGGTTCATGTGCATGTGGTGGCCGTAGATCTGCGGGTTGAGCACATAGGTCTCGAGCGCGTGCACCACCATGATCATCGCGATCGCAATCATCATCGTCGTGACGCCGCCGGACTGCAGTGCGAGCAGCGCGATCGGAGTCGAGCTGATGAACGTTCCGACTACTGGGATGAAGCTGCAGAAGAAGACGATCGTCGACAGCACCAGTAGATTGGGCAGTCCGAGCACCCAGATGCCGATCGCAGTCAGGATCGTATTGCAGACGGCGATGAAGAGCTGCGCTTCCAGCGCGCGACCGAGCACCCGGCCAAAGCCTGCGATGTTGTCGGCGACTTCGTCGTAGATGAAGCCGATCTTGGTGAACTTCAGGCCTTGCACACCACGCGTGATCTTGCGCAAGTCGAGCACGATCAAGAACGAGAACAACAGCGACATCAAGAACGAGGACGCGTAGCTGAATACCGACTGGCCGATTTGCAGCGGGTTCTCGGCGAACGACTTGACGACGCTGTCGACCAGCCCGCGCACAATTGGAAGCGGCGGCAGGGGCTCGTCCTTGGCCTCTTCCGGCTTGCTGCCGTTCTCTTCGCCGGTGCCCTGCTCGGTGGCATTCTCGGCGCCGTTGCCGGTCGTATTGCCCTGCTCGTTTTCGTTCGGCTTCTGTGGCTGCTCGCCTGGCTTGTCTGGCCCGTTCTCTTCCTCGTTGCCACCGGTTTTGGCGGGACCCTCAGGAGCCTGGGAGCCTGTTGGAGCCTGGCTGCCAGCGGGGTCCGTCGTAGTCCCAGGCGTGCGCGTGCCACCAAGCTCGCCCAGCCCCGGGCCAGTCAACAGCGCCGGTGTGTTCTTGTGTTTGGCCAGCGCCTTGTAGAACGACGGGTACTCGGCCAAGAAGATGTTTACCTGCTTGTCCGCTTCCGCGATGTAGGTCTCCCGCTTGCGCAGGAAGTCCTTGGCCTGTTGCTGCACTTGCGGCAGCAGCGTGAAGCCCGTCGCAAACAGCGTGCCCAAGAACACCAGGCCGACGGTGATTACCCGCACCGGTCGGCTCTTGATGCGATGCGACAGGCCTTCGACTCCGTGCGCCTGGATATAGGCGAATACGAACGTCAGAAAGACCAGCAGCAAGAAGGGCCGCAGGATGTAGAGCACTGCGATCAGCAACGCCCACACGAAACAGCGGGTGGTGAGGGAGAAGATGCGGTCCCACGGTGGTGGAAGCGTCTTTTCGTTGATCTCCTCGGACGTCATGCGATGGCGACACTAAGCCGCATCAGGTTGTCTGCAAAGTCAGGAACGCGGAATGTCGCGGCTCCGTTCGCGGGTCTGTTCCGAACGGGCTCTTCAGTGGATGATCGTGTCCATGTCGCGCGCTGGATTGTTGGCCGTTGTGGTGGCTTTGATCGCAGGATGTTCCAAGGATCCGGCTGGCCAGTCGGGGCCGGGCACAACCGGTGGTGCTGGCGTCTCCGTTGCGCCGGACGAGCTATTGCTCAGCGAGCCTTTGCCGAGGCGGCTCGTGGTGCCGGGGAAGCGGTTTGCCCGACTCGACCCGGCAGCGACCGGGCTGGCGTTCCAAAACGAGCTGCGCAAAGAGAACACCGTCGCCTACGTCTACATGGGCGCTGGCCTGACGGTTGGTGACTACGACGGGAATGGTCTGCCCGACGTCTACCTCGTCTCACAGGATGGCAGCAACAAGCTGTTCCGCCAGACCGCGCCGCTGAAGTTCGAGGACGTCACCGGCTCCGCGGGCGCGGGCCTGGGCGGCGGCGACGCTTGGGGCACTGCCGCGACGTTCGCCGACGTCGATGGCGATGGCGATCTCGACCTCTACGTCTGCAACTTGGAGTCGCCCAACCTGCTGTTCCTGAATCAGGGCGATGGCACGTTCGTCGAGAAGGCCGGATCGTTCGGTTTGGGCCAGACTGCCGCGTCGACGGGGGCAGCGTTCGCCGACTACGACAACGACGGCGACCTCGATCTGTATTTGCTGACCAACCGCGTGTTCCGCCCGACGCTTGCCAAGGAGATCGCTGCCGAGGTGAAACTTCCGGGGCGCATTCGCAAGACGCGCGAACAACTGTTGGCGCAGGAGTTGACGTTCGAAGTCGATGGCCATCGGTTCATGGCGGGGCAGCAGGACCGTCTGTTTCGCAATGATGGTTATGCGAAGTTCGTCGACGTGACCGAGGAGTCGGGCCTGAAAGACGCCGGCAACGGCTTGTCCGTAGTGTGGTGGGACTTCGACAACGACGGGCTGCAGGACATCTACGTCGCCAACGACTTCCAGTCGCCGGACCAGCTCTACCGCAATCTGGGCACGGGTGGGTTCGCCGACGTCACGGCACAGCGACTGCCGCACACGGCGTTCTTCGGGATGGGCACGGACTTCGGTGACGTCAACAATGATGGCATGCTCGACTTGTGCGTCGCCGACATGTCGAGCACGTCGCACTACATGAGCAAGATGCTCATGGGCAACATGGACCAGCATCGCTGGTTCTTGGAGAACTCGAACCCGCAGCAGTACATGCGCAATGCGCTGTATGTGAATACGGGCACCGAGCGCTTTCTGGAAGCGGCGCACATGGCCGGGTTGGCCAGCACCGATTGGACGTGGACGGTGCGGTTCGCAGACTTTGATGAAGATGGCCGCCAAGACTTCTATGCCACCAATGGCATCCCAGTGTTTGCGGACAACCCGGATATCGGCAATCGCGTTACCAGGCTGTGGGGCGAGCGGCGCTACCAGGCGGCGCTCGATGTGATGCGCAATATGCCGCGTGTTGACGAGAAGAACATCGCGCGGCGCAATCTTGGCGACTTGCAGTTCGAGGACATCGGCGCCGAGTGGGGGCTCGACGAGAGCGGGGTGACGCACGGGGCGGTCGTGGTCGACCTCGATCGCGACGGCGATCTCGATGTCGTGACCAACAACCTCAATGCGGCCGCGAGTGTCTTTGAGAACCGCACCTCGCAAACCAATCGTTTGCTGGTCGAACTGCGTGGCCATGATGGCAACCATCATGGCGTTGGCGCGCGCATCGCCCTCGAGGCCGGTGGCGTTTCGCATGTCCGCCAGGTGTCGCTAACGCGCGGTTACATGAGTGCTGGCGAAGCGGTCGAACACTTCGGACTTGGCGCGGCGACGAAGATCGACAAATTGCAGGTGACGTGGCCGAGCGGCCGGCGGCAATCGTTCGGCGGCGTTGCTGCCAATCAGCGTTTGACGCTGCATGAAGATTTGACCCTGCCGGCGGGCAAGCGAGCGGATGCGGCAGCCGCGATCCCCGCATCCCAACGTCACGCGAAGTCGTTTGCGCTGGGTGCGCACAAGGAGCGGGAGTTCGATGACTTCGCGGTCCAGCCGCTCCTGCCGCATCGACTGTCGCGGTTGGGGCCTGGCGTCGCCAGTGGGTCCACGTCGGATGCTACTCACGATACTTGGTTTGGCGGTGCCGCGGGCTTTGCCGGTTGTTTGCTGCGAGCGCCAAACGGCAGTGCCGAGCCGTCGCCGCTGGCTGGCCCCTGGCAAGCGCATCTCGAGTGTGAGGACATGGGTGCGGTCTTCTTCGACTTTGATTCCGATGGTGACCTCGACCTCTACGTTGGTAGTGGTGGTGTAGAGGTCGGAGACGACGACGCCGTGCTACGTGACCGTCTCTATGTGAAGGCCGATGACGGCACGTATGCGTTGGCGCCAGACGGCACGATTCCGGACATCCGCGTGAGCACGAGTTGTGTGGTCGCCGCCGACTACGATCGTGATGGGGACGTGGATTTGTTTGTTGGCGGGCGGGTCATTCCTGGTCGCTACCCGCATGCGCCAACCAGCACGCTGCTTCGCAATGACGGTGGCAAGTTTGTGGACGCAACCGACGAAGTTGCGCCTGCATGTCGGCAGCTGGGCATGGTTAGTAGTGCGTGCTGGTCGGACGTCGATGGCGACGGCTTTGTCGATCTGGTGGTTGCTGCGCAGTGGCAGCCAGTGCGGGTGCTCAGCAACGTGAAGGGCAAGCGCTTGCAGGATCGCACGGAAGCGCTTGGCCTCGGCGGCGCGCGCGGATTGTGGAATGGTGTGACGTCCGCCGACTTGGACGGCGACGGCGACTTCGATCTAGTCGTGAGCAATCTTGGTCTCAATTCCAAGTATGCGGCGAGTGCCAAGAAGCCGATGCAGCTGTTCGCTCAGGACTTTGACGGCAATGGCACGATGGACGTGATCGAGGCGAAGCAGTCTGGGGGCGTCACGTTGCCGGTGCGAGGTCTCAGCTGCAGTGGTGGTGCAATGCCGTTCGTGCGGCAAAAGTTTGCGACCTACGATGCGTTTGCGCGAGCGAGTCTGGGCGATATCTACGGCGCTGCTCTGGATGACTGTTTGACGCTGACGTGCAACGAGCTGCGGCATGTCGTGTTTGAGAATCGCGGCGACGCATTCGTCTTGCATGCGTTGCCACGAATGGCACAGGTCTCGGCGAGCTTTGGAATCTTGGCGCGCGACCTGGATGGCAATGGCGTGCCAGAGATCGCGATGACTCACAACTTCTGGTCGCCGGAACCCGAGACGGGTCGAATCGACGGCGGACTTGGAGTGTTGTTACGACGAGTGGCTGGACTGGACTACGAGGCCGTCGCTGCGCTCGAAAGCGGCATCGTGCAACCGCACGATACGCGTGGCCTGATGCTGCTCGACGTGCCGTTCGGGAAGCCGGGCGAGCAGCACTCGCCCGATGCCTTCCTCGTGTTCGCGAACAACAACGCGCCGCAGACCGGGGTTTCCCAGCCAGTGGGTTTGCAGCCGCGAATGATCGTTCGCCTGGCCGGTCCGGCCGGCAATCCGAACGGCATCGGCGCCAAGGTGACGCTTCGTCGCGACGGCGAGGAGCCGATTGTTCGCGAGTTGCTCGCCGGCGATGGCTACCTGACGCAGTCCTCGCCGGTGCTCTGGTTTCCGGAGACGGCCACTGGCACATTGCGCGTGGCTTGGCCTGACGGTGAGGTTTCGGAGCATGCGCTGGCTGAGAAAACGCACCGCATCACCCTGCGCCGATAGCCCGTCGCCGACGATTGTCCGCCGAAGAGCCCGGCGTTCGAATGCGTCAGTCGCGAATTGACGAACTCGCTCCGTGCGGTGACGCTCTGCTCGTGAAGCTACTTGTTGTGATCGCTGTTGGTTTGCGTCCGAAGGACCTCGCGCACGCTCCCGTTCTGCGCGGGCTTGGCGACCACGGCTTCATGGCGCCGCTCGACACCGTGTTCCCGGCGGTCACGTGCACCGTGCAGGCGTCGTTCTTGACCGGCCGGCAGCCGTCGGGTCATGGCGCGGTTGCGAACGGTTGGTACTTCCGCGAACTCGCGCAAGTCATGCTGTGGCGTCAGTCCAACCAACTGGTGCACGGCGAGAAGCTCTACGAAGCCGCGAAGGCGAGGTTCGGCACGCGCACCGCGAAGATGTTCTGGTGGTGGAACATGTATGCGCCGAGTGTTGATTGGAGTGTGACGCCGCGCCCTGAGTACCACGCCGACGGTCTAAAGAAGCCGGGTCTCTACAGCGAGCCTCAGGATCTGCATCGCGAGTTGCAGAGTGAACTCGGCCCGTTCCCGCTGTTTGACTTCTGGGGGCCGCGAGCTGGTATCAAGAGCACGGAGTGGATTACGTCGTCGTCGCTAGCTGTGATGAAGCAGCATTCGCCGGATCTTGAGTTCGTCTACTTGCCGCACCTCGACTACGACCACCAACGTTGGGGGCCCGATGACGAACGCAGCATCCAGGCGGTGCGCGATCTTGATGTGCAGTGCGGTCGCTTGATCGAGGCGGCGCGCGAGCGGAACACGCATGTCATCGTGATGTCGGAATACGGCATCGAAAAGGCCAACAAGCCGGTGTTCTTGAATCGCATGCTGCACGAGCAAGGACTGATGCGCGTGCAGGAAACGAGTCACGGACAACTGCTGGATTGCGGTGCCTGTCGCGCGTTCGTCGTTGCGGACCATCAATGCGCGCACGTCTACGTTCGTGATGCGAGCGACCTCGAGCACGTTCGCGGTTTGCTGCAGAAGGTGCCCGGCGTCGCGCGCGTGCTCGATCGCGAGCAGCAGAAGCAACTGCACATCGACCACGATCGCAGCGGCGAACTCGTGTGCATCGCGGAGCCCGGTTGCTGGTTTGCCTACCATTACTGGCTCGACGAATCGCGCCGCCCCGACTTCGCCACCTGCGTCGACATCCATCGCAAACCCGGCTACGACCCGACCGAGTTGTTCGTCGATCCGAAGATCCGTTTTCCCAAGCTGAAGGTCGCCAAGACTCTCGCCAAGAAGATCCTCGGCTTCCGCTACCTGATGGACGTCATCGGCACCGACCCATCGCAAGTGATGGGCTCGCACGGCCGGATCTACGACGAAGACGACGCCGGGCCCGTCTTCTTGTGCAGTGACAAGGCCGTCGCGCGCGATCGCGTCGCCGCAACCGATGTCAAATCGATGTGTCTCGACATCCTTGGGCGAACCTCGTCATGACCGAAATCGAATACGTGCCCGAAGACCGTCGCGAACGCATCGACGATCTGATGGCGCGCGATCAGCGCTCACGCGCCATCGAACTGCTAGAAGTCTGGGTGACCCAGTTCGCGGTGACACCGTGGGCCATGCAGCTCCTCGGCGAGTTGCATCTGGCCGCCGGCAAACAAGAAGCCGCCGGCCGCGCCTTCTTCTGGTCCGGAATGCGTGGCGACCCGGATCACCAGCGCTGCATCGACCGCTGGCTCAAATCCCAGCGCCGCTCCCCTCGCCGCATCGTGCGTTCGCTATCGCAACGCGCCCGCCTCCCGATCGCCTCCATGCCAGGCGCGCTCCCCCAAGAACTAGCGGCCCTAAAGGTCACCGACTCCATCGCCACCCGCGAAAACCGCCCAGGCAACAAGCTGATCGACAGCCTGATGGTCATCGCCTTCGTCTGGCTGCTAGGCGTCGGCTGCATCATGACCTTCGTCTGGATCAAACAAGCCATCGAGTGGCTAGCCAACTGAAGAAGTGTGTACGGTGCCTGGACAAAAAAACACATCCTCGCAGCTAGCTGCGAGGATGTGTTTTTCTGTCCAGGCACTGTACGCGACAACGCCCGCCGATGCGGTTGCATCGTCGGGCGTTGTCGTTGGCCTTTGGGGGGCCGGGTCGAGTGACCGGTTGGTTGGTGCGGGCTTAGAAGCCCATGCCGCCGCCCATTCCGCCCATGCCGCCCATTCCACCCATACCGCCCATTCCGCCCATGCCACCCATGTCGTCGTGGCCGTGGTCGTGGCCGCCGCCAGCTGACTTCTTCTCCGGAACGGAGGAAATCAGGGCTTCGGTGGTGAGCAGGAGGGTTGCGACGGAGGCTGCGTTTTGCAGCGCGGCGCAGGTGACCTTGGCTGGGTCAACGACACCAGCCTTGATCATGTCCTCGTACTTCCCGGTGCGGGCGTTGTAGCCGAACGTGTCGCTCTTGTTGTCGCGCACGGTCTGGATCACGATCGAACCGTCGACGCCGGCGTTGATCGCGATTTGACGCATCGGGGCTTCGAGCGAGCGACGCACGATATCGGCGCCGATGCGCTCGTCACCTTCGAGCTTCAGGCTGGCGAGGGCCTTGGCGCCGCGCACGAGCGCCACACCACCACCAGCGACAATGCCTTCTTCGACGGCTGCGCGCGTGGCGTGCAGGGCGTCTTCGACGCGGGCCTTCTTTTCCTTCATCTCAGCTTCGGTAGCCGCGCCGACCATGATCTGCGCAACACCACCTGAGATCTTCGCGAGGCGCTCTTGCAGCTTCTCGATGTCGTAGTCCGACGTCGTGCGGCTCATCTCGGCGCGAATCTGCTCCATGCGAGCTTGGCTGTCCTTGTTCTTGCCGCCGCCCTCGATGATGGTGCAGTTGTCCTTGCTGATGACGACCTTCTTGGCCGTGCCGAGCTCGGCGGTGGTGACCGCTTCGAGGTTGACGCCGAGGTCTTCGAAGATCGCATTGCCGCCGGTGACGACTGCGATGTCTTCCATCATGGCCTTGCGACGGTCACCGAAGCCCGGTGCCTTGACGGCGCAGCACTTGAAGACGCCGCGCAGCTTGTTGACGACCAGGGTCGCCAGCGCTTCGCCATCGATGTCTTCGGCAATGATCAGCAGCGGACGGTTGCTCTGCGCGATCTTCTCGAGCAGCGGCAGCATGTCCTTGATCGAACCGATCTTCTTCTCGTGGATCAGGATGAACGGGTTCTCGAGAACCGCTTCCATCTTGTCTTGATTGGTGACGAAGTGCGGCGACAGGTAGCCCTTGTCGAACTGCATGCCTTCGACCCAGTTGACCTCGGTCTGCAGGCTCTTGCCTTCTTCAACCGTGATCACGCCGTCCTTGCCAACGCGCTCCATGGCGTCCGCGAGGATGTTGCCGATCTCTTCGTCGTTGTTGGCGGCGATGCAGCCAACCTGGGCGATCTCCTTCTTGCCCTTGACGTCGATCTTGATCTTCTGGATGTGAGAAACGACCTTCGCGACGGCCTGCTCGATGCCACGCTTCAGCGCGACCGGGTTGGCGCCGGCGGTGACGTTCTTGATGCCTTCTTCGAAGATTGCCTCAGCGAGAACGGTCGCGGTCGTGGTGCCGTCACCGGCGACGTCGGACGTCTTCGATGCGACTTCCTTGACGAGTTGCGCGCCGAGGTTCTCGTAGCGGCCTTCCAGTTCGATCTCCTTTGCGACGGTGACGCCGTCCTTGGTGACCGTCGGGCTGCCGAACGACTTCTCGATGATGACATTGCGGCCACGCGGGCCGAGGGTGACCTTGACTGCGCGGGCCAGCTTCTTGACGCCGTCGCGCATGCGTTCGCGGGCTTCTTGGTCGTATGCGATCTTCTTGACTGCCATAATATTGCTCTAGTTGTGTGTTGTGTGTCGGGTGAACCGGAACGTGACTAGTCGATGATCGCGAGGATCTCGTCTTCGGCGAGGATCAGCATCTCTTCGCCGTCCACCTTGATCTCGGAGCCGGCGTAGGACGAGAACAGGACGCGGTCCTTCTTCTTGACCGTCAGTGCCATGCGCTCACCGTTGTCGCCGATCTTGCCGAGGCCGACGGAGACAACGATGCCTTCCTTCGGCTTCTCCTTGGCGGCGTCGGGGAGGATGATGCCGCCGGCGGTCTTGTCGTCTGCTGCCGTGCGCTTTACGAGCACGCGGTCGCCGAGGGGGGTCACAGTCGACTTCGAGGTCTTGGTCTTGGCCATTTCAGTTCTTCGTGGGGGTTCAGTCGGAAATTAGGGAGGACGGTAGGCACCGCGGGCAGCAGGTCTTTTGGACCTAC
>CAXBFC010000026.1:0-30609 GCA_963974725.1 uncultured bacterium | reverse complement strand
ATGCTGACATCGCCACCAGCTGCTTCGTGATCGAGCGGCAGTTCGACGACGAGGCGCGCCGAATCCAGGCCTTGTGGTGGATCCTGTCTGTGCATCGGCGGCACCCACTTGGAGGGGATGCCAATCTTGGCGGTTGGCTCAAGCTTGGCGAACGCCTCGGCGAGCTGCAACGCGACGGCTTTGGCCGTGATGTTCTTGCTCGGAACTTGCACATACACATCGCAGACGACATCGGTGCCAATCAGGTAGAAGCTGGCGGACTCGAGAGCGAGGCCCCGCTCGCGGCGCATCGGCACGCACAGGAAGCCATCGACGCCACCGATCTCGTAGTTGCACGGAGGGCAGCGGAACTTCGAATCCGTGACGCAGTGAACCTGCGGCGGCATGTCGAGCTCGAGGGTCGGCACGACGCCGCCATCGGCACCGTGGCGCACTGCCAGATAGGTGTCTTCGACGTGTTTACGATCCGCGCCTGGCTGGTTTGTCGTTGCGTCGAGCTTGCCCGGCCAGCTGGTGAAGTGGCGGATGCGTACGACGGTCCGATCTTCAAAGGGCATCGGACCGGCTACGATCGCGGACGTTCGCGCGCGATCCTTGCCGGAGATCTTGAGCAGCATCTCAAGGTGTCGGCCGAGCATGCTCAGCGTGCCTTCGTGATCGGGCGTGAACTTGCCCAGGTAAGCCTTGATGTCGCCCTTGACGAACAACTCGTCGAGCTCCGCAATCAGCGGCTTGATCTTGGTCAGTGGAACTTGGTCGGTGACCTTGGCCGACGCATTCTGGGTGCCTGGCTGCGGCTGGGTGCCTGGCTGTTGCTGGGTGCCTGGCTGCGGCTGGGTGCCTGGCTGCGGCTGGGTGCCTGGTAGGGACTGGGTTCCTGGACCGGTCTGGCACCATGCCGTGCCGGTCGCAACGGCAACTAGAACGGCGAAGTGCGGCGCCAAGGCGAGCAGGGCCCAGCTCTTCTGTGATAGCGCGGCGATCATCGCAGCTCCTCGCTATCGGAGGAATCGCTGACCAGCCACAGACCATCGGCGGGTTCGCTGAACATCGCGAACGGTTCTTCGTCTTCGGCCACCTGCGCCAGGATTGCCGACATCGGGCTCGTCGAGCTTGCGTAGGCGACGGCCGGTGAGGCTTGGTCGGAAAGACGGATTTCGAGTGGTTGCCGGATATCACCAGTCAACGCGACCCACACCAACGCGGCGGCTGCTGCAGCGACGAGTCCGAACACGGGCCAGTTCTGCCTGCGCCCGGCAAGGCCGCCAGGTGGTGCCTGCAACTGCGTGCGTGCCGCGATTTGCTTGCCACCGGCTGCTGCGTTGCTGCCGTCTTGCAGGGCCGCCAGGGTGCGCGACACAAACTTCGCCGACGGCTCTGGTGCCACGTGGCGCGACAAGATCTTTTGCCAGCGTTGCCGACGCTCCGTGGTGATCTTCTGGACGGTCTTGTCTACGAAGGAATCACTTGGTGCCGGTACGCCGAACTGCTGCAGCAGGTCGTTTGGCAAGGCCTGATCCAGTTCGGCGATCTGTGAATCCAGCTCTAGTTCCTCTTGGCGAGCCTGCATCACGCGGTCGGCAAAGGAAGTGTTGTTGGAGGGGGCTGTTGGTGTTGCTGCCTGAGATGTTGCTGCTTCCGGAGATGCTGCTGCCTGAGTTGCTGCTTCCGGAGATGGTGCTTCCGGAGATCGTGCTTCAGGCGAATCGTCTTGCAGATTGGGCATCGGCAGATCAAGCCATGTATCCTCGCTCGGGAAGCGACGCACGGCGTCGATCTCGTCGAAGTGCTCGTTGTTTTCCTGCCCGCTGTTTGCCTGCCCGCTGTTTTCGTCGTGAATGCTCATGCGCCTGCCTCCAAGTACGGAGCGAGCTGTTTGCGCAGCGATTCCTTGGCTCGGAACAGTCGCGACTTGACGGTGCCTTCGTTGACGCCGGTGATCGAAGCGATCTCGCGGTAGTCCAGGCTCTCGTACTCACGCAGGATGAAGACCATGCGTTGGTCTTCTCCAAGGGTCGCTAGCGCTTCGCCGATGCGGCGACCGAGCTCGCTGTTTTCGAGTTCTTCGGTCGGCTGCAGTTCACGGCGGTCTGGGAAGTCACGGTCGGTTTCATCGGCGCCGACTGCGTGCATGCTGGTGGTCTTCAAACGGCGCTTCTTGAGCACGTCGAAGCAGTGGTTGCGCACGAAGGTGTAGACCCAAGTGGTGAACTTGGCACGGCTGGGATCAAACTTGTCGATGGCTCGGAACACTTTCAAGAACACCTCTTGCGCGAGGTCCTCGACCTCGCGGCGGAATCCAGGTCCGAGAAAGCGGAAGATCGTCGCGATCACCGGTCGGTGCAAGCCTTCCACGATGGCGCGGTTGGCATCCTCATCGCCTGACTGGGCTTTGAGGACGAGTTCGTTGGTGATTTCGGTCATCTTCGAGAGTGGCGTTGGAAGAGGGCGGGTAGTAGGAGCCGCCGGGCTTCTGGTTCCACGGATTCTGGCTTGGGCCGGCCAATCAGCATGTCTGGGGGAATTGTCGCCCCTGGGAGGTCTGCGCGTCAATGACCAGGCACGTTTGGGCAAGCGCGGTTGGGGTCACATGCTGTAGCGAATCAAGTCCTCATCATCGCCGGTTTCGCCCAGTTGCTCGTTCACCAGCGCTTCGTCGATGACGACTTTCTGGCCACCGCGCTCGCTGGCGTCGAACGACAGGTCTTCGAGGCACTTCTCAAGAATCGTCATCAGTCGGCGGGCGCCGATGTCCTGGGTGGTCTGGTTGGCGCGGAAGGCTAGGTTGGCGAGGCGGCGCAGACCGTCGTCGGTGAAGCTCAAGCTGACGTTCTCCGTCTCGAACAGCGCGACGTATTGGCGGTTCAGCGCGTTCTTGGGCTCGGACAGGATGCGCACGAAGTCATCTTCGGTCAGCGACTGCAGCGCGACCCGCACCGGGAAGCGGCCCTGCAGTTCGGGGATCAGTTCGGAAGGCTTGTGGAAGTGGAACGCGCCTGCCGCCAAGAACAGCATGTGGTCCGTTCGCACGTGGCCGTAGCGGGTGTAGACGGCGCAGCCTTCGACCACCGACAGCAGGTCGCGCTGCACACCTTCGCGCGAGACGTCCGGACCATCGCTGCCGCCGGAGCTGACGATCTTGTCGATCTCATCAACGAACACGATGCCATCGTTTTGGGCGCGATCGAGGGCCTCCTGCACGATCGCATCCTGGTCGAGCAGCTTGTCGGCTTCTTCGTCGTGGATGATCGCGCGCGCTTCCTTGATGGTCAGCTTGCGAACCTTGGTCTTGTTGCCCGGCGCGCGGCCCCACATCTCTTGTAGGGCGGCGGCGTCGATGCCCATGGTCTCGTTGCCTTGCGGGCCCATGACGCTCAGTGTCGGAGTCGCCGAGTCCGCGACCTCGACTTCCACGAGGCGTGCTTCCATGCGGCGTTCGCGCAAGTCGTTGCGCAGCGCGATGCGGGCTTGCTCGCGCGCGGCGAGATCTTGCGGCGAGTCGTGGTCGAAGTCATCGCCGTCGTTCGGCGGCTTGGCTAGCGGGCGCCAGAAGCCGCCCTCCATGATGCCAGGCATGCCGACGCTGCCGTCTTGGAACTCTTCGAGGCCGAGTTCTTCAAGCATCGCCTCGTAGATCCGGACCTCGGCAGCCTCCCCGGCCAGCTTCTCGACTTCCTTGACCTTCTCGGCGCGCACCAATGCGATCGAGGAGTCGACCATGTCGCGCACCATCGATTCGACATCGCGGCCGTGGTAGCCGGTTTCGCTGTATTTGGTCGCCTCAACCTTGACGAACGGGGCCCGCGCCAACGTCGCCAGGCGGCGTGCAATCTCGGTCTTGCCGACGCCGGTGGGGCCGATCAGCAGAATGTTCTTCGGATAGACCTCCGCCGCTACTTCTGCCCCGAGCTGACGGCGGCGCCAGCGATTGCGAAGCGCCACGGCGACCGCGCGCTTGGCTTTGGGCTGGCCAACGATGTAGTCATCGAGGCGGCTAGTAATCTCGCGAGGAGTGAGGTCTTTGGCAAAGTCGGTCATCAGAGGGCGACCAGCATAGCGCCGTCTGCGTACGGTACCCGGTTCAAACCACCGGCCCGGCTTCGCCGGGTCGGTGGTTTGAACCGGGTACCGTACGCCGATTCCGGTGGTGGAAAACCACAACCGGCGCCTTCGTTGGCGCCGGTATTGGGTTTGCCGGACCGTTCGTGGCAACGGTTGCCGGGGACGATTTGCCGAAGCCGGCCATTTCAGCTCGGCTACTTCAGCTCGGCTACTTTTGCTTGGCTTTGGCGCGCGCGATCTTCTTTTCGGTGAACGTTGCTTCGTCCGGCCACTTGGCGAACGTCTTCATCCAGGCGTTGACCGTCTTGGTGTTCCAAAGGGCCTTGGCGGGGTGCATTTGCTCGCCTGCTTGCACGGCGGCGTAGCCGGCGTTGAGGCCGCCGGTGATCTCTTCGATCGACTTGTTGAGTTCGAAGCCGAAGGCGCCGTCGGCGGCTTGACGGTAGTCGAGCTTGCTGAGGATCTCGAGGATGCCGAACAGTCCCGCGTAGCCTTCGTTCACGAGCTTGGCCTTGGCACGGATGCTGCGGATGCCGCCGTTGACGTCGATGTCGCTGGCGATCTCCATGATCTCGGCCTTCTTGGCTGCATCGATGCTCGCGGGCCACTGGACCTCGCCGTACATCTCAAGTGCCGTGCTGACCTGGCCCATGTCTTGCGGTGGGTTCTTCTGCTTCTGCCAGCGCTCCTTCGGCATGTTCGGGTTGCCGGTGTCGACGGGCGTCGCGGCTGGCTTCGGCTTTTCGACGGGCTTGGTAGCTGTTTCGGGCTTGGCACCTTCGTCCGGCTTGGCTGCCTCGGGGTTGGTGCCTTCGGCCGGCTTGGTGCCCTCGGGGGTCGTGCCTTCGGGAGTTGTGCCCTCGGGGTTCGTGCCTTCTTCTGGCTTCGGGGCGTCGACCTTGTTGGCGTTGGCATCGGCGGCGTTCGCCTTGTTGTTGCCTTCGGCCGTTTCGTCGCCCTTCTTCTTGGGGTCATCACCGCCCATCATCATGATGGCGACCACGACAATGACGGCGAGCAAGCCGACGCCGCCGAGGATCATTAGCGTGTTGTTCGCCGGCTTCTTCTCGCGCCCGCGACGTGGCGTGTCTTCGCCATCGTCCGCCTTGGCGCCGCGGCGCGAACGGCTACTGCCAGCGCGCGCCGGCTTGTCGGCCTTCGAACCAGCTGCGGCGGCAGCACTCTTGCGGCCACCCGTGCGGCTCTTGCTGCGATCGACTGCGGGCTTGGCGGCAGCGGCGGGACGTGCGGTCGCGGGCTTGGCCGCGGCGGCTGGCGATGCGGCGCTGCCGGCGGACTCGCGTTGCTTGGCGACATCGATGACCGAGCCGCACTTCTGGCACTTGGCCTGCGAGCCCTTGAAGGTCGGCGGCAATTTGTACTTCGCG
This sequence comes from uncultured bacterium, assembly GCA_963974725.1. Lineage (GTDB taxonomy): Bacteria > Planctomycetota > UBA1135 > UBA1135 > UBA2386. Next base: position 25,159 of record CAXBFC010000026.1, on the reverse strand, counting down.
CCACAGTTGTCGCACGTGATCGGGATGACACTCATCTTTCGGGGCTCCTAAAGTCGGTCGAATTCGGTCAGGGTTGTATGGGGGCGGGGCATTGGGCTACTTGCCGTCGTCGCCTTCGCCTTCGAGGTTCTCACGGCTGTCGAAGAACGCGTCGAGGTTGTTGTGGTAGCGATACCAGTGCGCGAACCACTGTCGAATGCACGATTGGCGACGCTTGGTGTCGTTCTCGACGTTGCCGCTTGGTGCCGCCGGGTAGTTCACGGCGTAGCCGGTCCACTGGTAGAGCGCGCGGTCCAGCTGGATCAGCTTCTGGTGATTGCCAATAACATCGTCGTAGGCCTCGAACATCGCGTTGAGCACGCGCGGCACGGCGGCCTTCTTCTGATCCTTCGTTTTCACCTTGTTGGTGGCGCGATTGAACAGCGCACCCGGAGCGTCTGGGACGGCCGCGGCAAGGATGCCGGCGACCACTTCGTCAGCCAGTGCGCGCAGCTCGGGCGTGGCTTTGTCCCAGTGCGGCAGGGCGGTCGGCTTGGATTCTGCGACCTTGCGCGTGCCGGCTGAGTCGCTGATCTCGACTGCCTCGGGCTTGGCGATGTCCTTGTTGCCAGTGAACGTCCGGATGCTCGGATCCTTGCCTGGCAAGAACACTGGCTTCTGCGTCATCTTGAAGCTGGTCACCTTGACGTTGTCGCCATCGGCGTCGAATGTCACCGCAAAGATGCCGCGCGTGTTGCGCTTGAGCCGATCGTCGCCCGACTTCGGCGTGACGTAGATGACGCCGCTGCCGCTTTCTGCCGTCATGTCGGCCTCGCTGTCGAGCATCGTGCTGCTGCAGTCCATCGTGCGCAGCAGGTCCGTCGAAGGGTCCTTCTGTAGCCCGGTCATGACGGCGGATGCATCGCTGCTCTCAAGGTTGAGTTGCTCGGCGATCTTGGTCAGATCCGTGTGGCGCGTCAGCACCAACTGGTTGTTGTTGCCGATCGATTGTGCCCATTGCGCTAGAGCTACTGCGCGCGGGTGGTCGCCGCGGCCATGGGGAGCGACTTCGACCTTGGCAACCTCCTGCTTCTTCTTGGCCGGCTCCTTGCCGCCAGAGAGCGTGAAGATGCCGATGATTGCGACGGCGGCGACGCCGAAGCCGATGTAGGTCTTGGTGTGGTCGGGCGCCGCGACACGCTTGCCGACGGTCGACTTGGCGAAGAAGACGCGATGGCATTCGGTGCACTCGATCTTCTCGTCGAGCATGTCCGAAGTGACCCGGTAGGCGGCCGCGCATTGCGGGCAGCTGATGTCGACCTTGCCGTCGGTGCGTTGCCGGCTGCCAGATCGATTAGAACCCGATCGACCAGAACCGGAGCGACCAGAACCAGCGCGCCCAGAGCGGGAGCTACCGGAAGACGAGCGACTAGAAGAGGAGCGTGCCGAGGATTGGCGTCTGGCCACGAAGGAACCTGCCGGGGTGAGGGGTCGGGGAGCGGGCGGGCCAAGCACGGTAAAGTGCCTTGCGGCAGGGTGTCAACGGCGTCGCGGCCCAGACGGTTCTTCCTGGCAGCAAACACTCGCCAAACGATGCAGATCGATTACACCAGAAGCATGCGTTTCCGCCTCAACAGCGACATGACGCCGGCCGGCGATCAGCCGCACGCAATCGAGCAATTGTCCACCTGGATTGAGGGGGGCGAGAAGGCTTCGACCCTGCTCGGCGTGACCGGATCCGGCAAGACCTTCACGGTCGCCAAGCTGGTCGAGCACCTGCAGCGGCCGACCCTGGTGCTGGCGCCCAACAAGACGCTGGCGGCGCAGCTCTACGGCGAGTTCAAGTCGTTCTTCCCGGATAACGCGGTCGAGTACTTCGTCAGCTACTACGACTACTACCAGCCCGAGGCCTACGTGCCGACGACCGACACGTTCATCGAGAAGGACGCGATGATCAACGACGCGATCGAGCGCATGCGCAACTCGGCGACCAGGTCGTTGATGGAGCGGCGCGATGTTCTGATCGTCGCGTCGATCAGTTGCATCTACGGCCTCGGTTCGCCGGAAAATTACCGCGAGCTGTCGGTGCAAATAAAGAAGGGCCAGTCGATCGATCGGGATGTGTTGCTGCGCCAGCTGACCGCGATCCAGTTTGTGCGCGATAACTACGACTTCCAGCCGGGTCGCTTCCGGGTTCGTGGCGATGTGGTCGAAGTCTACCCGTCCTACGAAGAGGCGCGCGCCTTGCGCATCGAGATGTGGGGGGACGAGATCGAGAGCATCTGCGCGGTCGATCCGCTGCGTGGCGAAGTCATCGAGCAGCTCGAGGAGATTACCATCTATCCAACGACGCACTACATCGCGACCAGCGGCCAGACGGTCAAGGCGTGTGCTGCGATCGAAATCGAACTCGAAGAACGACTGAAGGAGCTCGAGGGCCGCAACAAACTGTTGGAGGCGCAGCGACTTGGCCAGCGCACGCGTCACGACCTGGAGATGCTGCGGGCGACCGGCATGTGCCAGGGCATCGAAAACTACAGCCGCCACTTCGATGGCCGCACTGTTGGCCAGCCTGCGGCGACGTTGCTGCACTACTTTCCGGACGACTTCTTGATGGTGGTCGACGAATCGCACGTCGCGATGCCGCAAGCCGGTGGCATGTATCGCGGCGACCGGGCGCGTAAGACCACGTTGGTCGAACACGGCTTCCGGTTGCCGAGTGCGTTGGACAATCGGCCGCTGATGTTCGACGAGTTCGAAAGCCTGTTGCAGCAGGTGCTGTTCGTGTCGGCGACGCCGTCCAAATACGAACTCGACAAGAGCGACGCCAACATTGTCGAGTTGGTCGTGCGGCCGACCGGGCTGGTCGATCCACCCGTCGAGGTGCGGCCCGCGCGTGGCCAGGTCGACGATGTCGTGGCCGAGGTGCGGCTGCGCGTCGAGCGGCGCGAACGCACGCTGATCACGACGCTGACCAAGCGGTCGGCCGAAGAGCTGACCGACTACCTGCGTGACCTCGGCATCAAGGTGCGCTACTTGCACAGCGATATCGACAGCCTCGAGCGCACCGAGCTGATCCGCGACCTGCGCCTCGGAGTCTTCGACGTGTTGGTTGGCATCAACCTGTTGCGCGAAGGCCTCGACATCCCCGAAGTCACCTTGGTGGCCGTGCTCGATGCCGACAAGGAAGGGTTTTTGCGCAGCAAGACGTCGCTGGTGCAGACCTGTGGTCGCGCGGCCCGCAACGCCGATGGCTGCGTCATTCTCTATGCCGACAAGCACACCGATTCGATGAAGGGTGCGATGGCCGAAATGGAGCGCCGGCGCGTCAAGCAGCGGGCGCACAACGAAGAGCACGGCATCGTGCCGACGACGATCATCAAGCCGGTTCGCGACCTGCTCGAGACCCGGGACGAAGACGATCAGGATTCGGGGCGCGGCAAGAAGGGCAAGGGTCGTGGCAAGGGCAAGGGTCGCGGCAAGAGCCAGCCTGGTGATGAGGCGCCGGCGGCACCCAAGCGGCAGTTTGCGAGCCACCAAGATCTGTTGCGCCACGTCAAGCAGTTGCGCACCGAGATGATGGCGGCCGCCAAGAACCTCGACTTCGAGCTGGCAGCGCAGATTCGTGATGAGGTCTACCGCCTAGAGCAGGCCGAAATGGAACTGCTCTAGTTGCAACGGTGTGCTCGGGGCGGTTTCGGCAGCATGGCTCGGTGCCATCGTGGCATCTGACGAGCGCTGCCAGCCAGATTGCACGGCAGTCCGGCGTTTGCTGCAGATCGCCGGACATGGATGTGTGGCGAGTAGCAGTTGCCGTCACCGCGAGTTGGCGCCAGACTTGCCGTTCTCATGAGCGCTCCCGACGTATTCACCCTGCCGGCTCCGTACTACCTGTTCCGCCTGCTGACCGGGTCCGACCACATGCACTTCGGTTGGTTCCGCACGGACGACGAGGATCCGGGCCAAGCGCAGGAGAACATGATGGAGCTCAACCTGTTCTTCCGACCGGGCAAGCTGGAGACCGCACTTGATGTCGGGGCTGGATTGGGGGCGACGGCGCGCTGGCTGTCGCGCCGCGACATTGCGGTCACGTCGATCTCGCCGGACGCGCCGTTGGTCGAATACGCCAGGCTCGCTGCGGCCGCCGACGAGGTGAAGCACAAGGTCGACTTCCAGGTGTGCAAGTTCGAAGATTTCGTGCCGAAGATGGAATACGACTGGGTGCTGTTCCAGGAGTCGTTCCAGTATTTCGATGACGTCCGCGACACGATCTCGCGCGCGCGCAAAGCCGTTCGCGTCGGTGGCCGTCTGCACATCGGCGACCAGTTCTTGCACGTCAACTTGCCGCGCGAGCAGGGTCGCTTCCACTTCTTGCCCAGCGTCTTGAGGATCGCCAAGGAGCTCGGCTTTGAGTTACGCACCAAGTGCGATGTCAGCCGCGCCGCCTATCGCATGACGGGCCGCTGCCTGGAAGTGCTGCGCGAGAACAAGGATCAGTGGATCGCCGACTACTCGGCCAAGATCCCGAGCATCGAGAAGGACATCAACGACATGCTCAACTGCGGCACGATCGAGTGGGACGCCTACGTTGACGGCCACCTGAGCTATGAGTTGATGGCGTTTGAGCGCGTCAAGTAATCGCCAGTAGCGACCTGGGCGCCGTGCGGTGCCGTTCGCAGACCATCTATGGATCCCCGCATCGTTGACAAGGTAAGCCGGTTTCCGACGGGGCCGGGGGTCTACTTGTTTCGCGATGAGACCAACCAGGCACTCTACGTCGGCAAGGCCGCCGACTTGCGCAGTCGCGTGCGCAGCTACCTGAAACCTGGTGGCGACGGTCGCTACCAGCTGCGCTTCTTGGAGAACGAAGCGCGCGACGTGGAGTTCATCGCGACCGCGACCGAGCAGGAGGCGTTGCTGCTTGAGAACACGGTCATCAAGAAGCACAAGCCGCGCTACAACATCAAGCTCAAGGATGACAAGGCGTTCTTGTTGCTGCGCCTGGATCGATCCGAGCAGTGGCCGTGGTTTCGGTTCGTGCGTCGCCGGCGCGACGATGGCGCGCAGTACTTCGGGCCCTTCGCCTCGGCGAAGTCCGCACGGCGCACACTGCGTTTGCTGCACAAGATCGTGCCGCTGCGCGATTGCACGGATGCCGTACTCAACAACCGCACGCGCCCCTGCATCAAGCACCAGATTGGTCGGTGTCCGGCACCGTGCGCCGACTTGGTGACCAGTGACGAATACAACCGTCTGCTTGACCAGGCCGTGCGCATCTTGCGAGGCGAGATCGGTTCGTTGGTGCAAGTGCTGAAGAAGCGCATGGCGGAGGCCGTCGAAGGCCTTGAGTTCGAACGCGCCCAGGCGTTGAAGGAGCAGATGCAGGCGTTGCAGTCCGTTTCCGAGCGCCAGACCGTGGTGGCGCAGGCTGGCGACGAGGATGCGGTTGGGGTCTACCGGCGTGGTAGCGAAGTGACGATTGCGTTTTTGGCGTTCCGTGGTGGGGCGCTCGAACAATGTCGACGTCACACCGTGACCAGCGAACTGCCCAACGACCTGTTGCTCGCGGATTTGTTGGCGCGGCTCTACGAAGGCGATCGCTACGTGCCAGGTGTGCTGATCGTGCCGGAGCTGCCTGCCGAACCGGCAATCCTACGCGGCTGGCTCGAGCAGAAGCGCGGCGGCCGCGTCGAGCTGCATGTGCCGGTGCGCGGCAACCGCAAGCAGCACCTGAAGCTTGCGCAGCAGAATGCTCAGCTCGCCGATGAGGTCGCCGTCGACGCCGATGCAAGGCGACGTTTCGCGGCGGAACGCCTCGCCAAACTACTCGATCTCGATGAGGCACCAGAACGTCTGCACTGTCTCGATGTATCGACGATGCAGGGCACCAACACCGTGGCGTCGCGCGTTTGCTTCGTCGATGGCCAGCCGTTCAAGGCGCACTACCGCCGGTTCAAGATCTCGTTAGAACACGCCGGCGATGACTTCTCCGCGATGGAAGAAGCTGTGCGACGCAGCCTGTCGTTGTGCCTGGAGCGCGAAGACGAAGAGCTGCCGGACTTGCTGGTTGTCGATGGGGGCCGAGGGCAACTCGCGGCGGCCGAACGCGCGCTGGTCGAACTTGGGTTGCAAGGTGACTTGCGGTTGTGTGGTCTCGCCAAAAGCCGCCTCAAAGGCGTCGGCGATGCGCGCGTCGAAAGCGGCGAACGTATCTTCGTGCCGGACACCGAAACCCCGATTCCGTTGGGCTTGGATCAACCCGAAACGCTGTTGATCGCGGCGTTGCGTGACGAGGCGCACCGCTTCGCGATCACGTATCACCGCAAGCAGCGTGGCAAGATCACCAGTGCGCTCGACGATGTTGCCGGCGTTGGCCCAAGCCGACGGCGCAAGGTGCTGCGCCACTTCGGCTCCTTGACGGCGTTGCGGGCGGCCTCGCGCGAGGATCTGCTGGCGATGCCAGGCTTGCCGAAGGCTGTCGCCGAGGCGATCTACTTGTGGTTGTGCCCGCCAGTTGATGCTCGACCTGTCGATTCCCCTGCGGAAGACGTGCCCGAGCCACCCTTGCCGAATTGATCAATTGGCTTTTGGCTGTCGGGGCCGTAGGCGTCTGGAACTACACCCATGGAGGTCATGGAGAGGCGGTTGTAGGGCCTGGTGCGGATCTCAATGAGGATCGTGTCGCCGCCGTCGCCGTTCTGGGATGCAAACGTGACGGGCTTCGCGAAGTAGCGGAACGACGACTTCAACTTGCGGCCGTCGGGCATGGCAAACTCTTCGGCCAGGTCGTCGCCCGGCAGCAGCAAGGCGTCATCGTTGAGCTTCTGCGCGGTGAACAGTTCGGCCAGGTCCTTCGGCATGCGCTTCTCGCGCTGGTGGAAGGCGGTCACCGCCTCATGCACGGTATCCAACTTGTGCCGCGCCAAACGGATGGTCAGGTTGTCCGTCTGGTAGTCGCGCATTTGGCCTGCAATCATCGGACCCCACGTCATGGCGAGCGCTGCGAGTTCCGGGCCGCCGAGCGCTCCGAGCATGACGATGGAGAACTTGTTGCCATCTTTGCGCAGCACGCCGCGGGACTTGCCGCAATACATCTCGACGACATCAGGCTCGGGCATGTCCTTGCGTCGGACCGGTGAGTCGTTGGCCATGCCGGTCAGCTCGTACAGTGGCAGCCAATCCTGGTAGAAGCACTTGTAGAGCTGGGCTTCGTCGAACCGCCAATCGAACGTCGACACCAGATCGCCAGCGCCACCAGGTTCGGGGGCGTCCTCGACATCCATCGCGACGGTGTCTTCGCCTTGTACCTTCAGGAATGCGCGCAAGCTGAGTGCCGACTCGGCGATGTGCAGCGTGCCGTTGACGCGGCAGAACGCTGGTTGGATGCCGTTGGGCATGTCGGGCACCTTGACCACCGTGCACGCAACGCCGCCGTACTTGACCTGCTTGGTTGGCAGGTTGTCGGTCAGGAATTGCTTGAGCAACCCATCGAGCGCCGTTTCGTCGGCAATGCCTAGCGAAACGAAGATGCGCGGGATCACGCCGCCGGGTGCTGGCGCACAGCAGCTGATCGCGATGCCGCCATCGAAGGCCTTGACGCACTCGTTGACGAGCTCTTCGGGCAGGTCGCTACCGTCGGCGAGGATTGGTAGCAGGGTTGCGATGGCCTGCGTGTTGACCGACGAACGAAGTTGCGCGATGGCGCCCTTCGGCAGTGCCTGCGCCGGGAGTTTGGCGGTGCCGGTGAGCAGCGCAGCGACCAGGCCGCTAGGAGTGTCCGTCAACTCGAGGTCGAGCCGGTCTTCGATCAGTTCGCCGCGGAATCGGCCACTCCACTTGAGTGTCTTGAGGTTGTCGAAACCGAGTGCCGCGAACGATGGCGGGATACCCATGCCCATGCGTTGGAACATGGCCACGTAGGCGTCCAGGTCGAGCTCCATCGAGACCTCGGCACGCTGGGAATCGTCGGGCTTGGTGACGGCTGTTTTGGTCTGGCCGTTGCCGTAGACGAACGTGCCCGGCATGTGCAGCATCCACCGTGCGTACTGCTGGTTGTCGGCAAATGCGTCGCCCGTAACCGACTTGGGTGCCTGGAACGCATAGGCCGGAAAGCCGTCGATCTTGCTGCCCTGGATTTCTTCGAACAGCGCCGATGCGCGGAAGATCTCCGCGTCGTTCTCAAAGGCCTGCGTCCAGCGGCCTTCATAACGCGGTGCGCACGATAGCGACGTCACGAACGACGGTTGCGAGGTGCGCACGCCGTTGGGCAGCGTGACCGTCAGCTCCGCGCGAGTCACTTGTTCGGCAGGATACCGGAGCAGATTTTGCAGGTCGTCGTCGCCGTTCCCGTAGAGGTTCGCGACTTCCCACGGCTCCATGTCATCGAGCAAGCTCAGCTGCGTGAAGCTATCCCTGACTGCTCGCTGGCGGTGAAGGTAGTTCTTGGTGCTAGCTAGCACGGTCGTCGCGGCGTCGACCACATCTTCATCGGCCATCAGCTTGCCGATCTTCGTGCTTGGCCAGGCTTTGACCAACTCCTGTACTCCCGTGGCGCGAATCCGGACCAGCGGCTGCGAGCCCATTTCCGCGGCGGTCTCCGGCGCTGCTGGCTCTTGGGCTGTGAGGCGATTCGGCGACAGCAATGCGAGCGACGCGAGGAGAACGGGGGCTGTGTATCGTTTCATGGCTAGGTCACCCGGACTTCCGGCGGGTGCGATGAGCGTGCAATCACAATACCGGCGGGGGGACGCGCGGTGGGTGCGTTTGACGAGCTTGGTGCCCGATTATTGCGGGTGGCGATTATTGCGGTGGCGATCGTGCGGTTGCTCTCGCCGGGTCGTTAGCGACCCCGGGCTTTGGCCATGTTTGCCGCCGCATCCGCCGCGAACAATGCATCTTCTTGGTTGATGTTGATCACCACGTCCGTGGGCTTGTCCGACATCGGCAGCTGGATCGTCTGGCGATGGAACTCGATGTGTTTGCCGCGCAAGTCCCTCAGCGTCAGCCGTAGAACGGTCTGATGCATCGCTTCGGGCCGGATGTGATTTGGTCCAGCGGGCCGCCACGAAAGCTTCTGATCGGCGACGCCAAACACGCTCAATTCGCTCGATGCGTGTACTTCGACATCCTTGGGGAGTTTGAGCCCTTTCGGTAGCGATAGCTTGAGCAGTGCGCGTGGTGGTAGCCGCACCTCGGTGATTTCCGTAGCCGGGATGACGCTCGCGCTCCGGTAGCCGGCGTGACGAAAGAAGAAGTGGTCACCATCTGTGTATGGCAGCGTCAGCAAGCCATTGGCATCGCACACCAGCCACGACGCGTTGCGCTTGTTGCCCGTGGCGACATGGGCGTTCGCTCCCAGTGGCTTGCCGGTGTTGGACAACACGCGCACGTCCGCAGTCTGTAGTTCGGTTTGCCAGGTGATGTCACGTAGTCGCGGGTCTGGCTCGGTCGGCAAACCAGCGGTCGGAACCTCGACCTTCAGAACTCGTGCCAGTTCGTGGCGGCCGAGTCGTACCACAACATCGTAGGGGCCGGCGGGCAGGTCGAGAAACGCAACCGTTGTGCCGGCAGGCCGGCCGAGCACGGCTACACGTTTGCCTTGCTTGGGAATTGCCTGGTAGGTCAGTAGCGGTGCGAATCGCTGGTCCTTGATCGATATCACCAGCGACACGTTGCGGCCAATCTCGAACAGGTGGTCGAGTTTGCCAATCGTCGCGACCACGTTGTGCACGTTCGGCGGCCATGTGCTGGGTTCGATGCGCAAGGGTAGGGTGTCTTTGGTCTTGCTCTTGGTGCCGTCTGTCGAGGCAAGCTCATGCATCGTGAACCATCCGTCCTTGTCCGTCTCGACGCGGTGCCCATAGACGACGTTTGGGCTCCAGGTCAGCGGTGCGTTGACGTTTGCATGAGCGATGGGCTTGCCGTCGGCGGCGACGACGCGTCCGCGTAGCATGACCCGTTGTGGTTGCAATGTGAGGTCACCGACGTCAACGGTGCCGACGTCGATGCGATCTGCAGTCACTTGTGCAACGGCCACATCGCCTGATTCGTCGTAGGTGCTGGCGCCGGGGAAGAACTCAAACCGCGTTGCGGCAACGTCGAGGTGCTCAGTCTCCAGCGCCAATGCGAACCGTCCCTGCGGGTCGATGCCGCCGTGGGTGGTCTGTACCTTGGCTAGCCCAGAAATCCGGACCCAAAACTGCTTGGCGGGCACGGGCTGCCCTTCTGCCGTGAGCAGTCTGCCGGTGAGCACGAGCCGCTCCGCTCCGAGCGTGATGATCAGTTCGGTTTGCTCACCCGCCTTGCTTGGCCCTTTGGCTCTGGCCTTGTAGGGGGTCGACGCGGAACCCCAGACGGTCGCTTGCACGTCGGTTCCTGTTGCGACATAGGGAAACACCGCCTTGCCGTCGACCCAGGCGGTTGGCTTTACGAGTCGATGCGTGCCCGGCTGGTTGTCGACGTAGAACTGCAAGCCGACGGTGCGCGGGCCTTCGCGTGCGATGCCGGCAGGGTCGTGGATGCTCAGCCTGACAACGCCGGTCGGCGGCAGCTGGATTTGCAGCAAGGCCGGCTTGCCGTCGTAGTAGCTGTTGGGAATCGAGACGGCGCCATCGGTGCTGGCGATGGCGGCACGTAGAAGCATCTCTGGTCCGAGTACGTTCTTGGCAATGCGCGCGACCATGCGGCCGGTTGCATCGGTGCAGCCGCAAGCGAACTGTCCGTCGTTGTGGGCAGGGCCGATGCCGACAATCACATTCGCTGCTGGCTTGCCTTGGCCATCGATCACCTCGGCGCGCACGACGGCGCATTCGTTCGCCCCGATGTAAGTGGCCTTCGGTTGCTTGTGTCGTCGCCCGAAGTAGTCGCCGGCCATGGCCAGGCACAACCCATCCTCGGGCATATCGACGTGCACCATGCCACGGGCATCGGTTCGGTAACGCTTGCCGTGGCGGCTGGCCAGGACGGTGTCGTAGTCGAGTAGGAAGTGCTGATGCAAGAACTGCAGCGTCTGCAAGTCGACCGCGCTTTTGGCGACGACGTAGACATCGGCCTGCATGTTCTTGTTGGTCGCCAAATTCTTGACCACGACCAGGTGACCGTCATCGACGGGAGCGGCAATCGGCAATTGCGCGAGTCGCTGCCAGACGTTGCCGCTCCAATGCTGCAGGTCTTGTTGCGCGTTGGCGGTTGTTGACAGCAGAATCAGCGCGAGCGCCAGCAGTGCTGCGACCGTGCGACTGCATTCGAAGCAACTGCGCATGGAGCTGGCGAGAACTGCTACGCGGAACCGCGGTTGCTGCATGGCAGCGATTCTACTCGGTTTGGCTGTCGGTCACATCTAGCGGCGGCACGCGATACACGCGGACCCGCTCGGCGCGGCGGTTGTTGGCCTTGGTGACCTCGAATGCGTAGCCCTCGAGGTCGACACGGTCGCCAGCGGCTGGCACCGAGCCCAGCTTTTCGGATAGGAAGCCCGACAGGGTCTTGCGGTCCGTTTCGATACCTTCGATTTCCAACCGCTGGAACACGTCAACGATCTCGGCGATGCCGCGGCAAACGAGTGTGCCATCCGGGCGTTCGAGAATGGACGTGTTGTCGGTATCGGTCTCATCCTCAATCTCGCCAACGATCTCTTCGAGAACGTCCTCGAGAGTGACGATGCCCTCGGTCGAGCCGTACTCGTCGACGATGATCGCCATGTGTCGCTTGCCCAATTGGAAGCGCCGCAAGACGTGGTTGAGCGTCGCGGTCTCAGGCAAGATGAGTAGCTCGACCATCAAGGACTCCCAGTCCGGCTCCGGCTTGTTGCGCAGCGAGAACATCAGGTCCTTGGTCAGGATGACGCCCTTGACGTCATCGAGCTCGCCGGTCGGTGTGTAGGGGAAACGGCTGTGGTTGGTGCGCATCACCCGCTTGAGGTTGTCCTCGGTCGGGCTGGTGCCAGACAGGTAGATGACGCGGTCGCGCGAAACCATGACGTCCTTCGCCGTGAGATCCCGCAGGCGGGACGCGTTGTGGATCAGTTCGCCGGTGAAGCTTCCGAACGAGCCTTGCGACATGCCCGCGGTCGTCATCACGCGGATCTCATCCAGTCCGATCGACGGGCCGTCGCCCGCGCGTGCGAACATGCGTGCGAGTGCCCGGGTGAGGTATAGCATCGGCCAAACCGTGACGCTCATCACCTGAACGACCCCGGTGATCGGCAGCGCCAACTTGTCGGCGTGCACGACCCCGATGGTCTTCGGGACGATCTCGGTGGCGGCCAGAACAGTGACCACGAAGATGGCCGCGAACCATGCCTCCGACACGCCGGGGAAGGCGACCCCAAACTGCGCGGTGGCCAGCGCGGCGCCACCGGAGTTCGAGATCGTATTGACGATCAGGATCGCGGCGATGGGGCGTTCTGGTTCTCTTCGGTAGCGCTGCAGCAGCTTGCCGAGTCGGCTGCCTTCTTGTGCCGCGCTTTCGACCCGTGCCGGCCCCACGCTGAGCAGCGTCGCCTCCGAAATGGAGCAGACGAAGGAGAGCAGCAGAGAGAGCGTGACCGCAACAACAAACAGGAGCATCAATCGGGTGCCCGATGGGGCGCCTGGCAGATTAGGGCCGCTGGCTCAGCAGTTCCACTGCCAGCCACGGATGCTTTGCTGGATGTTGGCGGCAACCCTAGGAATGTGGCGCGCACATGGGCCCGGTAGGACTGGGCTCAGTCTGCCTGGGGCTGGGCCCTGGTGGCCGGGATCACCCGGTTCGTTGGCGTTGCCAGTGTTCCGGGGCGGCGGGCACGACCGGCAAGGCGGTCTATGCCGGCAAGGCTGGCTGCGCTGGTTGCGGGACCTGCGCTTCTTCGCAGGTGAAGACATACTGCCCGCTCTTGACGCGAACGGTCACCTTGTCGCCAGTGTCGAGGTCGTTGTCGAGGATCAGCTCGGTGAGCGGGTCTTCGATGTGACGCTTGATCAGGCGGCGAAGTTCACGCGCACCAAACTCTTCACTGAAGCCTTCCTTGGCCAGGCGCACGCGCACTTGCGCCGAGAACGAGATGGTGATGCCGCGCCGCTTCAGCAGGTCCGACACTTCGCGCAGCATGTTGCCGGCGATGCGCTGGCAGACCTTCTGGTCCAGCGGGTTGAACATGATGATTTCGTCGATGCGGTTGACGAACTCGGGGCGGAAGAACTCGCGCAGGGCCTCGTTGGTGACTTCCTTGAGGTCGATGTCTTGCAGGCTCTGGCGCTGGTGTGCTGCCGAGAAGCCCATGCGGGTGCGCACCGCGTCAATCTTGTCGATGCCGAGGTTGCTCGTCATCAGGATCAGCGCCTGATTGAACTGCACCGTCTGGCCCTTGCTGTCCGTGATGATGCCCTCGTCGAGCAACTGCAGCAGCAGGTTGTGAACCTTGTAGTGCGCCTTCTCGACTTCATCGAAGAGCACGACGCTGGTCGGCTTCTTCTTGATGCCTTCGGTCAGGAAGCCGCCTTCGTTGTGGCCGATGTAGCCCGGCGGCGAACCGATCAGCTTGGCGTATTCGTGCGGTAGCGCATACTCGCTGCAGTCGACGCGGATCATTGCGCCGGGATCGTCAAACAAGCTGCGCGCCATCGACTTGGCCAGCTCAGTCTTGCCGGTGCCGGTGCGGCCAACCAACAAGAACGTGCCGACTGGATGGCTCGGGCGCTTGAGGCCGACGGCGGCCTTCTTGACGGCGCGGACCAGCGACGAAATCGCGGTGTCCTGGCCGATGATCTGGGTGCGCAGGCTGCGCTCGAGGCTGGTCACCCGGCGAAACAGTGACTGGCGGGCCGCGTCGTTGCCGGGTCGCGGCAAGAACGGGTCCTCGTTGGTGGCCGCCGCGTTCTCTTCGCTGGTCGGGATGCTCACCTGGTGGATCTCGAGCGACGGGTTGACGTCGATGCAGATCTGGTAGAGCAGTTCTTCCACGATCTCAGGATCGTAGCCTTCGTCCATACGACGAACGGTGCCGAGCACGTCGCTCTCGAACGTCGGGACGCACGATCGTACGACCCGATGTCGGTAATCCGACTTGTTCGTGATTGGCGCTGCGTGCAGCTCCTGGAGAAGGTCTTCGCTGCAACAGCGAACCTTGATGAACTCATCGATCAAGTCGAAATACTTGATCACGAACGCTGCGCCTGGATGCTTCAAGTGTTAGTCCCTGTTGCCTGGTCTTGGCACACACTTGATCGGGTCAAACGGTAGATTGACTTGACGCTGGACTGCATGATTGCCCCAACTCCTGGCGTAACGCGCCAATAAACACCCGTGATTTCGCCGACCAAACTGCTCGCGCTGCTCGTTCACCGTGGTGAAGTGCCGCCCGATGTCGCACGCGATGCGATGGGGTCCGGTGATCCCGGATCTTTCCTCGTCAAAAAGGGCGTCTGCAGCGAGGCGCAATGGCGCGACTGGTTGCGCACCGAAGGTGGCACGCGACCACAACTCACGCGCTATGAATTGGGTGAGTTGATCGGAGAAGGCGGCGTCGGTCGGGTGTTCGCGGCGAAGGACAAGACCGACGGCACGGAAGTCGCGTTGAAGGTCTTGAAGCCCGAACTTGCAACCGACCCAGTGCAGACCGAACGCTTCGTGCAAGAGGCGCGGTTGTTGATGAGCCTCGACAACGATCACTTGGTGAAGGGGCTGCGCATTGCGAAGGAAGGCAGCACGATCTTCTTCGCGATGGAACGCCTGCCAGGTCGTTGCTTGCAAGACGTGATCGCCGACGACGACTTCGACAACGGCGGCCGCATTGACGAAGAGATGGCGTTGCAGGTCGTGGTCGATGTGGCGGGAGCCTTGCTCGCCCTGCACGAAAAGGGCTTGGTGCACCGTGACGTCAAACCCGGCAACGTGATCTGGTCCGAAGAGCGAGGAGCGGTGCTGATCGACCTCGGGTTTGCCCTTCAGGGCGACAGCGACAGCAGCAGTGATACGACGGCCGGCACCGTGCACTACATCGCCCCCGAGCAGGCGCGCGGCGACGGCAAGTTGGACGTTCGCGCCGACATCTATGCGTTGGGCGCGACGCTGTATCACCTGACGACTGGTTCGTTGCCGTTCGAAGGAACGTCCGAAGAGGTGCTCGCCAAGCAGGTGCTCGAGTCGCTGTCAGGCGAGCGCATCCGCGACCTGGATCTTTCACCGCAGCTGCACTACTTCCTGGAGAAGATGATGGCCAAGGATCCGGAGATGAGGTTCCAAGGTCCGGCGCAGTTGCAGCAGGAGGTTCAGGCGTTCTTGGATCAGCGCAAGCATCAGCGCGAATCCGAAGAGCGTCAGCGCGGCCGTCCGAAGCTCGGGGATCGCCGCAACATCCGCCGTCGCCGTCGATGACCGCCGCGCGCGAGCCAGGTTTTCCCTATGAGTTCGAGTGCAAGCGCTCGGGCAACTGCTGCGCGATTCCCGGTGGCTTCGTGCGCGTCACCGACACCGAACGCCGCGCGATCGCTGCCCATCTAGAAATGAGCGAAGCCGCCTTCGCCAGCCGCTACCTACAACCCGACGGCGTGCACCTCAAAGAAGGCCTCGGCAACCGCTGCACCTTCCTAAAAGACGGTGCCCTTGCAGGCTGCGGCATCTACCCAGTGCGCCCACACAAGTGTCGCGAGTGGCCGTTCTGGCCCGAGATCCTAACCAACGATCGCCTGCACCAACTAGTCCGCCGCACCTGCCCCGGCATCACCTAGTCCACCCCACCAAGTCGGGGGTACGGTGCCAGGTTCAAAAAGCACTTCCTCGTTGGGGGCCGGTGCACCCATCGGGGGCCCCAATCGAGGTGCTACAGTCGAGGTGCCCCAATCGAGGTGCCACGGTCGAGGTGCCACGGTCGATGTAACCAGTCGAGATGCCCGGCCAAGAAGGAACCACCGCGTCGAGGTGGCAGTCGTGCGCCAGGACTCTGCGGTTTGAACCGGGTACGGTACGCAGATCTATTGCTGGAGGCGTTTCCAGCGGCGGCGGCGAAGGTCGATGCTGCGGGGTTTTAGGTCGCTGGCGCGTTCGACGTCGACGCGGGCGTTGTTGCCGTGACGGTGGACGCGCACGATGCAGCAGAGGCCGATGCCGGCGATGTCTAGCCAGTCGCCGCGGGTCAGACCGTGCGTGGGGTCGGATTCGGGAACGGATTCCGGGGGCTTGCTGTCCTGAGCCGGTTGGTGGGCGGTTGGTGGTTGCTTCTTGCTTGGCGCGCGGCCGCGAATCAGCGGCTTGGCTTTGGGCATGTGGGCATCTTGCCAATCGTGGGTGCTGGTGCAGATGTCGCAGGAACCGCAGCCGGCTTGCAGGTCGTCAAAGCCGAAGTGGTGGTGGATCGTCTTCTTGCGGCACTCCGGTTGGTTGGCGTAACGCACCATCTTGAGAAGGCCCATAAGGTCGTTTTGGCGCTTGTCGTCCGGCAACCAGGTGGCGATTTCGTCGGCGTCGGGTTCGCGCACGAGTTGTAGGTCCAAGCCCGCGTCGCCGGTGGTGCAGCCAGCCGAACGCAGCAGCCGCAGCACGGTGTCGACCCGGCCGTCGTGGCGGTTCTTGTGCAAGAACGTCAACCGCAACTGTTCGACGTCGGCGGCATGCAGGCGGTCGCCGAGCGAAACCATGTGGTCGACGAGGTCGCGGGCGAACTCGGCGGTGGGGTTGGCCCACTCGGTGAAGTTGCGTTGGATGACCAGGTCTTCTTCGCGGTAGAGCAACTCGCAGAATGCGCCTTGGCCGTCGCGACCGGCGCGGCCGACTTCCTGGTAGTAGGCCTCGAGCGTGCGCGGAATCTGCCAGTGGATGATTGCGCGAATGTCGGCTTTGTCGACGCCCATGCCGAACGCATTGGTCGCCAACATCAACGCATCGTCGCGCTCTTGAAACTTCGCCTGCTGGGTGCGGCGTTCGTGGGCCGACAGGTCGCCGTGGTAGACCATTGGCCAGAAGTCCCGGCGTTGCAGTTCGCTCTCGAGGTAGCGCAGGTCCTTGATCAACGCACAGTAGACAATCGCGGGGCCGCCGGTGCGGCGCAGCACGTCGGCCAGCCGATCGATCTTGTCTTGGTCCGTCAACGCATCGTGCACCGACAAGAACAGGTTGTCGCGTGAGATGCCGGTGTGGAACAGCCGCGCATCTTCAAGCCCGAGCACGGCACGAATGTCTTCCTGAACCTGGGGCGTGGCGGTGGCGGTCAGCGCCAGGCATGGCACGTTGCCGAGCAGCTTGCGAACCTCACCGAGGCGTTGGTAGTCGGGGCGGAAGTCGTGGCCCCATTGGCTCAGGCAGTGCGCTTCATCAATGGCGAGTCGCTGCACGCCGAGCTTCTGCATTGTCTGCAAGAAGTCGCCAACACGGAACCGCTCCGGGGTCACGTAGAGCAGCTTGATCTTGCCATCGAGAACCGATTGCAGGCGCTGTTCGCGTTCTTCGCGCGTCAGCATGCTGTGGATACAGGTCGCCGGCAGGTTGCGCTTGTGCAGCGCCGCAACCTGGTCGTCCATCAGCGCGATCAGCGGCGATACGACAATCGTCAGGCCATCGCCGACAAAGCCCGGTAGCTGGTAGCACAGCGACTTGCCGTCGCCGGTTGCCATCAGCACGAGGGCCGATTCGCCGCTGAGGTGATGTTCGACAATTTCTCGCTGCGGTCCGCGGAATGTCGAGAAGCCGTACAGCTCCTGCAGGGATTGGCTCAAGTCAGGCACGCGCGGGAACAGTAAGCGGCGTTTCGGTGAGGTTCGAGCACCGTCCGATGGAAGGTGGACAGAAGGTCTCGGGCTAGCTTGGTCGTTTGGCGGAGGCTTGGCCGTCGCTCGCTGGGGCAAGTTGCGCCGCGATGCGGCCACGCCGCAGCGGCGCCGTCGTCGGCAAGACGCTCTCTCGCGCCGATCGGGTTGCCAATTCCCACTGTCTGGCCAGGCGCTGCAAGCAGGCTGCATCGACTGTGCGGAGTTGGTTGCAGCGTTCGCGCAACCAGCGCTGTTCGGCATCCTCTGGTGTGTCCACACGAACGTCAGGCTTCGCCAAGTCGTCACCCGTTGCTTGCCAGTCCACTGGTCCCTGGTAGCAAAGGAACGTTCGCAGGTCACGTTCGGCGGCGCCACGCCAACGTATCCAGCCAGATACGAGCGGGAACCAACCGGCATGCTGGCGATCTAGTTGCCGCAGCGCGTCGAGCGAACACGGAGAGTCTAGCGCGATGGCTCGCAGCTCGGGTCCAGCGACGCGAAGGTCTTCGAGGCACGCATGGATCGCGGACAGGGGGAGCACACCAGGGCGGCACGCATGGCCGGTGTGCGCTGATTCACGGTGCTCGGCCAACATTTTGCCGTGCGCATCATGAACTTGGGCGGTGCCATCGCCGATTTGCCAACGGACCCGTAGCGTCAACTCTTGCCGGCCGCGATCGTAAGCCGTGCGTGTCGGCGTAGTGGGGGCCGCAGTAGTCGTGGCCACTGGCACGAGCTTGCGCTGCTGCAGCTGCACCAGCAATGCCGTCGCAACGAGCTCGTGACCGCTCGCCGTGAAGTGGCCGTCGAGGCGGTAGTGACAGTTCGCGCGAACGTTGCGGGGCTGTGTGCGCAGGGACGTGACGACGTCGACCACGTGAAGGCCTTGCTCTGGTGCTGCGAGCTCGGCGAAGCGCCGTTGGAAGTGTGGCTGGTGCCGTTCGGCGACGTAGCGGGCGGTCGGCAGTGGCACCACGGCGACCGGCACTCCGTCCGCCGATGCATGGAACCGTTGGATCAAGGCCGCCAGTAGGTGCCATGGATCATCGTCGGGATCCCTGTAACCGGGGTCGGGCGGCGCCTTGAGAATGGGCCCGAGGTAGTGCACCAGCCGCGAGCGCAGCTTCGCCTTGGCCGCGGCGAACCGTGCTGCTGCAGGATGTTGCGTTTGCGGCAACGCTGGCTCGACCAGTTCGAGGCCCTGTTCTGACACCGGTACACCGCGCAGTTCGAGCGCACCATCTTTGGCAAGCACGAAGTGCGGTCGATCGACGTGCCACAACCGGTCGTCACGATCGATCGTGATGCGCTTCCCAGATTGAATGCGTTCGATGGTGTGCACTGCGATGCAGAGCAGGATCAGGTCGGGCCGCGGCAGCAAACTACTCTCAAGCTGCAGAACGTTCTGGTCCGGGCCGTAGCCAGGAACGGCCACGTTCGACACGGCGATGCTGAGTCGCTTGGCAAGGAGCGCCGAGAAGCGCTGCTCATTGTTGACGCCGTCACCGGCGGTGTACGAATCGCCGTAGCACATCACGTGCAAGCCCGGCGGTGGCGCCGTCAGGTCGTGGTCCTCGCGGAACCCTTGCGCGTTGGTGGCCGAGAAGTACGCGCCGTGTTCGTGCGGGATACGGCGATGCACGTTGGCGACGAAGGTGTGCCCCAGCTGGTCGTCGTGCCGGATCTGTCGCCCCTGAGGGACGAGTCGATGCGGGAAGGGGGCGTTGCTCATGAACGGACGTCGCGGCTAGTGCTGGCGCGCGGGCGGCGAATGCTGGCGCGCGGGCGGCGAATGCTGTCGCGCGGGCGGCCCGAACAGCATCGCGTGAGCATATCGCGGTGTCGATGGCGGACTCGCGTCGTCACAGCCTTCGCGGCGCTGGTCACGCACGTCACGTCACACGGCGCCGTTCACCCCAGGGACAATCCCCAGGGCTCCCGAGGCCAGTTGCCGCGGCGTTCTAGAGCTCGCTGAGACTCTGCTGGATCGCATCGAGTTGCGCCTTCATCGCGACCAACTGCTCGCGCTCCTTCTCGACGACTGCAGGCGGTGCCTTGGCCAGGAAGCCCTCGTTGTTGAGCTTGCGCTCGACGCCGCCGATTTGACCTTCGAGCTTGCCGGCTTCCTTCTGCAGCTTGGCCTTCTCCTTTTCAAGATCGACCACACCCAACAGGTAGACCTTGGCGGTGCCGACCACGACCGTGGCCGAATCCTTGGTGCGCTGCTGGTCGGGGCCGATTTGCGGCTCGCTGAGTCCGGCCATGTTCGCCAGCAACGCGCTGGTCGTATCGAGCACTTGGGCGGTGTCGCCGCTGGCTTGGAAGCGCGCGTCGATCTTTTGGCGCGGTGGGATCTGGTAGCGAGCGCGGGCTTCGCGAATCGCCACGCACCACTCCTGCATCGCCGTGATCTGCGCTTCGACGTCGTTGGCGGACCACGCGGCATTGCCAGCTGGCCACTGCGCGTGCACCAACAGCTCGCTGTTGCTGAACTCGGCATCGGCGCCGCGGGTCTTGGCCAACTCGTTGAGCTGCGTCCACAGCGTCTCGGTCAAGAACGGCACGAACGGGTGCAACAGGCGCAGCGTCTGGTCGAGAACCGCCGCGAGCACTTGTTGCGCGGACGTGCGCAACGCAGCATCGGCGTCCTCCCGCATGCGCGGCTTGATCATCTCAAGATACCAGTCGCACAGTTCGTTCCAGAAAAAGTCGCGGGCCGTGGCGATCGCGGCGGACGGGTTGTAGCCGGCGAGATGCGAGTCGATGGTCGTGATCGCGTTCTGCAAACGTGACAGGATCCAGCGGTCTTCGATCGGCAGCGTTTGCACATCGAGTGGCGTGAAGCTCGTGCCCTCGAGATTGAGGAACGCAAAGCGCGCCGCGTTGAACAGCTTGTTGCAGAAGCTTGCGCCGACCATGAAGCGCTCACTGGTCGCCTTCGCAGGCGCGATGCCTTCGCCCTGATACTGGCCGATCAGGTCCATTGGCTCGCCAGCGATCTTGTCGATGAAGGTGCCGAGGTAGGGGCCTGGCTTGGCGGTCGCCAGGTCGACCAGCCGCTCGTCTTCGCCGTCCTTGGTGAACGGCGAGATCGCTTGCACCGGTAGGCGCACGTCTTGCGTGCCAGTTTGCAGTTCGCAAACGACGTAGCGCAGGGCATCGGCGCCGTAGCGATCGATGATGTCGAGCGGGTCGATGCCGTTGCCCTTCGACTTCGACATGCGCACGCCCTTGCCGTCGAGGATCGTCGCGTGCAAGAACACGTCCTGGAACGGCACGTCGCCGAGGTTGTAGAGGCCGCCGACGATCATGCGGGCGACCCATAGCGTGATGATGTCGCGGCCGGTGATCAGGCAGGAGCCGGGGTAGTAGTAGTCGAGCGCGTTCTTGTGGCCGTCGGCACTTGCCAGACTGGTCTGGCCCGCGTCGATGCGGGCGTTCTCAGGGTTGGGCCAGCCGAGCGTGCTGTGCGGCCAGACCATCGAGCTAAACCACGTGTCGAGCACGTCGGGGTCGAGCTGCATGCCGGCCGATTGCAGCATCGGGCCCATCGAATCGTCGGTGGCCTGGTCGAGGAAGCAGATTTGCACCTCGACGTTGACCGGCGCGTTCGGGCCCTTGATGTGCGCAAATCCGTCTTTCGGCGACATGCGTTCGCCGTCCGGCATCACCAGCCACGCGGCGACGTCGTCGCGTTCGAGTTGGCCACCGAGCATCGGCTCGATCATCAACAGTTGCGATACGGCCATCTCCCCGCTCCACACCGGAATGCGATGACCCCACCAGAGTTGCCGGCTGATGCACCAGTCACGCTTCTCGCCGAGCCAGCGATCGTGCATGTTCTGGTAGCGGGCCGGGTCCGGATGAAACTCGACCTTGCGACGCGCCGAGCCGTCGGCGAACGCCGGCAAGGTGCCACTGGTGGCATCGAGTGCCGCTTGCGCCAGGCCCGGCGAACGGAACTCCTTGTCGGTGCCGCGACCCATGACGATGCCGCCTTCGACATCGCCCATGTGCACGAACCACTGCTTGCTGAGATATGGCTCGATGATGGTCTTGCTGCGATCGGAGTGGTCGACCTCAATCTGGCGATCTTCGATCTTGTCGACGAGACCGAGTGCTTCGAGATCGGCCATGACTTGCTTTCGCGCGTCAAAGCGATCGAGGCCTTTGTACTTGCCACCAGCTGCGCTGATGGTGCCGTCGGCACTCAGCATGTTGACGGCGTCACCGATCTCCGGGTGGCGTTGCCAGACGGCGTAGTCGTTCGGGTCGTGCGCCGGTGTGATCTTGACGCAGCCCGTGCCGAGGGTCGGGTCGGCCCAGTCATCGAGGATGATCGGGATTTTGCGATCGACCAGCGGCAGCTTCACCTTGGCGGACGCCTTGGCGAGTTCGCTGATCTTGACTAGGTTGGGCAGCACGTCGATGACGCGCGCTTCGAGGCGTTTGAGTTCGCGTTCGGCGTCCGGGCGGTCCTTGTCGTTGGCGTCTGCGATCTTTTGCTTCTGGGCGTCGATCGCCTTCAGCATCGCCTTCTTGGGATCCGGGTGCACGGCCACGGCGGTATCGCCGAGCATTGTCTCTGGACGCGTCGTCGCGATCGCGACGTGCGCGGGACCCGATCCATCAGCGCCGACAATCGGGTAGTGGAAGTAGTAGAACTTGCCGTGAACGGTCTCCTTGTAGAGCTCGTCATCCGACACCGCGGTCTGCAGTGCGCAGTCCCAGTTGACCAGGCGATTGCCGCGGAAGATCAGGCCGTCCTTGAACATCGAGAAGAACGTGTGGCGCACGGCGCGCGCGCAGACATCGTCCATCGTGAAGCGCGCGCGATCCCAATCGCTCGAGCAGCCCATGCCTTGCTGTTGCTCGACGATGCGTGACTTGCTCTTGCCAGCCCAATCGTGGATGCGTTCGACCAGAGCCTCGCGACCGATGTCGTGGCGGGTCTTGCCGTCGATTTCTTTCAGGCGCTTCTCGACGACGGCCTGCGTCGCAATGCCAGCGTGGTCGAGACCTGGCTGCCACAGGGTGTTGTCGCCGCGCATGCGATGCCAGCGAATCAGCAGGTCCTGCATGACGTTGTCCATCGCGTGGCCCATGTGCAGCGCGCCGGTAACATTCGGCAGCGGCATCATGACGACGTAGCGGTTGTCGCGGTCGTCGGGGGTCGCGGAGAAGGCCTTCTGCTCGAGCCACCGCTTGGTCACGGCGGGTTCGAGAGTTTGCGGATCGTACTTGTCTGGCAGTTCGCTCATTGGAGGGCGAGCAGGCTACCAGTCTGGTTTGGTCGAGGCACGCATTCTGGTGGCTCGGGTCCGTAGGAACGGCTGGAATCCGGTCGATTCCAGTGGCTGGAACGGCGGTTGCCTTTGCGTGCGGAGGGCTCTACTTGGCGGTCTGCTGATCGAACTCGGCAGTTGCGGCCTGTCCAGCTTTGCTTACCAGCCATTCGCAGAACGGGCGGGCGCGCGAGTCGGCTTTCTTGTTGTGAACGACATACCAGGACTCGAGCAGCGGGTAGCTGCCGTCGGCAATCGTTTTCGGCGTCGCCGCGATGGCGGGCTTGCCGGGCGTCTTGACCGCCACCATGCGCAGCGCCGGGCCTTGTCGGATCGCCTCTCGCATCGGCAGGCACGCGATGGCATTGCGGTGCCTGGTCACGAACTGCGCGAGGTCGAGCATGGTCTCTCTCGTCGTCGGTTGGTAGGTGGGGTGTTTGCCGTTGAGTACCAAGTTACGAAACGGCATGTAGTGGCGGCTGCCCGGTAGGAACATGGCCATTGCGATTTCATCATGTTCGGGCAGTGGCTCGGCTGGTGGTCCGGCTGCCGTGGGTAGTTGCACGCCGAGGTTCGACCAGCGGTGCTCGTCGTGCGCCGTGAACAAGCGGCGAAGCTGTGGCAGTTCGATCGTCGCGATCGGGTTGTCGGGGTGCACACAGACGGCCAAGGCATCGCGTTTTGCGAGGGTCGTCACGAGTTCGACGCCGGCTCTCGTGGCCGTTGCACGCTCCAATGCGGTCGGTGGCCTGCCCATCAACGCAAGATCCGCCGTGCCTTGCAGCATTTGCTCAAACCCGTCGCTGCTGCCGCCGCCGAGCAGTTCGGCATACCTGATCTGCTTGCCCTGGTAAGTGCGCAACCAGTGCCGTACGAGTTCGGTCATATACTCGGACCCGGCGCCGACGAAGTGGTTACGCGGTGGCGGCGGAACGTTGGTGACGGTTCGTTCTGGGCGAGTCAGGTCGATCAAGTAGAGCGACGGGGGAGCGTCGTCATGCAAACCAGCGACGACCGCTGCGGTTCGTCCATTGGCAGAGATGGCCAGCGCGCGTGGCGTTGGCCAGCGTTCGCGTTGGTTCGTCGTGAACAGCTTGGTCTCGCGAATCGTGTCGTTGTTCAGCGTGACCTCGAGCAGCACGTGTTGCGCCTCGTTTTGGCCGAGCGGGCGCTGGCCAAGCACATAGAGTCTCGTGCTGTCGGGAGACCACTGCAGGTCGTCGATGGTTAGAGCGGACTCGTCTGCAAGCGCACGCGTCTCGAGCAACAGGTCGAACTCAAAGATCAAGATCGACCGAGTCGTCTCCAGCACGGCCGGCAATGCAATGCGTTCTCGAATCGGTGCGAAGGCCGGTAGGTGTTGGATCTTGGCGTGTGGCGCTTGGCGGCTGTCGCTGTAGACCGTGCGCGTCTGATTCTTGGCGTCGATTGCGCCAATGCTCCAGCCGCCGGTCGCGAGGGGGGCGACGGACAGGTAGCCAATGGCGATCCCGAATGCGCCGAAGACTGCGTCGGCTTCCTGTTTGGGTCGCTGCCAGGCGTACATCTTTCCGGTCGCCGGGATGAGTTCGATCATGCCCGGAGCTTCGACGAAGATCCGGTCGGGCAGCCAAATCGGCGTTCCCCAGATCGTGCGTTGCGCTAGCAGCGGCGAGAACGATTGCGTGATCGCACCTTCGGGATGGCTGATCAGGTGGATGGTCGATCGTCGCGGGCGGAATGGAGTGGCTTCTCCGGCCGGGGCCACCACGACAACGAACTGCTTGCCATGCTTGGACCAATTCGGGGACCACTGGATCGCGTGAATGCGTTCGCCGCGCTCGGCGACGAAGACCCGGCTTGCCGATTGCGTGGCGACGTCGTAGCGCGCGAGGAAGTGGCGATCGGCATCGCGGCAAACGAATAGCAGGCGGAGGGCATCCGGACTCCAGCTGCACAGGTTGCCGCTCTGGCCAATGGCGTGGTCGGCAAGTTGCGTGGCCGTGACCAGCCACAACAGGGTTGCGCACAGCCAAGCGCCAGTTTGGCGTCGGTCGCGGATTTCGGGCTGTAGAGCTGTCGCGCGCAGTTCACGTGTTGCACCCCGTTCCGCTGTTGCACCCTGTGCAGCTATTCCACAGGGTCTAGCTATTCCACAGGGTTTCATCATTTGGCGGGTCGCCTGCCGGTGGTTGCGGT
>CAXBFC010000025.1:0-30905 GCA_963974725.1 uncultured bacterium | reverse complement strand
TCGCGCACGCGGGTGGTGCCGGCTGCACAAACGCCATTGATCGAGATACCGCCGAGGGCACACAGCAGTTTGGCCTTCTTTTGCGACAGCGAACCAAGCTCGCGCAGCAGGGCGTCGAGGCGGGTTTTGGCTTGCGCGCTAGTTACGATGAAGGTGCTCAAACCCGAGTGCCCGTGCCTTCGAGCATCTCGACGAAGCGCTTGAACAGGTAGAGCGAATCGTGGGGGCCGGGGGCCGCTTCTGGGTGGTATTGCACTGAGAATACTGGCAGTTCCTTGTGGCGCAGGCCTTCGACGGTGTTGTCGTTGAGATTCTTGTGCGTCACGACCACGCTGTCGGGGAGCGACTCCGCATCGACGGCGTAGCTGTGATTCTGCGAGGTGATCTCGACCTTGTCCGTGGTCAGGTCGATCACTGGTTGGTTGCCGCCGTGGTGGCCGAAGCCCATCTTGTAGGTCTTGCCGCCGAAGACGTGCGCGAGCAGTTGATGGCCGAGGCAGATGCCAAAGACCGGCACGGCCTGCACCAGGCGTTTGGCCGCTTCGATGCCGTAGGCGCACACTTCGGGGTCGCCAGGACCGTTGCTCAAGAACACGCCGTCGGGCTTTTGTTCGAGCACCGCTTCGGCGGGGGTGTTTGCCGGCACCACAGTGACGTCGAGTCCGCACGCAGCGAGCGAGCGCAGGATGTTGCGCTTGGCGCCGAAGTCATACGCGATGATGCGGTGCTTCTTGATGCCGCTGGTCAGGTGCGGCGGCGGCGCGCTGAACTCCGACTCGTAGCCCTTTTGCCACGGGTATTGGGTGTCGGTCGTGACCTTGAGCACGTGGTCGACGTCGGCGACGCGTGGCGATTGCTTGACGCGTTCGAGCAGCACGGCCTCGCTTGCATCCATGTCGCGCGTGATCAGCACACGCTGCTCGCCGTGATCGCGAATGCGACGGGTCAGCATGCGGGTATCGACGCCTTCGATGCCGGGCACGTTGTGCTGCGCCAGGTAGTCGTGCAGTTCGTTGCCCGACCGAAAGTTGCTGGCGCGTTGGCAGGCTTCGCGAACAACCAGGCCGGACATCCACAGCTTGCTGGACTCTTCGTCCTCACTGCAGACGCCGTAGTTGCCAATGTGAGGTTGCGTCAGTAGCACCGTTTGGCCGCGGTAGGAAGGATCCGTCAGGATCTCCTGGTAGCCGGTCATCGACGTGTTGAAGACCAGTTCGCCAAAACCATCGGCTTCCGAACCAAAGCCACGACCAACCAACACGGTGCCGTCCTCAAGAACGAGACGTGCGGGCGGGCGAGTGGTTCGGGCAGTGTTCGTCAAGGGTTTGGAGGGCGGTCGGTGGTGGCGGGTTGTTTGGTTCGCTTCGGGTGCTGGCTACTTGGTGCGTCCCAGTTGGGGCGCCCAGTTAGGATGCTCTGTTGGGACGCCCAGTTAGGACGCTCTGCTGGGATGCCCAGTTTGGACGCTCTGTTGGGACGCTAGGTTGCCGACGCCGGATCCATTGTCAATGTTGCCGCCGTCGATGCCGGGCCGCGCAGTGGTTGCGCATCGTCAACCGGGTGGGCGGGCCAGCGAGTTGCGAACCGTAGCCGACCGTGCTCAGAACTGCGATTACTGGTTTTGTCCACAACCTGACGATGTCCGGCGCCGGGGCGGGCCTCATCGCTGGCATGCCCGCGCTCGAGCCTTGCTGAGCCGGGACTTGGGCCTGTCGGACCGGCCGGCAGGCAACGCCTGCCGGCCAACCAAGGCCCCGGGGCATTCGGGCGTGCTTGCCAAGTTGCGGGTGAGACATGCGGGTTAGTTGTTTTGGTGGGCCCGGTTGATTTGCGAGGCCAGGTAGCCGGCGCCGAAGCCGTTGTCGATATTGACGACCCCGATGCCGGCCGCACAACTGTTGAGCATCGTCAGCAGCGCCGACAGGCCAGCGAACGAGGCTCCGTAACCAACACTGGTCGGAACGGCGATGACCGGCTTGTCGACCAGTCCGGCGAGCACGGATGGTAGGGCGCCTTCCATGCCGGCGACGGCCACGATGACGTTCGCAGTGCGGATTTCGGGGATGCGTTCGAGCAGTCGGTGCAGGCCAGCGACGCCGACGTCGCAGAACTCGCTGACGCGGTTGCCGGCGATGCGCAAGGTCGTGGCGGCCTCGGCGGCGACCGGCAGGTCCGAAGTGCCGGCGCAAACCACTGCGGCGTGTCCGGACTGGGCGAGTTCGGTGAGTGCCCGACCGTCTGGGGTGACGGTCAGGCAGCGGGCGCGTTCGTGATATTCCGCCCGGGGAATGGCCCGTTGCACGGCGGCGGCGTGCTCGGCGTCGGCACGGGTGAGCAGCACGCGATCCGAGCGGGACAGGATTTCGGCCGCGATGGCAGCGGTATCGCTCGCGGTCTTACCTTGGCAGAAGACGACTTCCGGGAAGCCGCAGCGGCGGCTGCGGTCGTGGTCGACGGTGGCGAAGTGCAAATCAGCGGCGGCCATGTTGGTGGCGGCCATGTTGGCGGTTGCTGTTGGCGAGGTGTTGGTGACCTGCAGTGCCCTCAGTGCCTCGTCGATTGAGCGCTCACCGTTCTGCACTTTGGTGAGAAGTTCACGGAGCTGCTGCTCGTGGCTTTGGGGCTTCCCGGTTGCTGGATCAGTCGTCACTGGATCACCGGTCACTTGGCTTGCCGCCGCTGCTTGCGCGGGCGCATCTTGACCTTGCCGCCGGACTGCGCCGTGGCGACCGCATCGATGTCGATGGGTGACGTCTTGCCTTGGCGGAACAGGATGGAGCCGAGGCCTGCGATCATTGCGCCGTTGTCGGCGCATAGATCGAGTGGCGGTAGCACCAGGTGCAGTTCGCTTAGCACCGGGTCTTGGGCGATGCGTTCGCGCAGACGGGCGTTCTTGGCTACGCCGCCGCCGATGCATAAGGAACGCATCTGATGACGTTCGGCCGCGCGTCGCAGCTTCTTGACCAGCACGTCGACGATCGCTTCCTGATACGAAGCGGCGAGGTCTTTGAGTTGTTGTCCTGTCGGTGCTTCCGGCTTTGGTTTGCCTGGCGGTTGCACGGTGTAGAGCAGCGCCGTTTTCATGCCGGAGAACGAGAAGTCGAGTGACTCCTTGTCGAGCATCGTGCGCGGCAGCTTGAATGCCTTGCGATCACCATCCTTGCCTTCGTTCTCGATCGCGGGCCCGCCGGGATAGGTGAGCCCCAGCAGCGACGCGCCCTTGTCAAGAGCTTCGCCGGCGGCATCATCGCGGGTTGTGCCGAGGCGTTCGCTCTTGCCAGGCTCGAGCAACTTGTAGAGCGCGGTGTGGCCGCCCGATGCAACCAGGCACAGCGCCGGCAATGGCATGTCGGGATCGGCGAGCAGTCCGGTGTGCACATGCGCTTGCACGTGATCGACGCCAACGAGTGGTCGGTCGAAGCGCCAGGCCAGCGCCTTCGCCGCGGCCATTCCAACGAGCAAACATCCGACCATTCCTGGTCGATGCGTGACGGCAATGGCGGTCAAGTCGCTCGGCGTGACCTTCGCATCGGCAAGTGCCTGGCTGACGATCGGCAGAATCCGTTCGGTGTGGGAACGGCTGGCTACCTCTGGCACGACGCCGCGAAACCGCTGATGCAGACTGATCTGCGAATGCACCACATTCGAAAGCACCTCGTGTCCATCGCGGACGACCGAGGCCGCGGTTTCATCGCACGACGTTTCAATACCTAGAATCAGTTCCACGCGCCCAGCATGTCCGTTCGGTGTCCATGTTCGAGCGGTGCCTCGACAAAAAACGACAAACTCGATCCGTTCAGAACTGCGCCCTGGCGTCGTGCGAAGATTCTCGGGAACGTGAGGGCGGGGCGCGGTGTCTCTAGGGTGATGACTTCCCTTCCTGTTAGCGATCCAACGAGCCTGATGTCGGATCTGGACTTTGTCCGGAGCCTGGCGCGGCATCTCTGTAACGACCCCCACGACGCGGATGATGTGGCGCAGGACGCCATGGTACGGGCGCTTGAGAAGCGGCCCGTCGACGTGGGCAGCTGGCGGGGTTGGTTGACGGTCGTGACGCGCAATCTGGCGCGCAACCGGCGGCGGGGCGAGCGGCGGCGTGAGGTTCGTGAGCTTGCGATGGCGGCGGATTTGAGCGTGCCCTCCGCGAGTGAGGTCGCGGCACAGGAGCAATTGCGCAAGCACGTCGTCGATGCGGTCATGGAACTGCCGGTCGACTTCCGTTCGGTCGTGCTGCTGCGTCACTACCGCGGCATGGATACGCGGGAGTGTGCCAAGCACCTGGGCATCCTTGAGAGCACGGTGCGTACGCGCTTGAAGCGTGGAGTTGATCGGCTGCGTGAGCGGCTCGATCAGGAACACGGCGATCGTGCCACGTGGGTTTCTGGCTTGGTGCCGTTCGTGATGATGGACACGAAACGTGCTGCGCTTGCTGGCGGCTTGGGGGGCGGCAAGGTGGCGCTGGTGCTTGCGGCGCTGTTGTTGGTTGCCTCTTCGGTGGTTGTCTGGTCGTCGTGGTCGAGTGCTTCGGCACCGCCGCCGTCGATGGGGGCTGCGAACGCTGGTGAAGCCAATGGTGCGTTGGCGGCGGTTGGCAACGCGCCGGATGGTGGCAATGCCGATGCGGATACCGAAGGTGCCGCAGTGCGGTCGATGGTGGCGGATGCCAATGCCGCACCCTGGCGCGTTGACGGCATCGTTCGCAATCGCGAGGTGGCGGCGTCGGTGGTTGCTGGTGCCACCGTTCGCATGTGGTTGGGCCCGGTGGGGTCTGCCTACCCGGTGCTCAGTGAGGTTCGCGAGACCAGCAGTGATGCTGCCGGTCGGTTTGTGTTCTCGCTTGAGGAACTGCGCGCACAGAAGGGCAACCGGCAGAAGCTCGCAGTGTTTGTTGGCGTCGACGCCGATGGCTATCGCCCGGCGTGGGCCCAAGCCGTTTGGCTAGGTGATTATGTTGGCGGTGTCGAGAAGACCTCGGTGACGCTTGAGCCGGGCGTGTTCTGCAAGGGACGTATTGTCGATGTTGCTGGCGTGCCGCTGCGGGATGCGTCGTTGTTGATGATCGTTGGCGAGACCCAGCATCGTGTGAAGACCGATACCGATGGTCGGTATGTGATCGATTCCTTGCTGCCGGAGCAGTACGGCTACGACCGTGTGTTGTTCGGGATACACGATGCGCATGGCTTCTCGGGTGCGCATCACGTTCGCATTCGCGCGGATGGCGATACCAAGATCCCTGACTTGGTGGTGGCCAATCCGCTGGGGCTGTTGCATGGGCATGTGCGCGATCCCAATGGCAACGGCGTGGCTGATGTCGAACTGACCGCGACGCGGTTGCGAGCCACTCAAGTGGGGCGTGACGATGGCGCGTATTCCGTCGATGGCATTCGCATTCGTCGCTTTGTGGATGTGACGGCGGGGGCAGGTGCGAACCGCTACCGCGCAAAGACGGATGCAGATGGCTACTTCCGGTTCTGCACGATGCGGCCAGGTGTGCACCGGGTGGCGATGCGTGGTCAACGGGGCGGGCAGGAAGTGACTGTTGCTGCGGTGACGGATCCTGTGGCCTTCGTGCTCGGTGACGCATCCATCAAGGTGCGGGCAGTGGATGAGCGCGGTGTCGAAGCCCGTCTGGGGGTGTTCGCGATCTACAAGTGGACCGGAGCCAAGGCTGTGGCGGCGGCTCGTCGGTTCGCTTCGGTTGGTCCGTCACCCGAGTTACTGCGAACGGGCGACCGAACGTCGGCACTTCGACATGCCGATCGATTGATGGTGACACCCAACACGTTCGTAGTGATTGAGCATGATGATCCCGCGATCGGTGCGAGCTATGGCAGCTGCTATCTCGGACCTGACACCTATGGCGGCGAAGCCGTGGTGCGGGTCGTTGCCGGGAAACGCACGGGTTCGTTGCGGGTCGTTGCTCGTGATGCAGGTGGCGAATCGTTGCAGCCGGTGTTGGTCAAGTGCTGCCGCGTGGCTGGTGTCCGAGCGGTGCCGATTCGCGGTCTCGGGCGAATGGTCGCTGATCCGCAGGATACGATGATTCTTGGTGATTGGGTCGAGGTGCCCAGCGACGGGAAGTTGTCGGGATTGCCTACCGGAGATCTGACTTTCGAAGTCATGGCTGGTGCGGACCTTCGCGGTCGCCAAGTTGTTGCTGCTCCGTTCCTGCAATCGGTGCATGAAGTGGTGATCGACGAAGAGGCGGTTGGTGACTTGGTTGTTGGCGCAGAGCGCGGCATTCCGCTGACCTTTGATTTGCGGCTGCCGAAGGGGCATGAGGCTGCGGTTGGCTCGATTCACTTCGTTGAGGTGTTCTTGAATGCGCCAGATGGCAGTCGCAATCTGAAGCTGAAGCTCGCTGCCGACAGTGGTGGCGCGGTCAAGTTCGTCAACGGTCATTGTCGCCTGCACAGCCAGCGTCCAGCCCCGAAGGGCACGTATGCGGTGAGCGTGATCGTGAACCCTGGCTTCGGGTCAGGACCCTCGAACGTGACACTGCACCCTGGCGTGGGCGCGATTCCGATTCAGTTGACGAGGTAGGGTGGCGCCGCGCCAGGTGAGTCGGTTGTGGTTGGTTCGCGGACCGCGGGCACAACTGAGGAAGTGTTTTTTTGTCCAGGCACCGTACGCACTTCCTCAGGTAAGGATTTGGTGGACTACTTTGGCGGGTTCTACGCCGGTCAGGCGTTGGTTGAGGCCTTGGTGGGGGAAGGTTAGGCGTTCGTGGTCTAGGCCTAGGAGGTGCAGGATGGTGGCGTTGAGGTCGCGGATGTGGACTGCGCCGTCGAGGATGTTCCAGCCGTAGGCGTCGGTGGTGCCGTGTTCGAAGCCGGGCTTGACGCCGCCGCCGGCTAGCCAGGTGGTGAAGCAACGGCCGTGGTGGTCGCGGCCGCTGCCGGGCGCGCCGATGCGGCCTTGGCTGTAGATGGTGCGGCCAAACTCGCCGCCCCAGATTACCAGGGTGTCGTCCAGGAGGCCGCGGCGCTTGAGGTCGATGATCAGTGCGGCGGATGCCTGGTCGGTGTCGCGGCTTTGGGCGCGCAGTTCCTTGACCAGGTTGAGGTGCTGGTCCCAACCGCGATGGAACAGTTGCATGAAGCGCACGCCGCGTTCGGCCATGCGACGCGCGAGCAGGCAGTTGGCGGCGTAGGTGCCGGGGATGCGGGCATCGGGTCCGTAGAGCTCGAAGGTGCTCTCGGGTTCATCGGACAGATCCGTCAGGTCTGGCACCGACGTCTGCATGCGGAACGCCATCTCATACTGCGCGATGCGGGTCGCCGCTTCGGGGTCCCCGGTGGTCTCGGCGCGCAGCTCGTTGAGCCGCGCCAGGTCATCGAGCATGTCGCGGCGCGCCTTTTCGGTGATGCCGGCTGGGTTCGCGAGGTAGAGCACCGGGTTCTTGCCGGGGCGCAGTTGCACGCCTTGATGGTTGCTCGGTAGGTAGCCGCTGCCCCACAGGCGCGAGAACAGTGGCTGGCCCGGATTCTTGCCGGTGCCTTGCGACAGCATCACGACGTAGCTCGGCAGGTCTTCGTTCTCGCTGCCAAGGCCGTAGCTCAGCCACGAACCGAGACTGGCTTTACCCGGCTGCTGGTCGCCGGTGTTGATCAACGTGATGCCGGGGTCGTGGTTGATCGCCTCGGTGTGCATGCCTTTGAGCATGCAAAGCTCGTCGGCCACGCCTGCTGTGTGCGGCATCAGTTCGCTGGCCCACATGCCGCATTTGCCATGGCGAGCAAACTTGAACGGCGGGGCGACGACCGGGAACGACGTCTGACCGGCGGTCATGCCGGTGACACGTTGGCCGCCGCGCACGGAGTTCGGGAGCTCGGTGCCGTGCAGGTCCCGGTAGCCGGGCTTGTAGTCGAACAGGTCGATCTGCGACGGGCCGCCCGATTGGAACAGGTAGATGACGCGCTTCGCTTTTGGTGCGAAGTGCGGTCCGACTTTGCTTGGGTCGGTTGTGCTGTTGTTGGCGCTGCTGCCTGCGTTGTTGATGCGGCCGCCAAGAGATGCGAGAGCGGCGGCACCAACTCCTCCGGCCACCTTGCCGAGGAACGTGCGCCGCGTCAGGGCTTGCAGGAATTCGTGGTCAGGTCGCACGTTCTTAGCCCTTGGTGACGGTTTCGCTGAGGTTGAGGAGCACGCTGGCGACCATGGTCCAGGCGGCGTGCTCGGCAGAGTCGAGCTGTTCATCGCGCGGCGCTTCGCCGATTGCGAGCAGTTTGGCGGCAGCTTCCCGGTCGGTGGCGAAGCGCGAGTGCTCACGCGTGAACGTCGCTATCAGAATGTCGCGTTCGGCACTTGTCGGTTTGCGGCTGGTGGCGAGCTCGAAGCCGAAGTCGATGCGCGATGCCAGGTCGTCGCCACCTTCCTGAAGGATGCGTTGGCCCATGTGGCGCGCCGCTTCGACAAAGCCAGTCTCGTTGAGGAGCACCAACGCTTGCAACGGGGTGTTGGTGCGGCCGCGCCGCGGGGTGCATAGCTCCCGGCTGGGGGCATCGAATGCGAGCATCGTTGGCGGCGGCACGGTGCGCTTCCAGATCGTGTAGAGACTGCGCCGGTAGAGTTTGTCGCCGCTGTCTTGCACGTAGACCTGCTCGGTCGCCGGCGTGCTGCCGAAGTGACTCATCTCGCGCCACAAGCCCTTGGGTTGGTATGGGCGAACGCTCGGGCCACCGAGCTTGGTGTTGAGCAAGCCACTGACGGCGAGCGCTTGGTCGCGGATCAGTTCTGCTGCCAGCCGGAACGATGGGCCGCGGGCGAGCAGCCGATTCTCGGGGTCTTGCGCCAGCAACTCTGTCGAACAGTTCGAAGCCTGGCGGTAGGTCGCGGACCCGACCAGGAGTCGCAGCATGGCCTTCTGGTCCCAGCCGGTTGCGACGAACTCGGTCGCCAACCAGTCCAGCAGTTCGGGGTGACTCGGCCGTTCGCCCTGCGTGCCGAAGTCGCCGCTCGTCTTGACGATCCCGGTGCCGAATAGCATCTGCCAAAGGCCGTTGACGGCGACGCGCGCGGTCAGCGGGTGCTTGGGGTCGACGAGCCACTTGGCCAGGCCAAGGCGGTTTTGCGGTGCGCCTTCGGGCATCGCCGGCAAGAACTCGGGCGTGCCAGCGGTGACGCGATCGCCGCGCACGTCGTAGCGGCCCCGTACCAAGAAATACGTTTCGCGTGGCATCGCCTGCTCTTCCATGACCATCACGGTCGTGCTTGGCTTTTCGTGGATCGCAGCGATCTCAGTCTGCAGCTTGGCGATCGACGAACGCACCGGCTCGAGCGCAGGCACCGTCAAGCGGAAGTAGCGCATCAATGCGGCGCGGTCATCGTCGCTGCGATCGCGGTCATGGCGCTGTACTGCCGTGGCGATTTCGGTGGGTAGGCCGCTGTCCAGCATCTTGAAGTAGACGCCTCCGGGTCCGCCGTCATTGATGATCTTGACGAGTAGTTGGTTCGTCCCGGTTTGTAGCGCCAGCGTGATCAACTCCTGGTCCGCTTTGACGCCGCGTCGCACGTTCTTGTCGACGACCAGGCTGCCGTTGTGCCAAACGCGGATCGCGTCATCGCTGCCCAGGGATAGGGATACCGACGTCGCATGCGCGGTCGTGATCGTGCGATGCAGATAGTACGCCGAACGCTGCGCCGGCAACGCGTGTGGCTTGCCGTCGACGAGATCTTCACGAAGCTGCCACAGCGGTTCGCCGTCGGCTGTGTGCGCGTCGAGATCGAGGTCGGACTCCGGGCCGAAGTCGGTCGCAAAGGCTGCGTTGCCGGTCGCCGCCTTGTTGGGCCCCATGACGCGCCACGGGCCCAGAACTGGCTCCGAGTGGTCGAGGTTCGCTTGCTCGTGTTCCCACACTTGCTGCGCGGCTTGCAGCTCGTCGTCGGGCGCGAGCAGTTGCGATTCCAGTTGAGCGATCTCGCCCTGCAGGCGTCGCAGCGTTGTGGTCTGTTCTGTATCGAAGACCGGCACGAATGGCACCGAATTGACGCCGCCGTTGCCGTCGTTGCCCTTGTCCGTGATCGTGTTGAAGTAGGCGAAAAACCGGTAGTAGTCCTGCTGCGAGATCGGGTCGTACTTGTGGTCGTGGCACTGCGCACAACCAACGGTCAGGCCAAGCCACGTGACCGCCGTCGTCTTGACGCGGTCGGCAACGTAGGCGACGCGGCACTCTTCGAGGATCGTGCCGCCCTCGTGCGTGTTCATGTGGTTGCGGTTGAAGCCCGACGCGATGCGTTGGCTATCGGTTGCATTCGGCAGCAGGTCGCCGGCGAGCTGTTCGATCGTGAACTGATCGAACGGCATGTTGTCGTTGTATGCAGCAATCACCCAATCACGCCAAGCCCACATGTGGCGGCCGCCATCGATCGAGTAACCGTTGGTGTCGGCATAGCGCGCCAGGTCGAGCCAGCGCAGCGCCATGCGCTCGCCGAACTGTGGTCGGCCAAGCAAGTCGTCGACCAGTAGCTCGTAGGCGGTTGGCCGTTCGTCGGCAACGAACGTGGCCACTTCGGCCGGCGTCGGCGGCAAGCCGGTCAGGTCGAGGAACAGCCGGCGAATCAGCACGCGGCGGTCGGCCTCGGGCGACATCGTGAGGCCTTCGTGCGCCAGTCGCTTGGCGACGAACGCGTCGATGGCCGAGCGCGGTTGGCCGCTTTCAGGGTTTGGCACGGCCGGGCGCTTGGCGGCTTCGAACGACCAGTGCGTCTCCCGGTCCTGTGCCGAGGCGGCACCAGTCGCAGCAGGATCCTGCGCCGAAGCGTTCGCTGTCGCCATCACGCTGAGCGCGATGCTGGTTGCAATACGTCGCAGCGAGGCACTGAGCATGCAGGCAATCTACTGCGGTGCCGCGCTCTACGGAATGCCCGTTGCGAGCAGGTTCGTTATTGTCCGGTCTTGCTGTCGTCCGGTTTGCGCGGCCATTTCAGCACGAACATGTGCAGGCGCTGGTTGACCGGATACGCCGTTGCTGGGATGCCGAATGCGTTGGATGGCTTGCCCTCGATCGAGCCGTCGAGTGCCTTGCATACGGCCTTGTGCAATTCGTCCAAGTCACGGTAGGCAAACGTCGGCGTCTTGCGGGCGCGGGTATTGTGCGCCGGGTAGATCGTGACGTTCTTGGGCATGCGTCGCAGCAGCATCGCCAAGGTGGTTCGATATTGCTCCAGCGACTCGACGAACAGGCCGCCCGGGTAAAGGAAGTCGCCGGTGAAGAGCGCCGGCATCGCGGGGTCGTAGAGCATGACCGACGTCTTGGTGTGGCCAGGCGTTAGCAAGACTTCAACGGTGCGATCGCCGAGGTCGATTCGGGCGCCGGGTTGTAGCCAGCGTGCGACGCGAATCGCTTGCAGCGGGTCGCGATCCATCCAGCCCAAGTGTTCGGTCGGGGTCGGCGTGAACACCCCGGCGACCGTGCGTTCCCGCAGGTCCTCGGCGTCGATCAGGGCGACGTCGGCAAACTCGCCGAGGCCCCCGACGTGGTCAAAGTGCAAGTGCGAAGGCACCACGGTCACTGGCAGGTCCGTCAATGCCGCGATAACCGGCGCCATCTTCTGCTGGCCCGGCCCGGAATCGAGGAGCAGCGCGCGTTTCGTGCCCTCGAGCAGATACTCTATGTTGCGTTGGTTGTAGGTGACCTCAAGGATCGCCGCAGTCGACGCCGGCAGGATCTCGATGACGCGATGCTGGTCGAACGCGTAAGGCAACTGCGCGGTCGGCGGTAACCGCTTGGCGATCACCGGATTCGCGCATGCGCAGCCAAGCAGGCTGGTTGCGAGCAAGGCGAGAGCGCGAGAACCGAAGCGAAGCATCGACTGACAGTAGCAGCCTTCGCCGATCAGGTCAGAGCCCGAGCGTCAAACTGCCGCGTTGCGTCAGGAGCAGCGCACGTCGTCGATGTGTTGCGCGGCCACAGCGATCATCAGTAGGCGATCGAAGCCGAGCGCGACTCCCGCGCAAGCAGGGAAGCCTTGTTGCAGTGCCGCAATCAGTGGCTC
The DNA here is from genome assembly GCA_963974725.1 of uncultured bacterium. Classification (GTDB taxonomy): domain Bacteria; phylum Planctomycetota; class UBA1135; order UBA1135; family UBA2386. The sequence continues at coordinate 18,908 of CAXBFC010000025.1, read as the reverse complement.
GTCGATCGGCAATTCGGTGCGGCCACTGGCCAAGCGGTCGCGGTTGGCTTGTTCGAAGCGCCGGCGCTGTTCGGTGGCGTCGGCGAGTTCGTGGTAGCCGTTGGCGAGTTCTACGCCGTCGATGTAGAGCTCGAACCGCTGGGCGACGTCGTGGCCATCCGCCTCTTCCACCTGCGCGAGTGCCGCTTGCGATGCCGGATATTCGTGCACGAATGTTGGCACCGGCGAACCGAGGGTCGGCTCGATGTGACTGACGAGCAGCAAGTCGAGCGCATCATCGATCGTGCCGTGATCGAAGTCCGGCGGCATCGGTACCGCAAGCCGTTCGCAGGCAGCGCGCAGTTCTGCGAGCGTCGTGGCGAACGGATCGATGCCGACACCCGCGACGAAGACCTCTCGGTAGGTGCGGCGCGTAAACGTCATCTCGGCGACTCGCGGCACGAGTGACTGCACGAGCGCTTCGACTTCGGCCATCAATTGATGGTGGTCGAAGCCCGGTCGATACCACTCGAGCATCGTGAACTCGGTCGCGTGACGCCGGCCAACCTCGCCGTCACGGAACGCGTGCGCGAATTGATAGATCGGCCCGGATCCCGCTGCGAGCAGGCGCTTCATCGGGCCTTCGGGTGATGTCAGCAGGTGACGCGCTACCGCTGCGCCGGTGCCGATGCGCACTTGGCACGGAATCGGGTCGATGTGCGCTTCGACGACCAGGCCGTCGCCAAGGATGGGGGTGTCGACCTCAAGCACAGAGCGCGCCGCAAAGAACTCGCGCGCGCTGTGCAGCATGCGTGCCCGCACCTGCAGCATGGCAACGTCGAGCACGGCAGGGCTAGGACTTGGTGACGCGCTCGACGTAGGCGCCGGTGCGCGTGTCGATGCGCACGATGTCATCGAGGTTGATGAACACGGGCACCATTAGCTCGGCACCCGTTGAGAGGGTCGCTGGCTTCTGCACGTTGCCGGTCGAGTTGCCCTTGGCGCCTGGCTCGGTGTAGGTGACCTGAAGGTCGACGTGGTTTGGCGGCGAGCAGGTGATCGGGCTGCCGTTGTAAAACACGACTTCGCACTGCATCTCTTCGACAAGCCACTGGCCGGATTCGCCAACTTGCTCGGGCGTCAGTTCGAATTGCTCGAAGCTCTCGCCATCCATGAAGTGGTAGTTTTGGCCGTCCTTGTAGAGGAACTGCATGCTCTTTTCCTCGACGTCGGCGCTGTCGATCGAGTCGCCGCTGCGGTAGCTCTTGTCGAGCACGCGCCCGGTGACCATGTTCTTCACCTTGATGCGATAGACCGCCTGGCCCTTGCCGGGCTTCATGAAGTCGAGGTCGACAATCAGGTAGGGCTCCCCGTCGAGCTGGACCTTCAGACCCTTCTTGAAATCGCTTGTGCCGTATGACGCCATCGATGCCGCTTACTTAGTGTTCGTTACGCACGCTCAACGGCGCGCAAATTCGCTCCCGCTCCTCGTGAACGGAATACTCATGCGAATCCTCTAGCTATACGGCACGATCTTCGCCAGTGGAACGCAGAATCAGTGTGCATCAGAATGAGGTTGGAGCCCCAGCGACGACCCGTGACGGGGTCGCGTGGCGGGATCAGCTGCGGCAGGCGGTGCGCGATCCAGACCGCTTGCTCGAATTGCTGGAATTGCCCGAACACCTGCTGGCAGGCGCTCGTGCGGCATCTGATCTATTTCCGCTGCTGGTTCCCCACGCATTCTTGCAGCGCATGCGCCGCGGCGATCCGGACGACCCGTTGCTAAGGCAGGTTCTGCCGATCGATGCCGAGGCCAAAACGGTGCCTGGATTCTCCGCCGACCCCGTCGGGGAGGCAGGAGCCGGCAAGGCGTCGGGCATGCTGCAGAAATACCACGGCCGGGCGCTGCTGATCGTGGCCGGGGTCTGTGCGGTGGCGTGCCGCTACTGCTTCCGTCGGCATTATCCATATGACGAAACCCCGTCCGGTCTGGCGGAGTGGCAGCCGGCGCTGCGGGTGATTGCGGAGAGCCCCGACATTGAGGAGGTCATCCTGTCGGGTGGCGATCCACTGATGCGCGGGGACGAGTGGTTGTCGGAGTTGGTCACGCAGCTCGAGGCCATCCCGCACGTTCGTCGGCTTCGCATCCATACGCGGCTGCCGATCGTCATTCCTGATCGCGTCACCGATGGCTTGTTGGCGTTGTTGTCGACGACGAGGTTTGCGCCGACCGTGGTGGTGCATGCGAACCATCCCGCCGAAATCGACGAAGCGTGTGGCGCTGCCTTGTTGCGGTTTGTCAAGGCTGGCGTGCCGGTGCTCAACCAAAGCGTGTTGTTGCGCGGGATCAACGATGACGTCGCAGTGCTCGCGCAGTTGTCGCGCGCGTTGCTCGACGTTCGCGTGATGCCGTACTACATGAGTCAGCTTGATCCGGTCGCGGGCGCGGCGCACTTCGAAGTCGATACGCAGCGCGGCCTCGACATCATTGCCGAGTTGCGCACGCTGTTGCCTGGCTTTGGCGTGCCGCGCTATGTGCAAGAGGTGGTTGGTGCGGCGCACAAGGTCGAAGTGCAGAACGGCTGTTCATGAACGCAATGACGAGCGAGCAACGCGTCATCACCAGCAAGCTCGGCGCGACCCCGCGTTTGCATGCGCTCGCCTCGTGGGTGCCGAAGACGACGCGCGTGTTCGTGGATGTTGGCACCAACCATGCGATCTTGCCGATCCTGGTGGCGCGGCGCACGCGCGCCAAACTCAGTATCGGTATTGATCGGTCAGCGCATGCCCTGCAAGACGCTGAGCGCAAGGTCCGGCGCAGTCACTGCGCCCGGCGCATTGCCTTGCGACTCGGGGACGGCTTGTCGGGGCTCGCTCCGGATGAAGTCGAGGTCGTTTGTCTGGCTGGATTGGGCTCGGCAAACATGGTTGAGATCCTGCGCGGTGGGTTGGCGGTCATGCAGCAATCGTGGCACAGCGGAACGACGGTTCGCCTGATCCTTCACCCGCTTGGCTGCTGTGCGCGACCGCGCGCGTTCTTGGCGGCCAACGGTTTCGAACTGGTGGCGGATACCACGGTGATGAGTCGGGGGCGCAGGTGCACCGTATTGGTTGCGGACCGACGGCCGTAGCGGCATCGCTGGCCCTGAACTAGTCTGCGCGGATGAACCACGGCGCGATCACCGTCCTTGCCTTGTCTGCGGTGCTTTGCGCCCAATCGCCTGAGACTCCGCCGGCTGACGTGCAAGCGACCGAGAGCTGGCCGCAGTTCTTGGGCGCGCGATCGACCTCGCGGGCGGTGGGTGCGAGCTCGTTGCAGTTCGATCTTGAGAGCGGTCTTCGCTACCAGGTTGCGCTACCCGCGGGTGAATCGTCGCCTTGCGTCGCCGGCAACCACATCTTCTTGACCGGCTACGACGGCAAGCAGTTGTTCATGCTCGCGCTCGATCGTGCGACCGGCAAAGAGCAGTGGCGGTTTGCGATCGATGGGCCGAAGAACCTCGAGTTCAGCCACCAGGACGCCGGCGTCGCGATGCCGACTGCGTGCGCCAATGGCGAACGGGTGTTTTTCTACTTTCCGTCCTACGGAGTCATCGCTCGCAAACACAGCGGCGAAGTTGTCTGGCAGAAGCGATTGCCCGAAGGCAAGTTCGACTTCGGCTGTGGCACGTCTCCGGCGTTGCACGACAGCAAGCTCTACCTGCTTCGCGATGGCTGTCCCGACGGCAAGCTCTACGCCCTTCACGAAGCGACCGGCGAAGAGGCGTGGGCGATTCCTCGTCCGGCGTTCAAGATGTCGCACGCGACTCCCTACTTTTGGGAGAGCGAGAGCGGCACCGAATTGATCATTGCGAGTTCCGGCAGTGTCATCTCGTTCGATCCGGACAACGGCAAGGAGACGTGGCGCGTCGAGGGCTTTACGCCGCTCGTTTGCACCACGCCGACCGGCAACAAGGACCGTCTCTACTTCGCGGCGTGGTCGACTGCGTCCGCGGCTGGGCCGGACCGCTTCTTTGCCGGGCTGGCAGTGACGCTCGATCTGACCGAAGAGCAGCGCAGCGATCCGGAGAAGTTGTTTGCCGTGCTGGACAAGGACGGTGATGGTTCGCTCAGTCGGAGCGAAATGCCTCCGGGTCGCATGTTGACCGTGTTCGACTTCTTGGACCGCAACGCGGACAGGGTGATCGTGAAGCAGGAGTGGATGGGGTTGATGCGTTTCCCGCAGCAGGGCAAGAACGTCATGGTGTCGATCCGCCCTGGCGGCAAAGGCGACGTGACCAAGACGCACATCGATTGGAGCTATCGCCGCGGCATTCCGTACGTGGCCTCGCCGTTGCTTTACGGTGATCGCATCTACCTGATCAAGGCTGGCGGGGTCCTGAATTGCATCGACGCGAAGACCGGCAAGCCGCGCTTTCGCAGTCATCGCCTCGACGACCGCAGCGAATACTACGCAACTCCGATTGGCGTCGATGGCCACGTCATCTTGTGTTCCTGCGCCGGCACGGTCTACGTGCTCAAAGTTGCCGACAACGTCGAGATCGTGCACGAGCTCGCGCTCGAAGAGCAGTTGGTCGCCACCCCGGCGATCGTTGATGGCACGATCTACATTCGCACGCGTTCGAAGCTCTACGCGTTCGGCCGCTAGCCGCGGGTCGCCCGATTTCGAGTAGCATCGCTCGGGTCCGAGACGGGGACTCCCCTCCGTTTGCCCAATCTTGCAGCTTCTCCAGGGCTGTAGACCCCAACCCCAGGAGCCAACCATGAGGCATCATGTCCGCACCCTCGTCTCGTTGTGTTTGATTCTCAGTGCCGCAGTGGTGAGCGGCTGCAGTAGCGCCGACCACCTCTTGCGCGAAGAACACGACCGCGAAGTGGCGGTTCTTCAGCAGCGCCTTGCCGAGAAGGATCAGCATTTGGAGTACCTGGCGCTCAAGTTGCAGCGACTCAAGGAGCAGCGCATAGTGCCGATTCCGATTGCCGAAGCGCGAGCGGGTTCGGTCTGGACCGGGTTCTCTGTCCCGGCTCTGGAGGGCACGGTCACCGGCGTCTCTGGCGATGATTGCACGGTCGTCGTGGTTGCGAATCCGGGCAACGTCGATATTCAATCCATCATCACTCGCACGCCATTCCGGTTCGCGGTCTATGACGAGAACGGGTTCAAAGCGGAGGCCGTTGCGACCAGCTACGACGCTGCGTCGAACGTGGTGAAGTGTCATCTGACATTCACCAAGGGTGATGCGACGATCGTTGTCGGCGACAAGGCCGCAACCAAGCAGTAGGGCGTGCCATTACTTGTGGCATGAACAGTATGTATTCGAACTGCGTCTGGCTTATCGGCGTGGTCGTCAGGTCACGATGCGGGTGACCGCGAACCCTGGCGATGTGGATGTCGACAAGGGCATCAAGGCGGAAGTGTTGGCAAGCCAGTTCGACGCATCGGGCAACTCGGCCACATGCCGGATCTTGTTTCGCGGCGGCGAGCGCTTGCTGCTCGGAACGGCGGGCTGACTGTGGACGCACTGCCCATCTTCGCCGACAACTCCTGCATGTCGGAACCTACCAGAATCGTGACGCACCCCGGTGGCGCGCACAAAGATGACCTGCTCGCCTGTTGTGTGTTGATTGCCAAGTATGGCTGCCCGGTCGTGCGGCGCGATCCGACCGCCGAAGAGCTGGCGGATGCGGCCATCGCGATCGTCGACATCGGTGGTTCGCACGATCCGGCCCTGCAGAACTTCGACCACCATCACTTCCCGCGTGAGCACCCGCCGACGTGTTCATTGAGTTTGGTGCTCGATGCACTGGGTCTCTACGAAGATGCGTTGAAGTTCTGTGACTGGCTCGAACCGGCAGAGTGGTTTGACTCGCGCGGCCCGAAGAAGACGGCGGAGTGGTTGGGTATGCCACGGCGTGCGGTGTCGCAGATGAACTCGCCGATCGACATGACGTTGTTACGTCGGTTCGCGGCGCAGCCGGAGCACGTGGCTGGCGAGACGCTTTACGAGTACATGCGATTTGTCGGCGCCGACTTGCTCGATTACCTGCGCGACGTTCGCGAAGGCATCGAACTGGTCGGTAAGTCGAGCGAACGCTGGTCCGTTGCCGTCGGCGACGACGTCATCGAGACCGTATTCTTGCCGCGCAAGGATGAGATGCCCGACGAACCATCGGGCAGCGTGGCTCGCTTCATTCGCGCCACTGGTCTCGAGGCAGAGATCGGCGCGACGGTCTATCCCGATCGTCGCGGCGAAGGCTACGGCATCAGTCGCTACGAGGACGACCCGCGCCTGGACTTCTCACAGCTCGACGGCATGCCCGACGTGCGCTTCGCTCACAAGAGCGGCTTCATGTGCAAGACCTCGACGACCGACCCCGAGCGCCTCAAAGAACTGATCAAGGCCGCGGTCAAGCGCTAGCTCCGCGTACCGAACCAGGTACGGTACGCAGATTCTTGCGGTTACTGGTCGTCGATGCGCTTCTTGAGGGCTGTGACTGCGGCGGCGAACTGTGGGTCGCGGTCGGCTTGGGGGGGCTGCTCGACGGGGAACTCGTAGCGTTTTGCTACGGCTGCGTAGGACTCGCGGAACTGCTTGGGGGGCTCGATTGAGTTGTGCAGGACGTTGAAGATGTACTGCTGCTGCTCGCGAGTTGTGTCGACGGTGATGTCGGGGATGATGCCGCCTTCATCCTTGTTGGCGGTGGTGACCTTGGTCGCTTGGTTGCGTTCGATGTTGCGGCCGTTGGGGGTGCGGTAGCTGCCCGTGGTCAACTTCAGTTTGAAGTCGCGGTTTTCCCAGCTGTAGACCGTGTTGACGTATCCCTTGCCGTGCGTGCGCTTGCCGACAATGATGGCGCGGCCGTGATCTTGCAGCGCGCCCGAGAGGACCTCGCTGGCGCTTGCGGAGTTTTCGTTGACGAGCACGACGAGCGGCAGGTCGGGCCAGCGGCACATGGACGGATCCGTTCGGTAGACGATGTCGTCGCCGCTGCGGCGCTTCTGGGTTGCGATGATGCCCGATGGCAAGAACGCGCGGCCGATGTCCAGGCACTGGTCGAGGCTGCCGCCGCCGTCGAAACGAAGGTCGAGGATCAGGCCGTTGAGGGTGCCTTCTTGCTCGAGCGCCTCGATGGCGGCGAGCACTTGGGGGCCGGCGGTCGGATGGAATCCCGTCAGGTGCAGGTAGCCGAGTCCCTTGTCGCTGTCGATGAAGTGGGCCCACTTGACGCACGGTCGCTGCACGCTGCCGCGTGGAACTTCGACGTCGAGCTGCTCACCGTCACGCTCGATGCTGAGCACGACGTTGGTGTTGGCCGGGCCGCGCACCAGGTTGACCACGTTGCGGCGGGTGTCCGCGTCGCTGAGTTGGGTGCCGTCGACGGCTACGACACGGTCGCCCGGTAGCAATCCGGCTTTCTCGGCGGGGCTGCCGGGGAACGGGTAGTGCACCACCACGACATCTTCGTGGGTGACCATCTTGGCGCCGATGCCCTGGTAGTTGCCGGTGCTGTGCTCATCGTAGGTGGCGACGTCGGCCGGCGGGATGTAGCGGCTGTATTCATCGAGTCCGTCGACCATGCCACTGATCGCGCGCTCGAGCAGTTCGTGTTCGTCGGGCGGCTCGATATGCGAATCCAGCACTTGTTGGTAAACGATCTCAAGCGCCGATCGCTGCGGATCGGGCAGACTATTGACCCTCTGGCTGCCCAAATAGGAGCCGAGAATGAAGGCTGAGAGGATCAACGCCCAGTTGACCACCAGGAACCACAAAGGCAGCCGCGGTTGCTGTTGCATCCCAACAGCGTATGGTGAAATCCAATGGCGCGCATTCTCGTCGTGGATGACACGCCGCAGAACCTGAAGCTTATTGAGCTCTATCTGCGGGGTACGGAGTTCGAAGTTGTGTCGGTGACGAGCGGTCACGACGCGATCGAGATGTCCATGCAGCGATCATTTGACCTGATCCTGCTCGATGTGGTCATGCCGGGCATCGGTGGCTTCGAGGTTTGTCGCCGCCTCAAGAACGACCCGCGCACGGCATTTGTCCCGGTCATCTTCCTGACTGGGCGAATGGGCGACGAGTCGGACAAGTTGGCGGCCTACCAGCTCGGTGCGGTCGACTACATCCAGAAGCCGGTCGATCGCGAAGAGTTGGTCGCCCGGATCCGCGTGATGTTGCGGCTCGAAGATGCGCGTTCGCGCTTGGATCGCGAGAATGCGGCGTTGCGCGACAAGTTGACGCGGTCAGAGCAGCAGTTGTCGGAGCTTGGCGCGGCCTTCGAAGGGCTTCAAGAACTCAGCCAGGAACGGGCTGGCGACCAGGCATTGGCGGTCTTGACGCTCTCCGCTCAGCTGGCGGTGAAATCGTTTGATCCGGAGGTTTGCGGCGCGCTGGGCGAGCTTGCGGTGGGCGTGCCATTGGCGACCATCGGCCAGGCGGCGGCGCGCGTGGTCGAAATCGTGACGAGTGGGGTGGCGAGTGCATCGTTGCCGATTCTCGATAGCGATGGCGGCGAGCACGAACTGACGCTGGCGATTCGTCGATTGGACAATGGCGATATCTTGCTGATGTTGCGGGATGTCACCGGCGAACGTCGCGTCGAACGCAGCATCTCCGATCGCTCGTTGCTCGAGATGCTGCCGGCAAGGGCCGAGGAATCGACCAAATCCAGCTATCGCATGACGGACTTCATGGGGCAGTCGCCTGCGATTGCGTCGATCACCGACAGCGTGGCGCGTTTGCGCGAGAAGCGTTCGACCGTGTTGATCTACGGCGAAAGCGGCACCGGCAAAGAACTGGTTTCGCGGGCGCTACATTTTGATGGACGTCACCGCAATGCGCCGTTCATCCCGCTGCACTGTGGTGCGATTGCGCCAGAGTTGATCGAGAGCGAGCTGTTTGGTCACGAGAAGGGGTCGTTTACTGGTGCCCAATCGGCACACGAGGGGCTGTTTCGCGCGGCGGATGGCGGCACGATCTTCTTGGACGAGATTGCGGAAACGTCGCCAAGCGTGCAGGTCAAGTTGCTACGCGTGTTGCAGCGCGGCGAGATTCGTCCCGTTGGTGCCAATCAACCGCGCATTGTCGATGTGCGCATCATTGCCGCTACCAACCGCGACTTGCTGGAGTTGGTCCGCGAAGGCAAGTTCCGCGAAGACCTCTACTATCGTCTCGAAGTCGTCACGCTGCAGTTGCCGCCGCTGCGCGAGCGCATCGATGACCTGCAGTTGCTTGCGGAGCACTTCCTCCGGGTTGGCAACCGCCGCCACGAGCGAACCGATGGTCCGGTGCGCGGGTTCTCGAAGGGCGCAATGGATCGCATGATGGCGTACTCGTGGCCTGGCAACGTGCGCGAGCTGGAGAACGTCATCGAAGGTGCCTTCGCTCTCGATGTCGGTGAAATCGTGCACGAGATCGACTTGCCAGAGCGGGTGCGCAAAGGCTCGCCGAGTCTGCGGCCGAGTCCGGTGCAGAGGTCGGGCCCGTTGCCATCATTGGTTCGGCCTGGCGAGCAGATCGTGAACATCCGCGGCCGACGCGAAGCGGTTGAGCGCGATGCGATCCTCGATGCAATTCGCGACACCAATGGTGACAAGGCTGCCGCGGCGCAGCGGCTTGGAATGGCGCGCAGCACGTTCTATCGCCGGCTGAAAGATCTGGGAATGTGAGTGGTCCCTCACTTTGTGTGGCCCGAGCGCCTGAGCACCTGAGCGCCTGAGCGCCTGAGCGCCTGTAGCCCGAGCGCCCGTAGCCCGAACGCCTGAGTGCCCGAGTGCCTGTAGCCCGAACGCCTAGAACGTGACGCTAACGCCGAGTTGGAAGCCGTCGATGGCCATCTCGTTGTCGTAGCGGAAGCCGTTGGCGTCGCCGCTCGCCGAGATCGTGCTGTAGCGCACACCGGTGAAGAAGCTGATGTCGCGCTGTGGCAATCGGTAACTCAGGCGCGCCTCGATGTCCTGCGAGAAGTCTTCCATGTCGCCGGCCAAGACGAGCCCCTCGGGTGCTGCTGCATAGTCGAGGTCCAGCGCGAACTCCATCCACGAGACGCGGGCGCGCGCGGCCAGGTAGAGCACGTCGCTTTCGATGGTCAGGTCTTGGGTGCGTGTGCCCGTTGCCCGTCCGCGTAGCGTCATCGACCGCGTGGCGAAGACGCCGCCGGCAGCGAATTGCAGTCGCAGCTCTTCGTCGCGGTATTCGGTGCGGATGTCGGCGAACGGCTCGACGTAGCCGATACGCAGTTCGTTCATCTCGGCGTCGATGCTGACCAGATCACCTGCGAGCAGTCGGCCCCAGTCGTAGTCGAGCTGGCCGGTGCGCGCGGTGTTCATGTCGAGGTGGTAGTACTCGGCACGAATGCCACCAAAGCCATCGCCGATGTCGGCGCGCAAACCGACATCTTCGCGATGGCGGTCTTGGCCAAACTGACGCAGCTCTTGTTGCGGGTTGTTGGCCAGTTGGCCGGGCGTCGTGCCTGCGGACTGCATCTTGGTCTTGCCGCGCAGTTGGTAGAGCGCGAGGTAGGGCGATACGTGGATCGTGGGCTCGGCCATCACTGCAGACGTGCAGCCTGAGAAGAGCGTGGCCGCGAGTAGCACGACGAGTGTCCGCATGGCGGCAGCGTAGATTGCTCCGGGGCTCTGCGCCAGCTTCTGGCGTCCGCGCGACGGTTTCCTACGCTAGTCGCAATGTCTGAAGCCTTTCTCGAACGCGACTTCAAAGCCTACGAGCGCAACCTCCAAAAGGACCCCGAGTACAACGCGCTGCGTCTGGGCGTGCGCCGCAAACTCAAGGGGATCGCAGATCGAGTGCAGAAGGCGGCCAAGCCGCTGGGCACCGATCTGAGTGCGCAGGCCGGTTTGCATCATCCGTACTCATTCAACGCCTACCGCGTGAAGGAGCAGCGTGCCTACCTTTGCCGCGGTGCCAAAGAGCGCAAGAAGCTTGCGTCGTTCTTTGGTGAAGCCCTCGGCAAGGATGCCGAGACGCACTACATCCAGACCGTTCTTGAAGTCTGTATTGATGACGAAATCGTCGAGGCGGCGCTGCGCATCCATCCGCAAGCATGGTGGGACGGTGAGAACCTGAAGAAGAAGCTGCTCAACGACCCGGACGAGTTGGAGTCGTTTTGTCAGATGCTCAAGGCGCTGCCACCTGGCTTCAATCTGAAGCTGCACGATTGGCGCGTGGACCACTGGTGCGCTTCGATCAAGCCGAGCGTCATCAAGGAACTGATGCAGCACTACACGCCGGGCGAGCACTGGCTGCATGTGCAGCGGCAGTTGCCAAAGGAGGACGCGTTGGAGATGGGTGTCGAAGCGGAGCCGTGGATCAGTAGTTCGCTGCTGTCGCTGCTGCCAATCTACAAGTCGATCTTGTGGGCGCCGTAGTTTGCACTCCGTTGGTTTGCACGCTGTTGGTTTGCACGCAGCCGCCGGCGGTGCCCGCCGCTACTTTGACGGGTAGGTCTTCTTGACCCACGCAGCCCACTTGTCGTCAAACGACAGGAACGACAGGTTGTAGGCCTTCTTCAGGCCTTCGCGGGTTGCCCCTACGAGGTCCTTCTGGTCGATGGCCCACGCTTCGTCGACGCGGCCTTTCACGGTAAACAAGAACTCTTTCCACTTCGCCGGGCCCATCGACATCAGGAAATCGATGCGCGAGAAGATCGCGACGTGGTCGTTGAACTTGATGTTGCCGAAGTCGCGCCAGCTGGCGACCTCAGGGAACGGGGCGAACTTCTTGTTGCCGCTGATCAACGCCTTCGTGTACGGCTTCCATTTGTCGATGCGCTTCATGTCCGCGGTCGACCCCTCGTTCTGGTCGAAGCTCGGCCACTTGCCATCGATGCGCCGTGAGTTCCAGTGGCCGAAGCCTTCGCGGATCCACACCGGCAGGTTGTAGGAGTAGTAGCGGAAGCCATCGAGCAGGTTCTGTGACACGTTGAAGGCGAGCGAGCAGTGCAGCGCCGTGTCGTGCTTGAGCGGGAAGTCGTTGGACTCGAGCGGGCAGGTGAACATGATCGAGCTGCTGTCGGTGAAGTGCCAGCGCTGCGCGAAGTTGCTCGGCCTGCCCAAATACTTCTCCATGTATTGGCGGTAGGGGCCGGCTTTCTCGATTACGAGCACCAGGAACTTGTCCTTCATGCCCATGTACTTGCCGTAGCCCATGTAGGTCTTGCCTGGACCGGGGAATACCTGGCTGGGATCGCTTGGAAAGTCCTCGTCGGTGACGCCGAACAGCGCCTGCGTTTCGGAATACAACGTCTCCAGACGCTGCGCGGTCATGTGCGCGCGCAGCCAGCCGTCGAGTCTGCGGGTCTTCGGATTGATCTTCGGCAGCTTCTTCTTGAGCTCGGTCAGTTCGGCGCGCACCTTCTTGCGCGTCGCGGAATCCTGCGGCACGGTCCACTCCGGCAGTTCCACTCCGATGCGGAAGTGTGCCGTCTCCATCCAGATGATGTTGATGAACGACAGGGTCTTTTGGATGTCGGTCGACGTCACTGGATCCGCGGCCAGGTTGCCGAACGGGAACGGCCCATAGTTGAGGATGCCAGCCTTGGCCATCGCCTTGGGGTCCATCTTCGTATACGGATCGATTTGCCACTTCTCGAGCTCGGGCTTGTCCTGTGCAAAGGCATCGGAAGGCGTGCCGATGGTCGCGAGCGCGAGCAGCAGAATCGTGCAAGACAATGCCCTGAAAGGCAGCGCCATGAAGGTGAGGGGTGTGTTCACAGTCGTATCCTAGATCTTCTGCAGCCACTTCTTGGCGAGGTCGATCGCCTGGAAGCTCGACAGTTTCTTGAGCGGCTTCTGGCCGTGCAGGACGCGAGCCGTGTTGATCGCTTCCTTCTTCACGGCGAAGTCGGAAGAGTTCAGGTAGGTGCGCAGCAGCATGCTTTGGTCTTTGACCATCAAGTAGCGCAGCAGTCGCAGGCCAGCCATTTGGTCGGTTGGTCGCGCCGAGGCGATCTTCTCAAATACCGGTAGCGCACACTTGCTCGAGCGACTGGGCGTCAGCACCTCGGCAGTGATGTCTGAGAACTTCGTCCAGCGTTGCTTCGCAGCGACCAGCACGATGTCGAGGCCGTCGTGGTTGCCGAGGCTGAGCAGGCCGAGACTCGCGTAGATCGCGATGTCGGGATCCTTGTCCTTCAGTGCGGACTTGAATATCGGCGCCATGTCAGCGTCGTGGAAGCAGGCCAACTTGCGCAGCAGGTAGCGGCGCCACTCGACGCTTGGGCGTTTGGCTTCGCGCGCCAGGAGCGCTGCGTGCGTCTTGTTGAGCACGGCGTCGAGCACGGCGAACAAGGGCTCGTTGATGTTCTGGGCGCGATCGCTGACCATTGGGATGATCAGGGGGGCAACGCTAGCTCCAGTCTCGATCAGCTTGCGGTTGGCTTCGACGTGCAGCTCTTCCTGCGGCTTCTTGAACTGCTTTGCCGTGGCGCGAACGCGGTCGCTCTCCGCCTTCTTGAGCGCCGGCCATTCGGCGAGCTTGTTGTTCTGTTTGCCTTGCTCGGTTGCTTCTTTGCCAGGCTTTGGAGTTTGGGCTGCGATGGGGCTCGCCGCGGTCGTGCAGAGCGCGGTGATCGTCATCAGCAAGACGCCGGCGATGCCGCGTGCGTTGGTATTCGGGTAGTACATGCTCACGGCTTCTTGTCCTTTGGCAGGTTCATCCATTTGGGCAGGTTGTCTCGGTAGTCGGGGTGCACGAAGGTCACCTTCTGGCCCAGTGTTCGTTGTTCGTTTTCCCACCATACGCGCCACTCCTTGCTCAGGTGGGTCACGAACCCGACTTGTAGCGCGTCGACGTAGTCCGCCATCACGAGTGGGGAATGAAAGTATTCGAAGCTGCCGACCACGAAGTAGCCCTGTGGCAGTTCGATCGGCGGGCTGACCGCGTTGGTGTTGAGTTCGTCAAACAGCCACATGGCGGCGGGGATCATCGCGCTTTGGCGCGTCAGGTTGCTGCGCGTCTTGTGTTCGATCAGCTTCGATTGCGTCTCGAGCTCGTAGATGTTGGTCGCGACCGAGCACAGCCCTTCGGCCAGCGCCAATTGCTTGGCTCGTTCTTCTGGGAACGTGCGTCGCGCCACCTTGAGCGGCAGCAGGTGGTCGCGCATGGCCCAGATGTACGTCGTCTTGATGCCGAGTTCTGGGCGGTAAGCCTGGAACCAGTCGACGTATGGCTTGAGTTCCTCGAACGTGATCTCGATGCCATCGATGACCAGCAAGCGCGGGTCGTTCTTCTGGGTCTTCTTGCTCGGTTGCGAAGTGGCGAGCACGGCGACGGTGGCAATGGCGGCGATCGCTACGATGCCGCCGGCGAGCCATGGCGTGCGCGCGGGGCGGGATGGGGAGGTGGTCGGTTCGCTCACGATTGGTTCAAGCCTCAGGCTGGCGGTTTAGCCCTGCTGGGTGTCGAGATTGGCCAAGAAGCTGCAGACGGGGCCAGTCAAATGGCTGTATGTCGCAGCAAGCTGGTCGGCAACACGCGGCATATCGGCAATTGCCAGCGGGCTCGCGTAGATGCTCGAGTTCTCGAGCCAGATAGAGCGCTGATCTTGCGGCCAGGTTTCGATCCGGACTTGGAAGGTCTGCTGCTGCTCCTCGTGAGGAGGAAACACGAAGCGAACGCCGAGCGACTGCATTGGGCGACCGAATGCGTTGCCGGTCTGGCTGACCGGTGGGATCAGGCGTTGCGCCAAGAACTCGCGTCCGTCCTTGAAGTGGCGCGGGGTGACCAGCGAGCGCACTACGAACTGTTGGGCGATCGAGGTTGGGATGTTGCAGGTCTGGAACGCGAGCGTCGCGACGTTGACAGCGCGGGTTGCGAAGTCCTCGACGGTCGAGCCGCGCATCTCCTCGCGGATTACGAGGCGATCGTGCGTGAAGCTCGCCATGGAGACTTGGCCGGGCGCCTGCGCGATGTTGCTCAGGTGAATGCCGTCGGGCGCAACCTGGAAGTTCTGGTAGCCGAGTTGGGGCCTTTGGTACAGGGTGTTATGGACGTTTTGCACGAGATCCGCCCGCAGCTGTTGCGGCGGGTAGAGGATCTCGGCGGCGAAAGCGATCGTTCGGGGGTCGTAGGTCATTGCCCAGGACCCATGCTACGGAGGCATCTGGGCCACACTAGGGGGTGGATGGATTCCGGGTCCCCGATCTGATCACGAGCTGGGCATTTCGGGAGGGATCCGTGCGGTGCTGCGTCTCGTTGCGGCCGATAGGGCGACAAAAGCTCCGCCCCGCTGGCCTTGTCGTCCCCAGTGGCTAAGCTCCTTCGCCCATTTCCTCCGATCAACTTCTACGATGCACCGCGCTTTCACTATCGCCGCTACGCTGCTAACGGCGTCAGCTTTCGCTCTTCCTGCTGTAACTGCTCAACAAGAGCAGGAGCAAATCAAGGCCGTCCAAAAAGAGGTCGACATCCTTCAGGAGAAGCTGGTCGATGAGCGCGCCAAGCTGCTGCGCTCGATGACGGTCAATGGCCAGCAGCTCGACCCGCTCCAGGTCATGCGCGAAGCGGTATATCTCGCTGGTGGCAAGCTGGTCGAAGCCAAGGTCGCCAACTTCTTCATTCTCGAAGAGCTGAAGAAGCAGGTTGAGTCCGGCCAACGCAAGGCGGAAGAATTCTTGGTCACCGAAGATCAGGTTCTCACTGAGCTTGCCCCGATGAAGGCGGAGTTCGAGAGCAAGAACCCCGGCATCAACTTCTGGGAGGTCGTGCGCACCCAATACGGGCTGAGCAAGGAGACCTTCATGGAGCAACGCAAGGAGTCGATCCTGTTCGACCGCGTGTTCTTCCCGGGCGCTCCGAAGGATTGGCCCGAGATCACCAAGGAAGCGATCAAGGCGCAGACGCAAAGCGACCAAGGTCCGAAGTTCTTGGAGCAACTCGAAAAGGCCACCGAAGGTGTCGACGAGAACGGCAACCCGAAGAAGCTGCCTGAGTTCTGGGTCAACATGATGCGTCAGTTCGTGCAGAAGGGTCTGCGCAGCTGGAGTGACGTTCGCTACGCCTCGCACGGTTTGCCGGCCGAGACGGTTCTCCGGGTCAACGACCTGGAGTGGTCGACGCAAGACGCGTTCGACTTCGTCAAGAAGGGCCTGTTCGTGCACGACCTCGAGCGTGCCATGCAAGAAGTCGCGGTGCGCGAAGCGCTGCGTCAAGAGCTGGTCAAGCAGGGCGTCTTCATCTCTGACGAAGAGTTCGCGACCCGCTACGACACCTACCGCGAGCCCTACGATTCGACGCCGTTCACGGTTGAAGTCATCGCGACGCGCTTCAAGGGCTACCCGTGCTTGGAAGCCTTCCGCGCTCGCTGGCGCCTGATTTCGTCCTTCTCGGACCTGATCAAGGACGAAATCAACGACGAGAACCTGCAGAAGCACGCCATCAAGCGCGGCGCCTTCTTCGCTGACGGCCAATGCGATGTCAGCGTCATCCCGTTCCAGGGTCGCAACAAGATCACCGGCGCCTGGGCTCCGGATGGCATGGCCGCCGCCAAGAAGCGCTGCGAAGCGGTCTTTGCCAAGATGGAAGCCGGTGAGCTGACGTTTGACCAAGCGCTCGATCAGCACACCGAGTTCTTCGCCAACGATGAGAAGCGCGGCCTGCTCGGCATGTTGCCGCTAAACCAGCTGCGCCAGCAGTGCCGTGAGAACGAGTTCACGCAACTGCTCGACGGCTTCGCGGTCGCCGACTACCTGTTCTTCGATGCCGAAGTCGGCAAGACCATCGGCCCGATCGCCGGCCCGGAATCCTGGATGATCTGCCGCGTCAATTCGCGCACCCCGGCCCGCCGCCAGATCAACGTCAAGGTTGAGCGCGAGCGCGAGTTGGTTCGTGAGGACTACATCACCTACCGCTTCCTCGAGTGGGCGAACGACGTCATCGCCAAGTCGAAGTTCGAGTAGTTGATTCCCTAGACGACCCGACGCTCTACGATCGGCTCCGTGGCGGAGCCTGAAGAGAAGCGTAGTGATGTCGAGGCGCTGCTGCGCCGGATCTGGGCCGCGATCGTGCGTTATCGACGCATGGTTGTGGCCATGGTTGGTTTTTCGCTCCTGCAGGTAGTCTGCACGAAGCTGCCATTCTTGGTGATCGAGCCGCTGCTCCAGGTCTTGGAGGAGTCGGACGGGGCCAACAAGGTCAAGGCGCCGCCGGATCCCGACAAGGTTCTCACCTACTCAGAGGAGTTGCGGGCGTGGTTCTCCCAGTGGTTCCACGACTTCGGCACGGACCTCTGTGAATTCTTCGGATGGACATTTGATCATCCGGGGATGCCCGTGGTCATTGCTTGCGGGTTTGTGACCCTCTGTTGCGGCATCGTTGGCTCGGTCACCATCTACATGGTGCAGACGGTGTCGCGGTTCTTCGCCTATCGCGTGGTCGCCGACCTTCGCTGTGAATTGGCGCAGCACTTCTTGAGCTTGCCGCTGCGCTTCTTCGGGCGCCAGCGCATGGGCGAGATGATCAGCAAGGTCACCAATGACACGCAGGTCATGCAGCGGTCGTTCGAGATGGCTGCGGACAACGTGGTGGTCGACCCGCTGATGATTCTCGGCAACGTGGTGATCATCGGGCTCTACTTCCCGCAGGCGCTGTTGGTGGTCGCAGTGATGTTGCCGCTGATGGTGATCCCGATGTATCGCCAGGGAAGGAAGGTCCAGAAGCGCAGTAGCAAGAGCTTGAAGGCGAAACGACGGAGTCCCTGAATCAGATCCTGACCGGCATTCGCACCGTGAAGGCATTCCAGCTCGAATCGGAGCGCATGCGCGAGTTCGACGACACGACGGTCACGTTCTTGGCGCGCACCAAGAAGGTGTTGAGCGCGAAGGGGCGATCGATTGCGCAGTCGTTCATCGGCTACCAGGTGGCGACGGCGGTGATCCTGGTCATTCTGGGGCACACGATCCTGACGACCGACCTGACGTTCGCCGTCGTGGGGGTGATCATCGCTCCGCTTGCGACCAACTATCAGCACGTCAAGCGAGTGACGCGGGCCTACAACGTGATGCGCGAATCGGCCGGCGCCCTCTCTGGGATCGAATCGATCCTGCAGACGGACGTCGACGCCGCGATGGTCGGAGGGCGATCGATTACCGAGGTTCGCGGTGACGTCGAGCTGCGAGACGTGTTCTTCAGCTACGACGGCAAGCCAGTGCTGCAGGGGGTGTCACTCAAGGCACGCGCCGGCCAGACCATCGCCTTGGTTGGACCTTCGGGCGGTGGCAAGTCGACGACTCTGGATTTGTTGCTGCGCTTTCACGATCCCGAGAAGGGCAGCATCCTCGTCGACGGCAACGACCTCCGGGAGGTCAAGCTCGCCGACTACCGTCGCCACACGGCGGTCGTCAGCCAATCGCCGTTCTTGTTCAACACGTCTTTGCGCGACAACATCGGCTGTGGCCGTCCCGGCGCGAGCCAGGAGCAGATCGAGGAAGCTGCGCGAGCTGCCAACATCCACGACTTCATCGCCGAGCAACCGAACGGTTACGACACGATGGCTGGCGAGCGCGGCACCAACCTGTCGGGCGGCCAGATGCAACGCATCACGATTGCCCGCGCGATCCTGCGAGACCCAGCCATCCTGTTCTTGGACGAAGCGACGTCTGCCCTCGACACCGAGAGCGAAGGAGTCGTGCAGGCGGCGCTCGATACCTTGCGCAAGGGCCGCACGTCCTTCGTCATCGCGCACCGCCTCTCGACGATTGTCGACGCAGACCAGATCCTGGTCCTAGTCGACGGCCGCATCGTCGAAAGCGGTTCCCACGACAGCTTGGTCGCCGCGAGTGGTGTCTACAAGCGAATGGTCGACAAGCAGATGCGCCCAGACGCCAGCTAGTCGGTGGTTTGAACTAGTAGGTACGGTGCCAGTAATGCCCCCCGGCGGATTCGCCGGCTCCTTCAGTGCTGGAAACTAGC
>CAXBFC010000024.1:0-30940 GCA_963974725.1 uncultured bacterium | reverse complement strand
GACCAGATCGATGTTCAGGATGGCACTGAGCGCGACCGACGGCGCGTAGATGACGGCGCCGAGCGCCAGGCAGCGCGAGCACAAGAAGATCAGGCTGGCCAGCGTCCGCGACATCGGCCCGAATCGTTCCTCGAGCAGCTCATACGGCGTCAGCACATTGCGGCTTCGATAAAACGGCACCAGGAAGATGCACAGCAGCACCATCGCGAACGGCAGGCCGAAGTAGCTCTGCACCAGACCCATGCCACGTTCATGGCCTTGGCCGGTGGTGCCGATGACGGTGATGGCGCTCGCCTGTGTCGCCATGATCGACAAACCGGCGGCCCACCAAGGGATCGTTCGGCCGCCTGCGTAGTAGCCCTCCAAGTTGGTGGCGGAACTGCGGCGGCGCACGCCATCCCAGACGACGTAGCCAATGAAGGCGAAGAATACGAGCCAATCGAGGATTCCCATGTTTGGCTCAGCGCTTCACGTTGAAGGCTTGGGAGAACCAATAAAGCAGCGCCATCACGACCACGGCGAGCACGCAGCACAAGGTGTAGACCCGGGCCCAGCTGCCAAGCGGCGCGCGTCCTGGTGGGGTCCCTTCCGCAGAGCTATCGGCCATGGGGTAAGCGAACCGCGCATCGCCCGCGAGATCCATAGTGCTAGCTGTTCTTGCTGCGTCCCGTTCGTGCACTATGCTCGCGCCGCGCGATGCATGACCCGATCCTAGACGACCTCAACGAACAACAGGCCACCGCCGTCACGCACGGCACCGGCCCCCTGATGGTGCTGGCGGGCGCTGGCTCGGGCAAAACCCGCGTCGTGACGAGGCGGATCGCCCGCTTGATGCGCTCCGGGGTGGAATCTCGCCAGATTCTGGCGATGACCTTTACCAACAAGGCCGCTGGCGAGATGGCCAAGCGCGTCGAAGAACTCGGCGGCGGCTACGTGCGGGTTGCAACGTTCCACTCGGCCTGCGCGCGATTCTTGCGCACCGACGGCCATTTGCTCGGCTTCCAACCCGACTTTTCGATTTACGACACCAAGGATCGGGACTCGTTGATCAAGGAGCTGATGGCCGACATGCACGTGTCGACCAAGGAAGCCAAGCCCTCGATGATCGGCGGGATGATCAGCAAGCTGAAGAACGCCGCGATGACGCCGGCTGACGGCATGCTGTCCGGCAGCGATGTCGGGCGGTTGGTCGAGCGCTTGTGGGGCCCATACCACGACCGCATGCGCAAGGCGTCGGCGATGGACTTCGACGACTTGTTGGGCAACTTCCTGCTGATCTTGCGCGAGCACCCAGCCGTCGCCGAACAATACCAGATGCGCTTCCCGTGGTTGCTGGTGGACGAGTTCCAAGACACCAACCGTGTGCAATACGACCTGCTCAAGTTGCTGTGCCCGCCGGCTGGCAACATGTGTGTCGTCGGTGACCCGGACCAGTCGATCTATGGCTTTCGCGGCGCCCAGGTGCGCAACATCCTCGACTTCGAAAACGACTACGAGCCGTGCAAGGTTGTGCGCCTCGAACAGAACTACCGCAGCACCGCCAACATCCTGCGCGCGGCCGAGACCGTCATCGCCAACAACACGACTCGCCTCGACAAGCGCCTGCGCACGGACGAGCCGCCCGGCGCGTCGCTCCTGCGCCTGAAGGCCTCGGGTACGAGCGAAGAAGCTGCGACGATTGTCGATCGCATCAAGGATTTGGGCGAAGAGGGCGTCGGCTTCGAGGAGATTGCGATCTTCTACCGCACGCACTCGCTGTCGCGCGGTTTGGAGCAGGCGCTCAAGGATAAGGGCGTGCCGTACGAAATCGTCGGTGGCCAGACGTTCTTCGAGCGGCGTGAGGTCAAGGATCTGCTCGCCTACTTGCGGGTGCTTGCGAATCCGCTCGATGAGGTCAGCATGAAGCGCATCGTCAACGTGCCGCCGCGTGGCCTCGGCAAGATTTCGCTTGAGAAGCTGCAGGCCGCTGGCTTTGGCGAAGGCATGTCGTTGCGCGAAGTCGTCGGCGAGACCTCGATGCACACCATGCTCGGCGCCAAGGCGCGCAAGGGCCTCAAGGACTTGTCCGAAACGCTCGACAAGGCGCAAGCAGCAGCGCAATACGGTGCGCATGCGGCCCTCAAGGTCATCCTCGAAGGCACCCGGTACGTGCAGCACGCGACCAGCTTTGGCGACGCCGAAGACAGCGCCCGCGAAGACAACATCGCCGAGTTGGTCAGTGACACGGTGCAGTTTGACGAGGCGCCACCGGTCGAGCAAGACGACGACGGACCGCCAGCGAACGGCTTGCCAGGCTACCTGCAGCACGTTTCGTTGTTGACGTCGGCGGACAAAGATGACGAAGGACCAGCCGTGCGCATGATGACGGTGCACGCGGCCAAGGGCCTCGAGTTCCATCACGTCTTCGTCGCGGGCCTCGAAGAAGGGGTGTTCCCGAGCATGCGTTCGGCCGACAACCCCGAGGATCTCGAGGAAGAGCGTCGTCTGATGTATGTCGCGCTGACCCGGGCCAGGCGCACGCTCATGCTCAGCTCGGTGCGCGATCGCATGATCAACGGCAGCATGGAGACGATGCGGCCGTCGCGCTTCCTGCGCGAGATTCCGCAGGAGCTGCTTGAGAACTACACACCGTCGTGGCGTCGCTACGACATCGACGACCAGAGCTCGCACAGCACCGGCTGGAGCGTGACACCCGACCCCGAAGCGCTCGAAGGTTTGCAGAAGGGCGTGCGGGTGCGCCACGATCTTTACGGCAGCGGCGTCGTTCGGCGGCTGTCGGGCCGCGGCATGACGGCGCGCGCCACGGTGCGTTTTGACGACGGTGTCGAACGTGAGTTCGTGCTCGAATACGCAGGCTTGCAGCTGCTCGAGGACATGGAGTTCTAAAGCCCACTTGACCAACCCAGATGACATCTTGGCGGCCTTCGATGCGTTGTTGCAACGCACGACCATTGAGGCTCCCGATCTGCTCTCCGAACTGCGCGCGCGCCTCGATACGACGATCGCCAGCCGTAGCGTCGAACCGGTGTCGTCGCTCGAAGAAGGGTGGCACGGGCTGATTGGCGAGTGTGCGCCGATGCTCGAGCTGCGCCGGTTCCTGGAGAAGTTCGCGAAGGCGAGTGCCCCGGTGCTGATCACCGGTGAAAGCGGCACCGGCAAGGAACGTGTCGCGCAGGCGGTGCACGAGATCAGCCGCCGTTCCAAGCAGGCATTCGTGGCGGAAAACTGCGCCGCGATTCCGGCGACGTTGTTGGAGTCGGTGTTGTTCGGTCACAAGCGCGGCGCGTTCACCGGTGCCGTGGGGGACCACCCTGGCCACTTCGTCACGGCACATCGTGGCACGATCTTCCTCGACGAGATCGGCGAGATGCCGATTTCGATGCAGGTCAAGTTGTTGCGTACCTTGCAAGAAGGGGAAGTGCGGGCGGTCGGCGATACCAAGGTGCGCAAGGTCGATGTGCGCGTGATTGCAGCGACCAACCAGGACCTGGAAAAGGCCGTCAAAGAAGGTCGCTTTCGCGAAGACCTATACTTCCGACTCAACGTGCTGCGGTTGTCGATGCCACCGCTGCGCGACCGCGGCAGCGACATCGCGTTGTTGGCCCGCCACTTCCTGGCCGATGCCACGGCGCGCACGGGCCGCTCGTTGACGTTGTCCGACGAGGCGATCGAGGTGCTGACTGCGGCCAGGTGGCCCGGCAACGTGCGCCAATTGCAGAACGAGATGCAGCGATTGTCCGCGTTGGCGGATGGGCCGATCGTCAAAGCCAGCGAGCTGTCGCCCGAGTTGGCCAAGGGAGCCAAGAAGGACTCGTAGCGATGACTTGCGACATCGTACTCGCGACCCACAACGCGCGCTGGATCCATACTTCCTTTGGTCTGCGCAGCTTGCGTGCCAACCTCGGAGCGCTGCGCGAACGCAGCGAGATCCTCGAGTTCCAGCTCAACGATTGGGCGGCGGATGTAGTCGAGCAAGTCCTGGCGAAGCAGCCACGCATCGTTGGCTTTGGCGTCTACGTATGGAATGCCACACAAGCACTGCAAGTCGTGCGAACGCTGAAGCAAGTCGCGCCGGATACCACGATCGTCATCGGCGGCCCGGAAGTCAGCCACGAGTCGGATCAGCAAGAGATCTGCGCGCTGGCGGACCACGTCGTCGCGGGCGAGGCAGACGTAGCCTTTCGAGAACTCTGCGAGCAGTTGCTGCGCTTTGAGACCCCGGCGAAGTTTGTGGCTGCACCGACGCCGCACTACACCGAGCTGCAGTCGCCGTACGACGAATACACTGACGAAGACATCGCGCATCGCATCATCTATGTCGAGAGCTCACGCGGTTGTCCGTTCACTTGCGAGTTCTGTTTGTCGGCGCTCGATGTGCCCGTTCGCAAGCCGGAGTTGGAACTGTTCCTCGACGCGATGCAGCGGCTGTTGGATCGCGGGGTGCGCCACTTCAAGTTCGTCGACCGAACCTTCAATCTCGGCATCGATAGCGCCGCGCGCATCCTGCGGTTCTTTCGCGAGCGGTGGTTGCAGGGCATGTTCCTGCACTTCGAGTTAATCCCCGATCGGCTGCCCGAGGCGCTGCGAACCGAGATCGCCGCGATGCCGGCCGGCGGCCTGCAATTCGAGATTGGAGTGCAAACGCTCGATGATGCGACCAGCGAGCGCATCTCTCGTCGACAAAACGTCGCCAAACTCGAGGACAACGTGCGATGGTTGCGCGCCAACACCTCGGCGCATCTCCACGTCGACTTGATCGTCGGTTTGCCCGGCGAAGACGAAGCGAGTTTTGCGCGCGGCTTCGATCAGTTGTGGGCGCTCGGTCCGCACGAAATCCAAGTCGGCATCCTGAAGCGCTTGCGCGGCACGCCGATCATTCGCCACGACGTCGAACACGCGATGGCCTATGCCAAGCAGCCGCCATACGACGTGTTGCAAACCGGGGCGATGCCGTTCGCGACGATCCAGCGGTTGAAGCGCTTCGCCAGGTTCTGGGAGATCGTCGCCAACCGCGGCAACTGGACCGAGACCTTGCCGCTATTGCTGCGAGGCGAGTCCGCGTTTGCGGCGTTTGCCGAGTTTGGCGAGTGGCTGTTTGCCCGCACGGGCGCGCCGACCAACATCGCGCTGGTCAAGTTGGCGCGCTGGCTGTGGCAGTGGTTGGTCGAGCACCGCGAGATCGATGCCGAATTGGTCGGCGCAGCGATGATGCGCGACTACACACGCTGCGGTCGCACGGACTATCCAGAGTGCCTGCTGCCGTTCGCGCAGGGCAAGCTTGGAGAACGCAAGGTTGTTGCGCCCAGCGAAGCGGCTTCTGGCATTGGCGCCTCCCGCCAGGCCCGTCACGGTAGCTAGTAGCTAGTCGTTAGCTGTCGAGCTATTCGTCGAGCGCGCGCTGCAGGATCGCGACCGCTTCGCGAACCGCCGTGCGCAGCTTGTCCGCTTCGGCGCCCGCCGCGGATTGGATCTGGCGAACGGCGTCGAGCACCTTGTTCTCGATCGAGTCGCCGCTGTTGTCGCTATCGCGCGCCCGGCGCATGCGAGTTGGCTGGTTGGCGGCTTCGGACGAGATCTCCAAGTTGGCGGACGTCCGCGGCGCCGACGGGGCCTTCGGCGGCTTCGGGATGCGTGGCTTGACCTGCGCCAGCCCGAGGATCACCTTGGCGGAGTGCAGCGCGCGACCGGCCATGGGAATGCCGTGCAGGCGGGCCTCGTCGCGGAAATCCGGCAGGCCGAGTTCGGGGTTGCTGTGCAGCTTGTGCAGGCAGAACAGCACGCTGTCTTTCTGGCCGGGATACCGCTGACGCAGGTTGGCCAGGATGCCATCCCAGGAATCGTCGGTGGTGGGGGCGTCGTTGGAGAACTCGGTCACGGATTTGGGGGCTTGGGCTTGGGCTGGGGCAGGGGCCGGAATTGTGCGTAGTTCAGCGCCGGCAAGGGGGGGAGTGAGAGTGGCCCCGGGGCTGGTCGCCGTCAACGGGGTCTTGTTGGGGTAGTCCGCCCGGACGGATACCGTGCCGGGGCAAAGATCTGGTTCTACTCGGGTTGCCTGCTTGGTTTGAGCCGATACACTTCCCGTATCAAGGCTGCCTGCCCGAGACAGCTCATGCCGCAAGTTCGCGGCGATCCGGAGGATAGAAATTATGTTGCGACCACTTTTCGTGACCGCCCTCAGTGCGGCGATGGCCATGGTGTTGGCCCGCCCTGCAGCCCCACAGTGATGAAGCGGTGGTGGCGGGTCCAGTTGGGCCCCACGTGGTGCAGGTTCCGCAGCTCCTTCTGCTCCTTCCGGAGGCGGTGCTCGAGGTGGAGGCATTCCACTCGACTTCCGTCGCGGTCGTACAGCTAAGGAGATGCTCAAGGTTGAGTGGACCTACCCGGTCTACAAGCCGACGACGCCGACGCGCAAGCCGGGCGAACGCACGGTTGCCAAGGAAGTGGATCGCGCGCTGCCGATCGAGCAGGCGTACATGCTGGTTGCCGATGGCGACAAGCGTCCGCTCTTGATCATGCGCGAGTGCGAACTCTGCAAGGGCACGGACCACGCGGTATTGAGCCGCACGCTCAACAATGAGCAAACGGTTCTGCTGACGCATTGGTTCCGCTGCGTCAAGCTGCCGCCAAACGTCCTGACCGAGAAGCACCCCTTCTACAACCTCTTCAAGAAGGGCGAGAAGCAGAAGAAGGTGCCGCACCTGTTCTTCGCCGATCCGAACGGTGACAACAAGGTCGCGCTGCCCGGTGACCAGTCGCAGTCCGAGTTGTGGAAGGTAATGTTCACCTACCTCGACCGTTGCTACGACGAGAACGCCAAGGCTGCGATCAAGCAGTTGCGCAAGATCCTCGGCAGCTACGACAAGCTCGATGCCGAAGAGCAGTTGATCCGCAGCCGCATCGACAAGGAGATCGAAAAGAACGGTCCTAAGTCGAAGAAGCTGAAGCGGTTCGACAAGGACCTCGCCAAGGTTGCCAAGCAACGCGAGAAACTGCGTGCCAAGGAGAAGGATCTTCGCGATCTCGCTCTGAAGGCGCCGGTTGCGCCGAAGCCGGCAACGGCGCCGAAGTCGGAAGCCGCGAACGGGCAGTAATGCAGTAGCCGCAAGGCTGCCAAGCTCACAGCGCAGCCTCCTCATAGCGAGGGCGCGGGACTTGTTCCTGCGTCCTCGCTGTGCGTACCGAGCGCGAGTCCAATGACGACTTACGTTCCGCTTGCGAGACTTCTTGCCGCAACCTCGCTCGCTGGCGACGATGCGGTCGACTTGGTTCGCATACCTCACTTGCCCGCCATGATGCTGTCCCCAACCAAACGCTCGCTGCTCTACGTTCTGTTGCTCTGGGTCTCCACTTGTGCGCCGCTACTGGCGCAGAAGAAGGACGACGACGAGATCCAAAAGCTCAAGAAGGGGGATCCCTACACCAAGCAGGATCCTGAGGCGATGAAGGCACTCGGGGTGGTGAGCTACGGTCCGTTTCCTTGGGCCGACCACTTTACGACCGCCGATGTCGACAAGGTGCTCGGCGAAGGTCGGGTGCTGTGGATGGAAACCGAACACTTCCGGCTGGGCTTCAACCTGAAGACGTCCTCGTTGCCTGATGTATCCGAGGAGCGCAAGTCCGTCATCGCGGAGTGCAAGGCTCTCAACAAGAAGTGGCGCAAGTTCCCGGCGAAGCCGAAGAAGCTCGGGCCGTGGATTCGCGTGCATCTGTATGCGCAGCGCTGCGAGCGTTCGTATGTCGAGTTTGCTGACTTGGTCGGCGCCACCGACAAGACCTTCGACAAGAACGGTAAGACGAACGGCACAGGGCCATACCTCGGCTTGCCGGGCAAGTTCTTGCTGATGATGTTCCAGAAGAAGTCGGATATGGCGCGCTACCTGAGCCGCTTCTGCAACGACACCAAAGCCGATGAGTCGTGGCGCCATTTCCACGACAAGACGGGTCAGCTGGTCTTGTGCATCTCGCAAGAAGGCATGGAAGGCTTCGATGCGCAGGGGCTGCACGGCCACATGTCGTACGCGATGTGGCAGAACATGCTCAACGGCTACCGCGGCTACCACTACCCGTTGCCGCTGTGGTTCTCGACCGGCATCGCGCACTACTACTCACGGCAGATCAAAACGAAGTTCGTCAACGCCAACATCCGAGACACCGAGTCGGTCGATCGCGATACCCAAAACAAGTGGGCGCTCAAGGTGTTGCGACGCAGCAAGCACGAGGGCGCGACCATGTCGTTCGACCAGCTGAGCGCGATCGATGATTGGGACAAGTTTGGCTATCACGCGCACCTGCAGAGCTGGTCGCGAATCGACTACTTGATGCATCTCGACAAGTCGAAGGTCGGGTTGATGATCGACAAGTTGAAGAGCGTTCCGGGCACTGGCGATTGGGATGCGCAGGGTAAGCAACTTCAGAAGATGCTGCCGAAGCTGCTGTTCAACGTGTTCGATTTGGATGGTGAGACCTTCGACGCGAATTGGCGTAAGTGGGTTCTCAAGACCTATCCGAAGCGCAAGTAGTCGCCGCAACCATCACCGAGACCGCGCCACGATCCATGCCCGTTTCCTCCACTGTCATGATGGCCGTCGCTGGCGCGGGCGCTCTCGGCGCGGTGAGCCGCTATCTGTTGATGATGGCTCTACGGCAAGTCTGGAACGAATCCCCATGGCCGGTCGCCGTGGTCAACATCGTCGGGTGCTTTGGTTTTGGCGTGTGTTGGGCATTGAGCCAGGGAGCACTGTCGCCGGTACGGGCCCCGAGTTTGGTGGCGACCGCGATTCTGGTCGGATTCTTCGGCGCGTTCACGACCTTCTCGGCGTTTGCCCTCGATGGCCAGTTGTTGTTGTCCGAGCGCAAGTTTGGTTGGTTCGCGGTCAACATGTTGCTGCAGAACGGTGTCGGCATACTTGCCTTGTGGTTGGGCATGCTGACCGGTGGTGGGCGATCGTGACCCGAGGCTTCGCGTTCGTCGGGTAGTTGATACGATCGTCAGGCCTCTCTCTCACGTTGCCGCTTATGCGCGTACTGCCAATCCTTCTGATCGTGCTGCTCGCGGTGTTCAGCATCGGTCTTGCCTTGACTGTCATGTGGAACAGTTCGACGGGCACGGCTGCCGCTGGTGTCGCGATGCCAGCGTTCCTCGGCGGCAAGCCGCAAGGTCACGTCTACCGGAGTGCGTCGGGGGAGCCAGACGACGTCAATCCGTATACGTCCCACGATCCGGTTGCTCAGCGATTGATCTTGGGCTTCACCCACGATGCCCTGCTCGATCGTGACCCGGACACCGGTGAGTTGCGGCCGGCGCTCGCAAAGGAATTCGAAGTCTCTGCCGACGGCACGACGTGCACCTTCACGATGCGCGATGGACTCGTGTTTGCCGATGGATCGCCGGTCACGATGGCTGATGTGTTGTTTGGCTGGGAGTTGGCCGAGGCGAAGCATTTGTCACTGGGATCTGTGGCGCAGGGTTTTCAGCGGGTGTCCAAGGTGGATTCGTTGGATGAGCGGCGGTTCCGCGTGCACTTCAAGGATCACCACTTCGCAGCACTTCCGGCAGTCGGTCTCAGCTGGATCGTGGCCCAGAAGCAGTTCTTCGTTGGTCGGGTGCAGCGAGCCCTTGCGGCGGATGAAGAAATGCCTGCGATCGATTCTGCTCGCTTTGCGACGTTGCTTCACCAGGTCAACAATGAGTGTGGTCCGGGCACCGGCCCATATTCTTTGCTCAACGACCCGAATGGCGTGAGCAATTGGCACCATCAACAGGAGATCCTGTTGACCCGCAACGAGCGCTCTTGGCGTCGCAAGGTGCGGCCCGGCACGTGGAACTATGCGGGCACGCGACTGTTGTTTCGCGACTCGGCTGGCCAGCGGACCGCGTTGTTGCGTGGCGAGGTCGATTGGTACTTTGGCCCGCAACTTGATCAGTTGCTGCAGTCGCAGCCGAAGCTCGCGCGCGACTACAAGAAGTTCGTCTTCGACTACCCGACGCTCGGTTGCTATCGCATTCTGTGGAACTTCACGAACAAGCCGTTCGACGATGTCCGGGTGCGCAAGGCGATGGGCATGTTGGTCAATCGTGCCGAGATGACCAAGGTGTTTGGCGGCAATGCCAGACCAGCGGTCGCCCACGCCAAGTTCGGCTCGCGCGCCTACCCCGACATGCAACCGACTGCCTTCGATCCGAAGGCAGCGCGAAAGTTGCTGCGCGAAGCTGGCTTCGATGCGGAGAACGACAAGCCGCTTGAGATGACGTTGCTGATCGTTCAAGGCAACGAGCAGGTTCGTCGCGTGGTCGAGTTGTTCGCGGGCGCCGCCAAGCAAGCGGGTGTCGAGCTCGTTGTGCACGCGAAGCCGCCAGCGGGCTTTGCTGCCGAGAAGAAGCGCAACGAATGGCACGGTATCCTGCAGCTTGAATCCTTCGATGCGCTGGGAGATCCGCATCGGTTCTTGCATAGCGAAGGGCTCGACAACGACGGCAAGTGGTCGCACCCCGAAGCGGACCGGTTGGCGAACGCAGCGCGGCAGGAGTTCGACTCGGTTCGGCGCGCAGACCTTTGGCGGCAACTGCACGAGCTTGCCCACCGAGAACAACCTGCGGCACTGATCGTGCATCCGCTGGCTTCCATGCTGGTCAACAAGCATCTTGAAGACTGCAATCCGGGGCCGCTCGGTCTGAAACCCGACCACGCATGGGTCGCCCCCGAGAACCAGAAGAAGTAGGCCGTCGCGCTATTGCAGGCCGATCGCGATGCGTTGGCTGGTGAACAGTCCAGCGGGTGACAAGAACAGTGCCTGTGGCCTGAGCAACGCGCCTTGCGCGAATAGCTGTCCGTTGAGACCAACCATTGGCACGTGGTGGTAGCTCCACGTCGGCAGCGGGATCAGTACGTCTGGCGTCACTAGCAGGTTGCAGCCGGGCACGATCGGGAATGGCTGCGCGTTGCGATTGTTGCCGATGATCAGGAATGGCAGGTCGCCGAGCTGTTGTCCGCCGACCCAGAAGCGCACGTCGCCGTTGAGCAAGGGCTCGGCATCCAGTTGCGCGCCGCAGCTGACGCCTTCCCACAGAATCGATGCGTGGCCTGGTTCGATCGTGAAGCCGGCGACCGTTTCGACGACCTGACCAAACGTATCGATCGCCGGCAGGACCAGTTCGGTGCCGAGCAGGATGTCGGTCGTGCCGGCGGGCATGGTCACGGTCAGATTGTGCGATTCGATCCCGAACAGGCTCGCGCCAGGTGTTGCCTGCGCGTCGATCGTGCCATCGTTGCCGATGTCAACCCACGCTCTGCCAGTCGGCGCGGTGGCACACGCGATCACGGATGCGCGGAACGAGACATCGAGCGTCATCGATTGGTGGAGGGTCACCTGAACCAGGATGCGACTGGTGCCAGTTCCCGCGAACGGCATGCCATTGCCTGAGGCCGCGGTCCACGCAACCGAGTGCATCCTGGCACCGGCGGAGTTTGCATCCTGGTGCACGAACAGGCCAGTTTGTGCCTGTGCCTGCGCGGTTTGGGCTGGCAAGGGCAGGGTTTCGAGCAACAGTCCGGTGCTCAGGTCTTGCCCGCTAGCTGCGGTCACGACACTGGTTGCTCCAGTGGTATTGCCGGTCGTGACCACCAGGTCCCCGTCGGCAATTGCGCTGATGGAGACTGCTTGCGCGAGCAGGGGCTGTGCGGAGAGCACACCGGCAAGTGCGGTGTAGCGTGTGATGGTAGAGAGGTTCACGGGTTGCGTAATCGTTCGGTTGAGGGGGGGGTGAACGAACAGGATCGAAGCGCTTTGCCCGTGACGACAATTGCTGGGTGATGGGCAAGCCGTTCCTACGAGCTGGTGCGTAGAAACGCTGAACTCGCCTCGCTCCCATCCCGGACTCGCTCGCATGAATCTCTCCGAATTGCTTACTGGGGCAACCGCTCTGATTGTCGCAACGCTCATCGCGGGCAGCGACTCTGCTCCTGTCGCGCCCGAAGCAGCAGCAGCGCCCGAAGCAGCAGCTGTTGAAGTTGGGGCTGGGGCCCTGCAACCAGCGCCCGCAGTCGGGAACCCCAAGTCTGGATCGCGCTCGGTCTTCGTGCCACCGCCGCTCGTTTACGGTCGCGCACGCATGATCCATGCCCCGACTCCTTGCGATGTTCCGACCTTCTCAGAAGGCGGGCCGGGTGGACCGTACTTCGTCACGGATGGCGTGCCGCGCGTGGGGCAGCCATTCCGCGTCGATTGGAGTACCAAGCCGACGAGCCCAAGTGAGTCCCCCGCGTGGCTGGCGATGGTGCTCGTGTCGTATGAGTTGGCCACGCCGCATCCACTTGATGCGCTCGGTGCCCCTGGGTGCCATCTCATGGTGTCGCCCGAACACATCATGATGCCGCGTGAGGGCACGGCCCTGACCCAGTTCGGCGGCAGCGTCAGGCTGGACTGGACGCCACGGGTGGGGCTGGCCGGGTATTCGTTCTACTCGCAGCTCCTGGTCAGCGCGCCGGGTGTCAACACCGCCGGCTTCCTGCTGTCGCCGGCTCTGCACGTTGAAGTGGGTAGCTAGTTAGAGGGCGCCCAGCTCCGCAGCTACATGCTGCCGGGCTGCATATGCAGCGACCGCGAACCCCACCAAGGCCACACGCCAAACAACGCTTGCGCCGGGAACGTGACTGCGTCAAACACGAACGCGGTGGCGATGAGTGGAATGCCGGCGATCGGGCGCAGCCCCATCTCTTCTGAGTGCTTGCTCGGCGCCTCGAATACCGAAGTCTTGCCATAGGCCCAACGCACGGCATTGGTGGTGCCACAGCTTGATAAGAACGTGCAGGCAATCAGGCTCGCCGCGAGCAATCGGAACTTGGTCATATCAGTATTGCGCCGTATCGGTTGCCCGAGCGCAAGCGCCCGAGCCCTGCGATACAGATCCGGCGCACGCGAGCGCTGCACCGCATCGCCCAATCCAATAGGTCACACCGCAAGCAATGCCGAACTCATGCAAAAGCACTTGGGGAGCACGTAGCGTCCGACCGTTGTCGGCGTGGGCGCGCACTCCGGAGTGCGTCTGCCAACGTAGGTTGGCCGACGCGTATCGTGGTCGAGCGGTGTGGCGTTCGGCGGCTGGTTCACCGACGGGGGGTTGGCTGCGATCGCCGCTCGAGTTCCTGGCTGCGCGGCGAGCTCGCCCAGTTGAGTCGGCTGAGTCGCGCGCGGGGGTTGCAGATTCTGGTGGATCCGACATCATGGCTTTGGAATGCAAAGTAACGTGAGCGCGCCAGTGGAGAACGCTCGGCCTGCTGTGGTCGGGCCAGCCTTGATCGGCTGCACAGCGGTTCTGTTCGGCGTGGTGCCCCTGTTTGGTCTGCTGGCCGAACTCACTACGGGCATGCTCAGCGAAGTGTTGCCGCTGTTTCCAACGTGGTGGCATGTCGTGGGCGTCGGATTGGCTGTCTGCCTCAACTTCGCGCTGCACTTCGACCTGTTGCGCGGCAAGAACGTGTTGGTCCGCGCCGGCGCGACTGGGTTCACACTCGGCATGGCCATGCTCTACGCGGTTGCCGAGGCGCCCGCAGTGCCGGCGATGGTGATGTTGGCCGTGGTCGGTCTCGGTGTCTTGGCGGCGGCCCCGTACTTCGTGTTGTTGGGCATGCCGCGGTTGGTCGCCAAGTTGTGGCGCGAATGGCAAGCGAGTGGCCGCACGCAATTGCACTTGGCAGCGATCCTGCTGGTACTCGGCGCGTTGCCGTTGACCCTCTCGCTTGTCGATGGCTGGAGTCGCAACGCGGTGCTGAAGAAGCTCACGGCCTTGGCCGAGGTGATGCAGTCGGATGGCCAGCCCGAACGCGAAGAGGCGTTGGCCCGAGAATTGCGCGGGCTAGACATCGCCACGCAGCGATCGATCTGTGTGACCGGCAGCCAGCGATCCGACGAAGCGAGTTGGCTGATGACGTCGCACAGTGGTTGGCGCCATGGTCACCTGGCGAATCACCACCCGTTCTGGTTCGTCGCCAACCTGGCGAGGTGCAAGCTGCCAAGGGAGGACGCGCGCCGTGCCTTCCATCGCGCGCACGGCGAAGCGTTCGATGATGGCGAGTTGCCGATCGAAGCCATCGATAGGTATGCCGGCGCGGCGCTGGAGTGGCGCACGAGCAAGATTACCGCATCGCTCGAACCGGCAGCCGCACTCGCCAAGGTCGACTGGGAACTCAAGGTCGGCTCGAGTAGTCGTAGCCTTGCCGAAGCGCGCTTTGACATCCGCTTGCCGACGGGTGCCGTCGCGAGTTCGTTGTCGTTATGGATTGGTGGCGTCGAGCGTCCGGCCGCCTTCGCGGCCGCCTCCAAAGTCGAAGCCGCGTTCGAGTCTGTCGTGGCGAAGATGCGCGATCCCGCGTTGCTGCAAGAAATCGGCCCTGACCTGTTGCGGCTTCGGCTGTTCCCTGTCGTCAGCGGCACCCCGATGCAGGTGCGCGTTGGTCTGACCCTGCCGCTGTGCTTGCGCGGCGAGAAGGCCTTGTTGCAGTTGCCGCAGGTGGTCGGCCACAACTGCGGTGGCGGCCGCATGGCTGACCACATGGTTCGCGTTGAGGGGCTCGGGGTTGTCGAGACGGTGCCGTTTTCAGATCAGCAATTGCGGGTTGCGATCCCGGTGCCGCGCACGGACCGCACGGTCTTCGCGCCGGATGCCGACGGCTTTGTCGTGCAGCGCTTGCGGCCGCGTACAGCCGTCGCGACGAACTCAGTGCACGCACCAAGTATTGTCGTGCTCGAGGCCTCGGCGTCGGTCGGCCGAGCCATTGCCGACCCGAGCGCATTCCTTGCGAGTTGCTTTGCGGCGCCGTCGTTGCAGCCTTCGAAGCCTTGCATCGTGTTCCTGGTTGTCGGCAGGGAATCGCGTCGGTTCGAATTGCAGTCCGGCAACGAGGCGCTGTCGCCGTCTTGGCTATCGCAGCCGTTCGCCGGCGGTGTCGATGCCCGCAATGCAGTGACTGCGGCGATGCAAGAGGCGAAGGCGCTCGGTCAGCACCGGGTCTATTGGCTGCATGGGGCGATGGCGGACTGGCAGGAGAGCCAAGCGGGCGGCATTCCTTCTGGTGTCGAGGTCGCGACGTTGGCGCTCGATCCCGGCCGCAATGTTCTGCGCGACTCGCCGTGGTTAAAGGACTGTGCGGTGACGGTGCCGCGCCTCGGCACCGATGCGGACTCGTTGCGCCAGTCGTTGGTCGACTTCGAACGTTTCCACACCATTGGCGCATTCGCGGATTCGGGCGATACGGAGCGGCGGTTTTCTCGCGCTTCGAAAGCTCCTGAAGGGGCCGCGCCAGTCAGTGACCAACTGGCGCGGCTGTGGGCGGCGCGGCAGGCGCGCGCGTTGGCGGCTGCTGGCGATGACGATGCGGCGGCGCAGTTGGCGGCCCGTTATCGTCTCGTCACCGCTGGCAGTGGTGCGGTGGTGTTGGAGCGCAGCGAGCAGTACGAACAACACGGCCTCGATCCTGGCGCGTTGGTCGGGCGCGAACCAGATGGTGCGATTGGTAGCTTGCCGATCGCCGAGCCAAGCACGTTCATCTTGCTCGGCAGCGGTCTGTTGTTCGTGATGTGGTGGATGGGGCGCCGTGATCGCAGCAAGCCGGCGACGGGCTGATGCGTGTGGAGTCTCATTGCGCTCGCAGTTGTTGCCGCTGGCTGCGTCGGATGCCTTGAGGTGATTGGCACGTCGAGGTGACGATTCGTTCGCGCGCGAAGGGCGCGCAAGTCTTTGGTCCCTGCTCTCTCGGTGCGGGCGAACTTCACAGTTCACCCGATGGTTGCTGGCGTGCTGTGTGTTCTTGCCGCGATTAGACAGCGGCAGGAGGCGCGGTAGGATTGCGGGTGCCGCGCCACCGCGCCGCGAGTTCTTTCAAATTCCGACCGCTTTACTGGTCCGACCGGACGAGAAGATCAGCGCCATGCGCCGGCTCTCTCGCTGAACGCCAGCGAACGCCACGCGAAGGCCCTTCTCACGTTCACCAGTTGGTAATAGGCACAGGGCGACGCACCGTCGGTAGCGCACCAATGGGGTAGGCGCGCTGACGAAGCGTCCCTGGACCGACAAACTGAGACTGTGGGTCTAATGAGCCAATGACCGTTGGCTTGACTAGTTGATGCGCGGCTGGGCATGGCCTGCTGCGTCATCTCAAGACGGAACCACCTTTCTCGCCCAGGTGCCCGAGAATGCCGTGTTGGATGCCGGTGAGCTGATGCAGGTCGGTGAGTAGCTTGCTAGCGTCATCCAGGATTCTGCGAGCGTTCACCTGCGTGCATTCCTGCTCCCAGCTGGTTTGCGGGTATGCGATTTCGTTCGGTGGCATGCCTTCGCGCTCCTCGGTGAGTGTCTCAGTTCTTGCATGAGCCAGAATGTTCCGAACCCGCCAAAGACGATTCAGCGACTCATACGGCCGATTGCCGAAGTCCGGCTCGAAACTAATGATCTTGCATATGACGCCTAGTTTCTGTCTGACTCCGATTCGGTGGATCTTGTCCCAGTAGGGGCATAGCTCTTCGCCCGCGAAGTTGAGATAGGCTTCAACCGCAAATGCTGCCAGAACCAGTGCGGTTAGGCAGTCATGCGGTGCAGCTGCTTTGTCGTCACGCGCAAGGGCGTGCTCGGCATTAATGAACAGCTCCGAGTGCGTGTATATCGTGCGGTCGACCCGATGTTTGGGGGCTGCGTCCTCGGTCATGGGGAGATCCTACCAGAGTCAAGATGCGCCCCGGCGACGCCGCCACAGCGAGCTTTGGAAACGATGCAGTAGCGTGCAGCGTGCTTCTTGAGTAGTGCAAGCGAGGGGCGCGCACGCGCCGTCTTGCTTGCGTGGCGTTTGCGATTGCTGAGTGCGAATATCGAGCAGTCGTCGTCGTCGTCGTCGAGGCGTGCCCTAGTTGAGCCCCTGCCAGTCTCGCTGCGGCTTCCACCATACCTGCGATGCCGATGCGTTCGAATTCATCGGCGACGGCGTGACCGATTTGGTAAGGCGACCACGCTGTAGTCTTTGCCGCCTTCACTGCTGCGCGCACGGCTTGGTCGAGCGTGTTGGGCTCGAATGTTTGGGGGAGCGTGGAGGCGCACGCTGGGCGCGACGAGCTACTCAAGTAGACGAATCGCGACATCAAACGCGATTGGTTGTCACCCGTTGCGCGCACCGAGGGCGGCAACCGCACGCGGTGCATCGCTTACGGCTAGCGCGTTGAGCCCTTGCCCGCCGCATGGCGGTTGCGGTCCTCGTTCGTTGGCAGTCAGTCGGTTACCTGCTTGGCAGTTAGTGGCTGCCGGGTAGGATGCGTATGAGGCCATTGCTTTCGGGTGTCGAACGCAGTCTTGCCGGGGATTCAATGGCACAAGAAAACGAAACGGGGCTCCCATCAGATCTGCGCCAGTTTGCAGGCTTGGGGTTGCCCCTTACGACGCTGGCGACCGTTGGGCTCTACTTTGTCGGGGCTAACTACTACGACGGATACTTCGGGTTCTGGGGACTTGAAGCACGTGATGTCAGTGTTGAGTTCCTCGATCTGGTTCGCCCGAGCCGGTTGACGATTGTAATGCTGTGGCAAGTGGCGCTCGGATACGCTGGCCTACGTCAGGGGATACGATTGGTCCGGGCGGCGCGCGCGCCTGACCAAGAGCCTGCGGTCGAGGGGCGTTATGAGGCTGCCTTTGGTTGGATAATCTCCGCTGTTTGGCTGGTCAGCATCGGCTGGTCGATCTGGAGAGGCAGCTCCATTGCATGGACGGCGTTGGCCGGTGCGGGAGCGGGCACGTTGTTCGCGTTTGCTCGGGACTGGAAGTGGACCGTGCACAAGATGGTGCTGTTGGGACTCTCGTTTGTCGGGTTGTGTGCTCACGCTAGGTATGCAGGGGGGCGTGATGCGTTGGCCTTGATCCTCAAGAAAGACGTTGTGTTCACGTTGCAGTCTGATGCCGAGGTCTCCATGAAGCCCCTGTATTCATCGTCCTCAGGGACCTACGGGCTACGCACTAGCCCTGGTGATATGGCCCTAGAGTTCCTTCCGCAGGCGCAAATCAAGGGCATCAAGTATCCGGCAAAGTGATGAATCGCGACCTCGCTCGCGATTCATCGCGGGCCGCAGTGCGGCGCTTGATCCCAAACCGCCGGTGCCGCAACGCAATAGGGCGAGCGGACCGAACCCTTGCCAGCCACAAGGCGACTGCTATTTGCTTGGGGTCTACTGGCGATCGTCTACGATCGCTTGCGTGTCATTCTTTAATGGTGGTGAAGTCCGAAGGCTGCAGGAGGCGGCCCGTGAAGCTGCGAAGAAGCACGGTGAGCAGCTGCGCGAGTGCGACGCCAAGTGGCACAAGATCGTGCTCCGCAAGGAGGATCTCCTTGCCGACAGTCGGGCCCAGCTGAACCGAGTGTCTCAGCAACTCAACGAGATCCAGTTCGGTGGGTTGAAGGGGCCCGACGAACATTTGAAGCAGGTAATCGACAGCCTCCGCAAGATCCTCGATGAAGCAGGGGTCCCAACGACCTACGTCGAGCAGCGTGGGATTCCGCCTGCGCCAGTCAAGATGGTCACGCACGCCTTGTCGTTTTTGGACCGGGTTCATCGACTGGGTGACCCGGACTACACGCCGCCTGGTAGGTTCTGACCGGCGCTACCCGGTCTTCCGCGCGATTGTGCAAGCAAGCTCGCGTTGAGCCGCACCCGTGTAGCCTTCGGTGATCCGCGCTTCCTTGCCGAGCGAGTGGCCGCCGATAGCGGCCGATGCTTCGAGGCCGAACTCGCGACGCACTTCGGACAAGCGCGTATGCCGCAGTTGGTAGGCGGTCCAGTTCGGCACCGGCTCGCCGCCAACGTCGCGCACTAGATCGGCGATGCGCTTTGCACCGACGCGCTGCACCAACTCGGCCACGGTGCCTAAACGTGTGCGCGTGATGCCATCGTCGGCGGTCCACTTGGCGAAGTGCAACACGCGATAGCGGTCGCGCAGCAAGCGACGCGCTTCGCTCTCGCCCTTGCGCCGTGCGAGCCGCCGTAGTCCATCGACGGCGCGTTCGACGTTGGCGCGCTTCACCGCCCTGTTGATCTCTTTCGTGAGCGCCTGCACGGCCTCACGCGCTCCGACGGCCTCGTCGCGGAACATCAACCCGGTGCCGCAGCGCAGTAGCAGCGGCCGAAGGATCTTCTGCGCCTTCGGGCCGAACGCGAGCACCCGGTCGATGCCGTGCTTCTTCGTCTTGTGCTCGACGATGCCAGCGGTCCACACATCGCCGTCGCGCTCGATCATCGATGGCGTCAGCCCGTAGAGTTCGGACGGCCGCGCACCGACCAAGCGCAACAGCCGCACCCGATCGGCGTGCTTCGCCGACATGTGCCGGAGCGTGGCCTCGACGACTTCGTCGGCCACCGGCTCGCGGCGGCCTTTGCCTTCGCGCACGCCGTAGGCTCCCGCTTCGAGGCCCTTCACGGCCGACACGCTGTACCAGACCGACGCCGGTGCTAGTTCTTCTTCGGCCGCCCAGCGGAACGCCGCCTTGATGATGCCGATGCGCGCGTTGAGTTCCTCGCGGCACAGCTTGCCCTCGGCGAGCATCGCCCGGCGAACGTCGCCGACCTTCTTCGCACCAATCGAGGCCACGGGGGCGGTGCCTTCGATCGCGAGCAACGGCCCCATGGACGACTCGAACCGGCCGCCGTTGCGCTCGAACCAGTCGGCACCGCGGCGTTCGAGCAAGTGTGCTCGGTAGCGGTCGACGAGATCGCGCACGGTCAAGGCACCGGCCGGTGCCTCATCGTCAGGGCGACGCCAGTCGGCGAGTTCCCACCGCGCACGGTAGGCGCGGAAGCGGCGCTCGGCGTCCTTGCTCTTGATGCCGAACCAAACCTTCCACGACTCGATCGAGCCGGTGTCGGGGTCGACGTTGGTCGGGTTGCTGAAGGTGGCGAACGTGCGGCCACTCGCCTTGTGCAAACGAAGCTGCGGCTCGCCCGGGTGGATGAATCGCGACTAAGTCGCGATTCGTTGTTCGGGTGTCGCGCGCGCTTTGATCACTTTGATCGAAGCGGGTCCACGTAAAGACGTGATCGACAGGCGTTTGCAAGCAGTGTCAAATGGTGGAGAGTAAGGGAATCGAACCCATGACCTCCACAATGCCATTGTGGCGCTCTACCAACTGAGCTAACTCCCCATCTGGCACTGCTTGCTCTTCTTCGGCAGACAACCAAGGTCGTCTGGAGGAAGCGCGGCGAAGAAGCTACCGACGAATTGCTCTGGGTCAAGTCCGAATCTTCGGGCGTCCTGCCCTGGGGGAGAATCCTTGGGCGAAAGCTTGACCAAAAGGCGACTACCCGGGGGGGAGAACATGCGGTAGTGTCGAACTCTTCGTCGAGGACCGGAACAGGTCATCGATCAGTGGATTTCGCACCCGGATGGTCTTCGGTGCTGCTGGTCACGGTTCTCGACATCAACTGGGCGTTGCGTTTGGTCACGCGACGTTAGGCACGATGGTCAACAAGGGTTCATTCTTTCAACGTTTGAAGGGTCGCTGGGGTTCTGGTTCGGGAGTCCGGGTCGAGAAGCCAAGCACTGCTTCTTCTAAGGGTTCTGCTGCCAGTAGTTCTGCAGCCAGTGGTGCTGCTGCCAGTGGTTCTGCTGGCAATGGCGCGAAGGCTTCCGCCGGTAGCAAGACTGCCACTTCAGCAAAGCCGGCCGCCACTGCATCGCGTGTCGAGCCTGAGCTGATTCAGCCCCGCCGAAGCGGCAACGGCAACGGTAACGGCAGTGGCCGGGCGGTGTCGTCGACGTTCCAGCCGGCGGAGACCCGTTCTTCGCGCAAGATGTCGGATCGCGAAGAGGCGATGCTAGCCGTTGGTCAGCACTTCCAGGAACTGACGGCGTTGATGCGCGGCTCGCAGGCTGCCAGCGATGAGAAGCTGCAAAAGATCGTCGATGCAACCAGCTCGATGCCAGTGCTCGGCCAGCAGCAGCTCGAGACGCTGCAGTCGCTGTCGCAGCAGATGGAGAAGCAGAACGCGCTCGGTGAAAAGTTGTCGACGACGATGACACGCTTGCCGAACTTGCTCGAGAGCGTCGAGAAGGCGCTGGATCGCGCCGCCAAGACCGATGAGCGCACTGCCGCGACGGTCATGGAGTTCCAGTCGACGATGGATCGCATCCACACGTCGATGGACAAGATGGTTGAGCACAGTGGTGATCAAGCCAAGGCTTCGCAGGATTTGGCCAACCGTCGCTCGGACGAGCTCAAGGGCTTGGCTAGCGATATTGCCAAGGCCCAGGATGGCGCCGTCGACGAGCTGAAGCGCACGACCGATGAAGGTCTGCAGCAACTTCGTCGCACCCACGAAGACCAATCGAACCGACTTCAGAAGGTCGTGCAAGAGCACGCCGGTTGGAACCGCGCGGTGTTGGTTGGCATCGGCTTGGTCGTTCTCGGCATTGGTGCCGTGATCGCGCTGCAGCTGATGAAGTAGGTAGTCGTTGGCTGCATGGCTGCATCCACGATCGTTGGCGCTTCCTCGACGATGAAGTCCGGGCGGCGCCTATGGCTTGTGCGCCATGGAGAAACCGAAGGCCAGTCATCGATTCGCTACCACGGTGCGAACGACGTGCCGTTGTCGGATGTCGGCCGCCAGCAGATTCGCGCGCTGCTACCGCTGCTCGCGGGGGTGCCCTTTGCCCAGGTAGTGCATTCCCCGCTATCGCGAGCTGCGGAGTCCGCTTCGATCCTCGTCGATGGTGTGCGAGAGAATGGCGGTCGAGAATCGGGCATCGCGATCGATGTGGCTGCGCCGCGCGTCGACGAACGTTTGCGCGAGATCTCGTTCGGTGCCTGCGAAGGCATGACGCGCGAGGAGATCGACGCCGCCTTTCCGACGTTTTGGGCCGATCACGCGGCGGGCAAGGTCGATCGATTTCCCGAGGGCGAGCTGCGCACAGCCTTCGCTGCTCGGGTTCGCGCGGCGGTCCAGGAGTTCATTGCGGCGAACTGGCAAGGGGACGCCCTGTTGGTGGCACATCGCGGCATCGTGCGTCAGGCCATCATCGACCTGCTCGGCGACCCCGACCCTGCTCGTGATGCCTATGCGGTCGAATTGGCCAGTGTCAGTGTCGTGCGTGAGACCGAAGCGGGCTGGCAACTGGAGCTGCTCGGTATGACCGGGGAGTGACCGCGGGCTGCGCGAGGATGTGCTTTTTTGTCCTGGCACCGTACGCACTTCTTGATACCTGTTTTTAAGTAATGATTCATCCGACTCCTCGACTGCGTTTTGCGCCATCTCCGACCGGGCCGTTGCACCTCGGTGGGGCGCGGACGGCGATGTACAATTGGGCTTTGGCTCGCAGCCTTGGTGGCGCGTTTGTGTTGCGGATCGAGGATACGGATCGCGAACGTAGTACGGACGAGTCGCTGCAGATCATTCTTGAGGGGCTGGCTTGGCTCGGGATCGATTGGGATGAAGGGCCGGTGTTTGATGCTGGCGATCGCAGCAATGGTGGCGGGGAGTTTGGACCTTACTTTCAGATGCAGCGGTTGGACCGCTATGAGGCGGCGGCGAAGCAGTTGCTGGATGGGGGGCATGCGTATCGCTGCTACTGCACTCCCGAACGCATGGAGGCGGTGCGTGCCGAGCAGAAGGCGAAGAAGAGTTCGTTCCTTGGCTATGACGGGCATTGCCGCGATTTGAGCGAGGCGCAGCGGGCGGAGTTTGAGCAGCAAGGGCTGACGTTCAATCTTCGGTTCCGGATGCCCGAGGATCGCGTCGTCAAGGTGCACGATCTGATTCGTGGCGATGTGGAAGTCAACACCAAGCAGCTCGACGACTGGGTCATGGTGCGCGGTGGCGGTGTGCCGCTCTACAACTTCGCGTGCGTTGTCGATGACGTCGACATGAAGATCACACACGTCGTGCGTGGCGAAGAACACTTCCTCAACGGCATCAAGCAGAACCTGGTCTTTGAGGCGCTCGGTCACGAATGCCCGGAATACGCGCACATTCCGCTGATCCTCAATCAGAAGGGCGGCAAGCTGTCGAAGCGCGATCCCGGTGTGAAGAGCACGCTTGAGTATCGCGACATGGGATATCCACCGGAGGCCGTTTTCAACTACATCGCGTTGCTCGGCTGGGGCTTCTCAGCCGATCGCGATGTGTTCACGCGGGATGAGATGGTGGCGGTGTTCAAGATTGGCAGTGTCGGCAAGGCCGGTGCCAAGTTTGACGTCGAGAAGTTGCACTGGATGTGTGGCGAATACATCCGCCAGTGGTCGACGGATGAGTGCCTCGTGCGCAGCCGGCAGTGGTTGGAGTCCGCGTTGCCGGACGGCTCGTGGGAAACGCATCAGGGGTGGTTGCGCAACGTCGTTGCGTGCTACCAAGAACGTATTTCCGTGCTGCAGGAGTTCCCCGAGAAGGTGCAGTGGTTGCTTGCTGACCCTGAGTTGGACGAGCAGGCGCAGAAGGCAATCAAGAAGCGGCCGGACTGCGGTGCGTGGTTCGCTGGCTTTGCCGATCTGTTGCAGACCCTGCCGATGGCGCCGAGCTTCCCCGGAGACCGCGGCGACGCCGATGAGGCCGTTCGCCTGCCGACGCAGGAAGGTGCCGCCGAGCCCGAGAGTTCGTTCGCGACCCCGGCAGCCTTGGAGCGCGCGGCTCGTGCCTGGGCCGAAGCGCAGGAGATCAAGTTCGGCCACTTTGTTGGCCCGGTACGCGCGGCGCTGACCGGAACCAACAAGGGACCCGGCTTCTTCGACGTCGTGTTCTTGCTGGGCAAGGATGCGTGCGTGCGGCGCCTGCGCAAGCTCGCGGCCGAGTAGCGAGAGCCGATGCTAGCGCTTGTTGAGTTCGGCCAAGGTTCGTTGCAGTTTGGCCATCGAGAACTCGAGGCCGCGCGCCGCAGCTGCGGTTGGCTTATTGCTGTTGCCGTAGCTCATCGCTGCTGCCTCCAGTAGATCACTGCGACGTTGCATGTCGTTGGTGGCTTGTGCTTGATGCCATAGCCAGTCCCAGCGGGTTGTCGGACGCAGGGTGTGCATCAGCAGAGTGGCAAGCAGCGCCGCAAAGGCGATCCGCCATGCCGGCAGCCAATGGTCCGTCTTGTTGCTCCTGCTGAGGAACAAGAAGGTGAAGCCAAAGCCGGTCAACAAGCCGCCGACGTGGGCGGTGTTGCTGATGAACGGCAGGAACATTCCGATCGCGAGGTTGATGGCGATCAGCCACATGATGCGACGGGGCCCGTCGTAGTTGAGGAAGCCCAGAGCGCTGTTGGCTTGTCGCATCTGCCACGCGAGGATGGCGCCGAACATACCGAACAGGGCACCCGAGCCGCCGACGACTGGCCCGAGCGGGCCGTTGATCACGCAAACGGCGATGCTGCCACCGAGCGCGGCGACGAGATACAGTATCGCCATGCGCACGCTACCGATCGTTCGTTCGAGGGCGGGGCCTGTGCTGAGCAGGGCATAGGTGTTGAAGGCGAGATGCATCCAGCCACCGTGCAGGAAGGCACTCGACAACAAGCGCCAAGGCTCGCCGTCGCTGACCAACG
The DNA here is from genome assembly GCA_963974725.1 of uncultured bacterium. Lineage (GTDB taxonomy): Bacteria > Planctomycetota > UBA1135 > UBA1135 > UBA2386. The sequence continues at coordinate 6,402 of CAXBFC010000024.1, read as the reverse complement.
TCGGCAGCAGCCAGCCGTATTGGTGTAGCTGCTGATCGGCCGGCGAAATCGGGTCGGTCAAGAAGGCCATCGTCACGTAGCCGAGCGCGACCAACAACGTGACCGGGACTTCGTCCGCCTGCTGCATGAGATCCTTCACTTCGAATCTCCCTGCGGCAAACGTTGCGGCAAGCGCCAGCAGCGAACCCGGGCTCGCGCGCGGAACCAATTCTCTTCGGAAGTCAGCCGCATCTTGGGATCGGCAGCCGCCGCCTGGAAGGCAAGGGCTGCCGCTTCGCCTTGGCCAGCAGCAAGCAGTGCCTCGCCATGCCAGTAGTGGCTGCGGTGGCTGCCGCCGTGGTTGCGCTCGTAGTCAGCATACGTCTGCAGCGAGGCTTCGAGTTGTCCGTTGAGATGCTGGGCGCGCGCCAGGTGCAGTTGGGCGTCGCCAAATGCGTGCCCCTGGTCGAGCCGTTCGGCAGCCGCGAACGCGGCCAATGCTGTCGGCAGCGCACCGATGCGCAGCGAGAACAGGCCGAGCAAGTGCTGTGCGTGCGGCATCGTGGCATCGAGTTCGACCGAGCGACCTACGTGCTTGCCAACCAGTGGGTAGTCCGAGCGAATCCACGCGAGCTTGGCGACTTCGAAGTGCTTCTGCGCGGTTTCGAAGTGCTGCAGCTCGGATAGCGCGCGGGTGATCGGGCCGCGGTCGGCCGACCACGACGTGCGCAGTCGGTCCTTGAATCGCCGCAGCCAAGCCGGCAACGGCGGGTAGACCATCAATCCGACCACCGCGGCGACGACCACAACGAGCAGGGTTTGCATCGCTATTTGCCGGGCGGTGTTGGCAATGGCGACCGCGGTCTGTGGGGCCTGTTGAGACACCAGCCACAGCAGCACGGGCAGTAGCGCGATCGCCCAGATTGCCGCCAACGGCCACAGGGCCGGCAGCCGGGCGCGCAGTGGAATCGCTACGCCGGTTGTTGCTTGCGGCACCGGCTCGCCGCCGTCGTCGTTGCTGGTCTCCGCCATTACGAACTCGCGTTGCCGCGCACGAACTTGCCGCGCTCGCGATCCTTGATGACCCCAGGGAACTTCAATACCTCATTGTGCATGGCGCAGTAGATGCCCGGCGGCATGACCTGCACGGCGAGCAGCGCTTCGGTCATGTTCTGCAGTGCGTCGGTATTGCGCATGATGTAGGGCCGCATGGCGCCGGTCAGCACGATCGGGACGCGCGGCTCCGGTCGCAGCGAATACAGCAGCTCGCCGGTGACCGGCAAGCGATCGGTGCCGTGCACGATGACCACGCCGTCGTGCGCTTCCGCCATCGCCGAGGCGGTCCGGGCGACCAGTTCGTGGTCTTGCGGGGTCATGTCGAGGCTGTCTTTGTTGAGCAGCGGCACGCGCACGATGTCGACGCCGCCCAGTTGCAGGCTGGCGAGTATCACGTCGAGCACGCTGTGGGCGTTGTCGAGCACCCCGTGCAATTCGTCGTAGGTCTTCTCGATCGTGCCGCCGGTCGAGATCAGGGCGATGCGTTTCTTGTCGCTCATTGGCTTGGTTCTCCCGGGGAGCATCGCGCAAACGGCCTCGCCGGACCAGGACTTGCCTTTGGTTCCGCAGGCATCGATCAACGGTAGTCATCCCGAAGGTGGTCGCTGGACTAGGCCCCTGCTACAACGCCTTGGTGCAATACCGCCCCCTCGGAGCTTCTGGCGTCAAAGTTAGCGCGATCGGTCTCGGGTCCTGGCTGACAATCGGCACGATTGTCGACGACCAGGGTTCCCAGAACCTCGTCGCGCACGCGTTCGAAAACGGCATCAACCTGTTTGATACCGCCGATGTCTACAACAACGGCGAGGGCGAACGCGCTCTCGGCGTCGCCATCAAGGACTTGCCGCGGCACCGTTTGGTGATCGCGACGAAGTGCTTCTTTTCGATGAGTGACGACGTCAACGATCGTGGCTTGTCCCGCAAGCACATCCACGAGTCGATCAAAAAGTCGCTCAAGCGACTCGGCACCGACTACGTTGACCTTTACCAGTGCCATCGCTTTGACCCCGACGTGCCGGTGCGCGAGACCGCGCTGGCGATGCACGACCTGATCCAGCAGGGACACATTCTCTATTGGGGCGTCAGCATGTGGCCGGCCGAACGCATCGCCGAGGTGGTTGCGCTGTGCCAGGCCGAGGGTTGGCATCTACCGATCACCAACCAGCCGCTCTACAACCTGTACCGCCGCGAGATCGAGGTGGCCGTGGTGCCGACGTGCCAGCGTTCCGGGATGGGGCAGCTGGTCTACTCGCCACTTGCGCAGGGTGTGCTGACAGGCAAATACAAGCCAGGCGAGGCGCCGCCGCCGGGCACGCGCGCGACCGAAGAGGCGGGCAAGAAGTTCGTCGCCAACTTCATGAGTGACGATTACCTCGAGCGCGCGCAAAAACTGGTCGTGCTGGCGGAGAAGCACGGCACCGACGCGACCCGCATGGCGCTCGCGTTCGTATTGCGAAACCAAGGCGTGTCGTCGGTGTTGGTTGGCGCGCGCCATCAGCAGCAACTCGACCACAATCTGTCGGCGCTGGATGTCGAACTGTCCGATGCTTGCATGGCAGAACTCGATGCCATCTTCCCGGTCGCGGACCCGTCGAGATTGTTCTCGTGAACGAACCGCTGCTGCTTCGCTTGCCGGACGAAGCGTCGCTTCGGCAGATGTTTCATCGCCGCTATGGGCCGCAACGCGCGCTCGGCTGGGGGCCGCGCCTGCGGCAGCGCTGTGGCTACTACACGCCCGACGATGTCTACGAGTCGTTGGTCGCCGGGCTGGTCGTCAAGGGCATGTCGTGGCTCGACGTTGGTTGCGGGCGTGAGTTGTTTCCGAACAACCTGGGGCTCGCCGAAATCCTGTCGAAGCGCTGCCAACACCTGACGGGTGTCGACCCCGATCCGACGCTCGCCGAGAACCCGTGGGTTGACGAGAAGGTCCAAGGCGGCATCGATGGGTTCGATGGCGAAGGCCGGTTTGATCTCGTCACGATGCGCATGGTCGCCGAGCACATCGCCGATCCGATGGCGTGCACGAAGTCGATCGCCCGCGCCCTGCGCCCCGGTGGCCTCGCGGTGGTGTTCACCGTCGCCGGGATGTCGCCGATGCCATTGCTGACTCGCCTCGCCCCGATGGGCTTGCGTCACGTCGTCAAGTCGTGGCTGTGGGGCACACAGCCGAAAGATACGTTCCCGACGTGCTTCAAGATGAACTCGCGCGCCGTGCTGCAGCGACAGTTCGCCGCGGTCGGCATGAAGGAAGAAGCCTTCCTGCGGCTGGATGACTGCCGCACGTTCGCGAAGTTCCAGTCGATGTCGAAGCTGGAGATGGCATTACTGCGCGCGTGCCGCGCGGTGGGTGTGCCGTATCCGGAACACTGCCTGCTCGGTCTCTACCGGAAGCAGATGCCCAGGTAGTAGACGGTTGTGACGGTTAGTGAGACTGGCTAGTGAAAGTTGATGGTGCCGGGTCGCGAGACAACCGCGATCTTGTGGACCTCTTTGCCCTTGGCGTCAAAGATGCGCACCATCTTGCTCTCCGCGACGGCGGTATGGCCATTCGCCAGGCGCCGCGCTTCGTTGGGACTCTGCAGTCCTGAAATCGTGAATACGGGGTCGCCCTTGGCATCGAGTTCGATCACTTCGCGGGAGCTGTAGGCAGTGATCAGCGTGTTGCCGTTGGGAAGGCGATCGGCGCCAAACGCGTCGTTGATCTTATGCTCCCAGACGATCTTGCCGGCTGCATCGACCTCGCTCACACGCTTGCCGTATTCGGTGATCAAGGTGTTGCCGTCAACCAGGCGGTCTGCGTCGTAGGGTTGCTTGAGCTTGTCGTGGGTCCATACGATCTTGCCCTTCGGGTTGACCTCGAGGACCCGGCCGCCTTGCGTGTCGCAGATGAGTGTGTTGCCGTTTGGCAACCGGTCCGCATCCAGCGGCGATTTGAGGTCCTGGAACTCCCAGATCACTTTGCCGTCGGCGTCGTACTCGACGACCTTGTTGGCCGAATACTGGGTGACGAGGTAGTTGCCGTTGCCAAGTCGTTCGGCGTCCCATGCGCTATTGATGCCGTCGAGAACGACCTTCGACTCATACTTGTTCTCGGTGGGGGTGTATTCCAGCACGCGCCCCTTCGAGTAGTCGGTTACGAGGAACGCGCCCTGGTTGCGCACGCGAATCTTGGCCCAGCCGCCGGCGCTGGCGATCACCGGATCTTCGCTCAGTGACTGCTTGTGCAGAGTGCCTTCGGCAACCATCGCGGCGGTGCCGAGCTCGCCGAGAATCTGCATGCTCATGCACGCGATCGCCGGGTCGGGATGCAGCGCCCCGCGCATCAGTGTCGGCACCGCGTGTTCGCCGATCTGCAGCAGGCCCATCGCGCCTTCGGTGCGGCGCGCCGGCAGTTCAAGGTAGGTCAGGAAGCGCGTCGCTTCTTTGCGGGCTAGTTTGCGCGCATCGTTGTCCTGGGCCGTCAGTGGCCCGCCGGTAAGTGGCAGTCCCGCGATCGCGCACCAGATCAGACCGAGGACTGTGGACTGCGGCACAAGAACGTTCATGGCGTCCAGACTACCCGGCGCGGCGCATTCCTGCAGACCGGGTCGCGAGATGCGGGGCTTCTCAGGCTAGAGTTTTTCCATGCGCTTTGGAGTGAACCTGTTGCTTTGGACGACCCACGTCACGAACGAACACGAGTCGCAGCTGACGTTCGTCAAGGAATGCGGTTTCGATGGGGTTGAGGTGCCGTTGTTTGACGGCGATGTCGCGCACTACCGGAACGTCGGTGCGATGCTCGACCAAGTCGGCCTGCAGCGAACCTGTTCGGCAGGCCTCGCGCCCGAACACAATCCGATCGATGCGAGTGCCGCGGTGCGGCGGGCCGCGGTCGACCGGTTGAAGTGGGCGATTGACTGTGGTCATGCCCTGGGGGCCGAAGTGTTGTGCGGCCCATTGCACTCGGCGTTTAAGGTATTCAGTGGTCGCGGACCGACCGAAGACGAATACAAGCGCAGCGCCGATGTGCTGCGCGAGGCGGCCGAGTATGCCGAGACGTCCGGCTTGGTGTTGGCGCCGGAGGCACTCAACCGATTCGAGTGCTATCTCCTCAACACTGCGGCGCAGATGCGCGACCTGTGCCAGCGCGTCGACCACCGGTTGTTGCGGGCGCACTACGACACCCACCACATGCATCTGGAAGAGCACGATGCCGGCGCGGCCGTCCGGACGTGTGCCGCCGAGCTTGGTCACGTGCACTTCAGTGAGAACAACCGTGGCGTGCCTGGACGTGGCCAGGTCGATTGGAATGGCACGTTCGCCGCGCTGCGGGAGGTCGGCTACGACGGCTGGTGCGTGATCGAAGCGTTTTCTCGGTTGGATCCCGAGTTCGCGGCCGCAATCCACGTGTGGCGGGACTACTTCGCCGATCCGAAGGATGTCTGCGTCGACGGCTTGCAGTTCGTCAAGGCTGGCATGCAGTCCCGATAGCGAGGGCTGCCGCTAGCGCTTGCCGGCGAACGAGTCGAGCATGCGTTGCACCTGCGCCGCATCAAACCGCTCGCCGGGCTGGTTGTCCTGGTTGGCTTGCAGAGCCTTGAGGTCGGGGGTCGTCGATGCGACACCGTCAGCGGGAACGTCCATGTGGGCGCACCAGCAGATCGCATTGAGCACAACTTTGCGGAAGTTGTCTTCGGCCCAGTTCCAGTGCACGTGGCCGCCGGTAAATCCGAAGGCGCGGCCGCCGTCGGCGCGGCTGTACGCCCAACCGACGTGTTGCGGATGCTTCGCTGCGACCGCCGCACGCACATGTGGGTTGCCGGAGTGCGGGCCGTCCTTGCGGCGCATGGTCTGCTCCGGGGCGAGCGCGGACAAGATCGGCGTCACCGCTTCCATGCCGGGTCGAAAGCGCATGTGGAAGTACCACTCATCGTTGATCGCGAACGGCTGCACGCCGCGCGTGATCGCGTGCTTGGGGAACTCGGTGAAGTTCGCGGTCCAATGTGGGTTGACCGACCAGTGCGTTTCGAAGTAGCCGCCGAGCCAGCGCAGGAAGTTCTGTCCGGGCTTGCCGGTTGGCACTTCCACGGCGTAGTGCAAGCACACGAGGCCGACGCCGCGTGCCATCAACCCATGGATCTCGCCCATGTGGCGCATGAACGGATGGCCGCCGCCGCCGTCGGCAAAGCTGACGATGACGTCGGCGTCGTCAAACACACTGGTGTCTTCGGGCCAGATGCTGATCACTTTGGTGGTCAGGTTGAGGTCGCTTTCGTCTAGCGCCTTGGCCAACAACATGCAGCCCGCGCGGTGTTCGTGCGACGCGTAGCCGTGGCTGCGGCGACCGGCGAGGAACACGATGTTGCGGGTGCGCTTCGGGTGATTCTC